>DATJNE010000175.1:0-22372 GCA_035508305.1 Acidobacteriaceae bacterium | reverse complement strand
TATGAATACCCCATAAACACGTCCCACCGGGACGGCGATGGTTCCTGGGGGGAAGGGGCCGATGGCACCGACGACGAACTTTGCCCCATGGCAACGGCCGCACCAAGCAGCAACGCACACCCGGTGAACCAGGCGCTGCCTGAAGAGCAAAAACGACGAAATTGCATGCGTCTATCCTCCGCAATCTGCAGATAATCTCTGATCTTGAACTGCGTGAACCCATGCCGCCTGCGAACTCATGATGGCTGTTGGGGAGGAGCCAGACATCATCCGCGCAAAGGTGGCATTACCACGATCCAACTTGCTTAGAAAGCCATTATTTCAATGTGTTGCCCGAATTCGAGGGCAAAAACACCGGCGTATCGAAAGGATTAACCTTCTGTGACAATCAGCACCAGGAGGTAACGGACTCTGACAAGGGGGAATGCGCAGTCGAAGAGCGGACTGCGGGGGGAAACTACGTTGCTTTAAGAGTACTCAACCTGCCGACCTTATTGCAAGTTGAGCACACGCTTCAGGCTGCCGTTCTCGTGCTGAATCTTCTCCTGCAGCAGAGTTATGGCATAGAGCAGTTGTTCCGGCCGCGGGGGGCAGCCAGGCACGTAAACGTCGACCGGGATCACCTGATTCACACCCTGCACCAGTGCATAGTTGTTAAATACTCCGCCCGACGTGGCGCATGCTCCCATGGAGATGACCCACTTGGGCTCCGGCATCTGGTCGTACAGGCGCCGGATCACGGGTGCCATTTTCCAGGAAACTCGCCCCGCGATGACCATCAGATCGGATTGCCGTGGCGAGGGACGGAAAACCTCCGCGCCGAATCGTGCCACATCGAAGCGGGACGCGCCCATCGACATCATTTCGATCGCGCAGCAGGCCAGACCAAACGTCATCGGCCAGATCGAATTCTTGCGAACCCAGTTAATGGCCGCGTCGACAGTGGTGAGAAACACCCCCTCCGGCTGCTCGAAGCCATAGCTCGCCTCAAATACCTTTTCGCGGTTCTTCGCGCTGCTCTCCAGCGCGCCGAAAAGCCGGCGATCCCGCAATGCTTCACTCATAGGTCCACTATACCGTTACCGGAGGGTTCTTTCCCGCCCGGCGGTAACCGCGTGCGATGCGCGCGATCCCGCATGCGGGTACGAATGGCCGGCAATCCTCTCCCGCTCCCTGCACCTCAGCCACGTGCCCTGCTGAAAAGATGCTTCGCTGAAAATTGAGTCGCACGTTTCAGTACATTTCCTGTTTTCGATTCACGAAAAATATGTAAAAGTGAGTTCCAAGGCATTTCCCGCGTTTTCAGCATCCCTCGGGCTACCGGAAGATCGGCCCTCGCCTCACCGGTCACCACGTCGTGACATATTTCCGTTAATTGTCAGCGGAGTTATATGCACCTTCGTCGTCTGATTCGGCTGCTTTGTCTTTTCCCTCTCGTTTGCGCTTCCGCCGCTCTGGCTCAAACGCCGGCGCCCCCCGCTGTTTCTGCCGGCGACAACGCATGGATGCTGACCAGCGCCGCGCTGGTGCTGATGATGACCGGTCCCGGACTGGCGCTCTTCTACGGCGGCCTGGTGCGGCGCAAAAACGTGCTCGCCACCATGATGCAGAGCTTCGCCATGATGTGCATCATCACAGTGCTGTGGGCGCTGGTGAGCTACAGCCTGGCCTTTGGCACAGGCAACGCCTTCATTGGCGGTCTGCATAACGCCTTCCTGCATGGCGTCGGTCTGGCCCCCGATCCCGATTACGGCGCCACCGTGCCCGCGCAGACGTACATGATCTACCAGCTGATGTTCGCCATCATCACGCCGGCGCTCATCTGCGGTGCCTTTGCCGAGCGCATGAAGTTCAGCGCCATGTGTCTGTTTCTCACCCTGTGGTCCATCGTGGTTTATTCGCCCATGGCGCATATGGTCTGGGGCAAAGGCGGTCTGCTGAATGCCGCGCTGGGCGGTAAGATTCCCTGCCTCGACTTCGCCGGCGGCACCGTGGTCCACGTCACTTCCGGGGTTTCCGCTCTGGTGTGCGCGCTCTATCTGGGCAAGCGTGTCGGTTACCCCAAAGAGCCCTCGCCGCCGCACTCGGTCGTGCTCAGCTTCATCGGCGCCTGCCTGCTGTGGGTGGGGTGGTTCGGGTTCAACGCCGGCAGCGCGGTCGCGGCCAATGGCCTGGCGACCAGCGCTTTCGTCAACACCCATTTCGCCACGGCCGCCGCAGCCATCGGCTGGAGCATCTCCGAGTGGATCCGCAACGGCAAGCCCAGCGCGCTGGGCGCGATCTCGGGAGCGGTCGCCGGACTGGTGGCCATCACGCCGGCGTCCGGTTTTGTGCAGCCCATGTCGGCGCTCGTGATCGGATTCGTCGCCGGGATCTTCTGCTTCCTCATGGTGACCATCGTCAAGAGCTGGTTCGGCTACGACGATTCCCTCGACGCCTTCGGAGTGCATGGCGTGGGAGGAACCATCGGCGCCATCCTCACCGGTGTTTTCGCTTCCAGCACCATCAACCCGATCTACGGCCCCGGCAAGCCAACCGGCGCCATCGAAGGCAACGGGCATCAGGTGCTGAACCAGATCGTCGGCGTAGCCATCGCCTGGGGGCTCTCCATCGTCGGCACCCTGATCCTGCTCAAAATCGTCGACATGATCGTCGGTCTGCGCGTGACCCGCGAGGAGGAGATCGAGGGTCTCGACGTGACCCAGCACGGCGAAGAAGGCTACGATTTCGGTTCGTGATTCACGACGTATACTCAACACTCAGTCAGGATTTGAGCGCGCAATGCAAAAGATCGAAGCAGTCATTCAGCCATCCAAACTGGACGCAGTGAAGGACGCCCTGCTGGAAGCGGGCATCGAAGGCATGACCATCCTCGAGGCCCGCGGTCACGGCCGGCAGAAGGGTCACACCGAGTTCTACCGCGGCCGCGAATACACCGTCGACCTTCTCCCCAAAATCAAAATCGAAATGGTGGTCCGCGACGAGATGGCCGACAAGGCCATCCAGGCCATCCTTTCTTCGGCGCGCACCGGCAAAATCGGAGACGGCAAGATTTTCGTCTCGAAAATCGACGACGCCATTCGCATCCGCAACGACGAGCGCGGTCCCTCCGCGCTCTGATTTTCGGCCCGCAGCCGTTCTGCCGGTCCGGACGAAGTTCAGCAATGCCCATCGCTCGCTTTTCGAGTGGTGAACACGTTTGGATCGCCGATGGGGCCCAGGCCGATGCATGATCACTGAGCCGCTCACTCTCACGCGTCTGCGCAGTCGCTATCAGGACGACTCCGCGCAGCTGCGCCAGAGCTTCGACCGCAATGGCGACGGCTCTGCGGTCATCCGGCGCCGCTCCCAGATCGTGGGCACGCTGCTCCGCCAGCTGTGGGAGCAGGCCGCGCCCGCCGATTCGCAGAACGACGTCGCTCTGGTCGCCACCGGCGGATTCGGGCGCCGCGAATTGTTTCCCTGCTCCGACGTCGACGTGCTCTTTCTCTGCGCGAACGAAAAAGTCGAGCCGGCATATAAGGAGCAGATTCGCGCCTGTACCCAGGCCATGTGGGACATCGGCCTGCGCGCCAGCCCCGTCACGCGCACGCTGAAGGAGTGCGAACGCGTCCACCCCGACAATCTCGAATTCACCGTCTCTCTGCTCGATCGCCGCTACCTCACGGGCAGCCGCCAGCTCTACCAGAAATTCGAAAAAGAAGTCCTGCCTGCGGTGATCCTGCGCGAATGGGACACCGTAGTGCAGAACCTGGCAGAGATGGCGCGCGCCCGGCACGCGAAGTATGGGGACACAATTTTTCACGTCGAGCCCAACGTGAAGGAGTGCCCCGGCGGCCTGCGCGATTATCACCTGGCGCAGTGGCTCACCCTGCTCAACTCCATTCAGGAACATAAGGCCTGGCCGCGCTCCGCCGCGGACGATTTTTACGGTACCCACGACGAGCCTGAATCCGCGTACGACTTCCTCTCGGCGGTGCGTTGTTTCCTCCATTACCGCTCCGGCCGCGACGACAACACCCTGGACTGGCATGCCCAGGACGAGGCCGCTGCCCGCTCCATCGGCCTCGAAACCCGGGGGACCTCCGATCCCGCCTACTGGATGAGAACCTGGTATCGCCAGGCGCGCACCGTCTATCGCCGGGCTTCGCTGCTCATCGATGCCGTGCCGCCGCCGCGGCGCTCTTTCTACAAACAGTTTCGCCGCCGGCGGACGCCGGTCCCGGGCACCGATTTCTTCGTCGAAGACGGCAGGCTCGACCTCGCCGAAGGCGCCACGGTCAACGACGCCGACAGCGTGCTGCAGATCTTCGGCCTGATGGCCAAACACGGCTACCGCCTCAGCTTTGCCGCCGAAGACCGCATTTCGGATGCGCTGCCCATCCTCGCCGTGCAGATGCCCGAGGGCCCGTTTCTGTGGAACTGCCTGCGCGAGGTGCTGCTTGGCCCGTGGGCGGCCCATGCTCTGCGCACCATGCATGCGCTCGGCATCCTCGAGCTCATCATCCCCGAGTTTCACGGCATCGAGTCGCTGGTGATCCGCGACACCTGGCACCGTTACACCGTCGACGAACACACCTTCCACGTCATCGACAATGTCCACCGCCTGCGCCAGCCGCAGAACGAGTGGGAGAAGCGGCTCGCCGGGCTTTTGCCCGAGATCGACCGCCTCGACCTGTTTTTCCTCGCCCTGCTCATGCACGACACCGGCAAGGCGCGCCGCAGCGGCAATCACGCCAGCAACAGCGTCGAACTCAGCGAGAGCCTGTTTTCGCGGCTGGAGCTCGACGCCGAAGAGCGCGAGATGGTGCGCCGGGTGATCCACAATCACCTGGAAATGTCGGCGGCGATGCGCCGCGACATCTTCGACGCGGAAACGGTGCGCGCTTTCGCGGAAAAAGTGGCTACCCAGCCGCAGCTGAAAATGCTCACGCTGATGACCTACGCCGACATTCGCGCCGTCTCGCCCGAGGCGCTCACGCCCTGGAAGGCCGAGAGCCTGTGGCAGCTCTACATGAGCGCGTCGAACTTCCTCGATCGCAGCGTGGACGAGATCCGTTACCACGCGTCAGCCGATCCCGCCTTTTTCAGCCGCATTGTGGCGCTCATTCCCGCCGTCACGCCCGGGCGCGGGGCGGCGGCGCCGGCGCCGGTTCCCACCGAAGAACTGCGCAGTTTCCTCGAAGGGCTTCCCCAGCGTTATCTCAGCAGCCGCGCCCCCGAGCAGATCGCCGCGCATTTCCGCATGGCCATGGAACTGGAGCAGGACCCGGTGCACCTTTCTTACCGCGCGCTGCGCCAGCTGAACGAAATCACCCTGGTGACGCGCGACCGCCCGGGGCTCTTCGCCGATATGGCGGGCGTGCTGTCCGCGTGGGGCATGAACATCGTCAAGGCCGACGCCTTCTCCAACGCCGCCGGCGTGATTGTCGATACCTTCCAGTTCACCGATCCCTACCGCACCCTGGAACTGAACCACTCGGAGATCGACCGCTTCGTGGCCAGCATCCGCGATGCGCTTCTGCACCGCGTCTCCATCGACGAACTGCTGCGTTCCCGCAAGCAGAAACCGGCGCGGCCGAAGGTGACGGTCGATACCCGCCTCGAATTCGACAACGAATCCTCCTCGCACAGCACGCTGCTGCAGATCGTCACCCAGGACACTCCCGGTCTCCTGCGTGAGATCGCTCTGGGCCTGGCTTCCTGCCGCTGCAACATTGAAGTCGCGCTGATCGACACCGAAGGCGAAGCCGCCATCGACGTGTTCTATCTCACCTCCGCCGGCCGCAAGCTCGACGAGGCAGCCCAGGCCGCGCTCAGCGCGTCGCTGATGCACCGCTTCGTGCAACTGCGACCCTAGCTACAGCTCGCGGCGCGGTCTCAGCCGAACTGCTGATATTCCTTCCAGAACTCCGGCCACGGCAGCCGCGGTGGTCCGCAGACGAAGATGTCCGGATGATCCCGGCTCTCTTCGTTTTCGACGCCGAGCGCGTTGCGCACGTCTCCGGCAAGCCTGCAGTTCGTGAAAGCACGTTCCGCGACACCCTGCGAATATCCAAGCACGATCAGCGTGGTCGGGGGTGGTGTTGGGTATCCGCGCAGCCAGGCCGAGTTGGTGGTGCTGATCGGGGCAGGCAGATGATACGCCGGGCCGAGAATCTCCACCGCGCCTGCCTCGCCGTAATTCCCGGTAAAGACACCTGTGTTCGCTCGCTGTTCCGGAGGCAGCGCATGAAGAATCGCAGCAACAGACTGGAGTTCTTCGTGCCAGCCAATTTCCTCGCGCAGATCGTCGTTATTCTCCAAAGCAAAACGCATCAGGGGTCCGCCCGACGCGATCGGCAGAACCACCACTGCCGCGAAAAGCCCGCAGGCCGCAATCCCGATGAAGAACACCCCTTCCACCGCCCGACGCCAGCCGCGCTTCAGCGATTCAACCCAGCGCTCCCCGGCCGCCGCGCCCATTGCCATCAGCATCGGATAGGCCGCGGCCATGTAGTATTGGCGTCCCTTTCCGAAATAGAAAAGCGCCAGCGGGATCGCGTACATCCAGGCGAGCGCGCGATAACGCCGGCTCAGAAAAAAGGCCGCCAGACCACCAATCCACAACGGCGTCGATGCCGGATTGACGCAGAGCAGGAACTGTCCGCGCAGGAATCCCTGCGCTCGTCCCTCCCCCACATCGCGCGCATGAATGTACTGCAGGAAGTGGTACGAAATAAAGTTGTGGTGCACCAGCCAGATGAGATTGGGCAGAAAAATTGCAAGCGCGATTCCCGTTCCGGCGAGAAAATACCAGCTTGCAAACCAGCGCCGAGCCCCTGTCAGAAGGAAACCGCCCAGCAGTCCCGCCACGAAAAACATAACGGCGTATTTGGTCATCAGGCCAATCCCGGTAAATACGCCGATCGCCAGCCACCACCGCGGATTCTCCGAATGGAGCAGGCGAATGACACAGTACGCGATCAGCACCCACCACAGAAAATCGAAGCTCGTGTACTGAAACTCGGTCCCGTTGAACAGGGATGGACCCGACAGGGCGACGCACAGAGCCGCCGTCGCCTGCGCCAGCCGTCTTCCACCCAGCTCTCGCGCCATCAGCCCGGTCACGTAGACCGCTACCGCCTGCGCGATAACAGAGAAGAGGCGCAGGCCCTCCATCGAGACGCCAAAAATGCTGAGCAGGATCCGCTCGAGGAAAGGCGTCAGCGGCGGATACGCCACGAATCCCCACTCCAGGTGCTGTGCGTCGCTCAGGAACTGCAGCTCATCGCGATGAAAACCGTAGCGCTGGTTGGTGAGCAGGTGAGCGAGCGCGACCGCGGCAGCGATACCACACAGCACGACCGTATCCGCCGGCACTCCTTGCTCTGTCGGCCGCATCTTTTCCTCCACGCTCGCCCTCCTGATCCCTCGTTTCCTGCATTACGCGGACCGCGGCTGAATGGTTCAACTCCTGGCGGCAGCGCTTCGACTCTCCTCCCCGCTGTCCGCCCTCCATGCTCACTTCAGATAAGCGCGCACCAGATCGATCAGATCCTCGGCCAGTACGGTCGAGTTCACATTCTCCTTCGGGTCGGAGAGCATGTGCAGGCGGATGTGATCCTCCAGCACCTCGGCCATGAGGCTGTTGATGCCGCCGCGAATGTTGGCCAGCAGCATCAGCACGTCCGCGCAGTGCTCTTTTTGCCCGAGGGACCGCTCGATGGCGTCCACCTGGCCGCGGATTCTGCGCACACGTGCGATGAGTTTCTGCTTCTCTCGCGATTCGGTCGTCATGGCTGACTCCTATACCCTACCGGGATATAGTATATTGTTTCCATCAGGAGCGATCAGCGATCCTGAGCTCCGTGCGCCGCTCGTTGAAAATTTGTTTGGTCAGCATTCATCAACCGCCATTAACGCACCTCGTACACTACTTGCCTCAGGGACCGCGCCTTACACCGCCTGTCCGTCCCAGGCTTCCAGGGGAACCGCCTTTGCGCCATTGGATCGACGTGCTTGTCCCGCTGTTCGCCGCCGCGAGCTTCACCCTCTCGCACGCGCAATCCCCTGCGCTGCCCGATGCGCCCGCACCGGCTGCGGACACAACCACGGCCCTGTCCCCGCGGCCCTTCATCGCTTTGCAGAATCCGGGTGCTGCCCGACCAGCGCAGGCGCTGGCGGCCCCACAATCGCAGCAACCCGACGACGCGCCGCAGCTCACCATGTTTCCGCACAGCGACACAGCGCGCTACTGGATTTCAGGGCAGTCGAATACGATCTTCCAGGGGAAGCCCGGTTTCCATGCGCCCTACCAGGGTCCCAACAGCCTCGATAACGCCGGCGAGTACAGGACCTCGCTGGTGGAGACGCTGTACCTCGGCTATCAGCCGCATCGCAACCTGCGCTTCAACACCGATTTGCTCCTTGATCTGGAGAGCGCAGGCGGCCGCGGGATCGGCGAGGCTCTGGGCCTGGCCGGCTTCACGAATCTGGATGTGGTCCGCAATCCCAACCTGGGAACGGCGCCCTATCTGGCGCGCGGCGTAATCCACCAGACCTTCGGCCTCACCCATGAAATGACGGAATCGGATCGCGATCAGTTCTCCCTGGCGACGCAGGTGCCCGTGCGCCGCTTCGAGGTCCGCGTCGGCAAGATGGGCTCCAACGATTTTCTCGACGTCAACGACGTGGCCAGCGACAGCCATCTCCAGTTCATGAACTGGACCGTCGACGACAACGGCGCATGGGACTATGCCGCCGACACGCGCGGCTACACTGTCGGCGGCCTGCTCGAATACGACGACCGCCACTGGAGCGCACGCTACGGCATCTTCGCGATGCCCACCGTCGCGAATGGCATCGCGCTGGACTGGGCCTTCTCCCGTGCGCACGGCCAGAACTGGGAGTACGAGTGGCGCCACTCCTTCCTGCGCGGGCGCAAAGGCACAACCCGGCTCCTCGGCTTTGCCAACACGGCGCACATGGGCAACTACCGCCTCGCCGTGCGGGACTATTTCGCCGGCCTCACCCCGAGACCGGAGATCACCTCCGTGGAGCGCTTCGGCACGGTGAAGTACGGCTTCAGCTGGAACAACGAGCAGGACATCACGGACAATCTGCGCATCGGCACCCGCTTCGGCTGGAACGACGATCACGAAGAATCGTTCGCCTATTCCGAGGTTGCGCAGACCGCCGTGATCGCCGGCGATTACGCGGGAACCCGCTGGCATCGGCCGGCGGACAAGTTCGGCACGGCGTTCGTCAGCAACGCCATCAAAAAAGACCATCAGAATTACCTGAAATATGGCGGGCTTGGATTTCTGCTGGGGGATGGCCGGCTCAACTACGGGCGTGAAAACATCGTGGAGAGCTACTACACCTGGCACGCCTGGCGGGGCCTGTTCTTCGCGCTCGACGTCCAGCACATCGACAATCCCGGCTACAACCGCGACCGCGGCCCGGTCTGGGTGGGAGCGGTCCGCGGCCACATCGACTTCTGATCGCGCAAAAAACGGCAACCGGCAAACCTTCCCGGCTCCCCTCTCATCCAATTCACTCAACCAGCAAGAACCCTGTTTTCCGAGGATGAGTCGTTGTGGGGGGAGTTGTTCGCGTACCTGGCGCCTTGCGGGGAATGGACCGCGAAGCGGCCTGTGAATTGATCACCTGGAAAGAGCAGGCCACATCCGGCCGCGTTTATACGCGATGCCGAATCGTCGAGGAGCCTTCTGATCTGCCGGAAGGCCCCTATACCTTGTCGTTCGCGGGCCACGCCATACCAACGCGCAAATTCGACGGCTGCTGGATGTTGTCGTTCCTCCCGCCGGGCATCGACTTGGGACAGGCCGCCTAGCAACCCACAGCTTCCCCGCCGCTCGGCTACTCCGAGCGCAGCGCCTGCATCGGCTCGATGCGCGTGGCGCGCCGCGCGGGAATCAGAATCGCCGCCGACGCAACGGCGCACAGCAGGAGTCCGGCGCTCAGCAGCGCCATCGGGTTGGTTCCCGCGGAGCCGATCAGCGAATCGATCCATGCGCGCATGGCGAACACCAGGCCGGCGCCAAGCGCCACGCCCACCAGCATCAGCCGCAAAGTGCCGGAGAACAGCAGCCGCACGATGGCGGCGCGGTTGGCGCCGAGCGCCATGCGAATACCGAATTCCTTCTCGCGCCGGCTTACCGAATACGCGATCACGCCATAAACCCCCACGCTGGCCAGCACCAGCGCCAGGATTCCCAGGATCGCGGTGACCATCGTCGACGTGCGCTGCCCTGCGATCGAATCCTGCGCAACTGCTTCCAGAGAAGTGATGTTCGAAACCGCCTGGCCGGGATCGATCGAAGTGACGGTGCGGCGCGCCGTTTCCGCCAGAGCCAGCGGATCGCCCGCGGTGCGCAGCAGGAAGAACAGCGCGGGGGGCGTCGTCTGCTGCACGCTGGTGTAAATCGCAAATCCGGCCGGCGAGGCAGGGCCCGCATAGCGCACGTCTCCCGCCACCCCCACCACGGTGAAGTTGTCGCCCGTGCAGCACTTGATATGTTTACCGATGGCGCTCTGCCCCGGCCATAGTTTGTGCGCCATGGCGCGGCTGATGATGGCCACCTTCATCGAGCCGGCGGTGTCCTGCGCCGTAAAGTCGCGCCCCTCCACGATGGGCGTCTGCAGAGTCTCAAAGAAGCCCGGCGTGATCTGGTGCATGTCCGCAAACGGATTGTGGTCGGCCGTTCCGCCAGGCTGGCCTTCATAGCTGAAGTCTCCGTTCGCGCCGGCGCCGGTAAAGGGCGTATCCGCCGCCGCCGCCACCCGAACCACGCCGGGCAGCGCGCTGAGTTTGTCGCGCAGCGCATCGTAGAACTGATTCATCTGCGCCGGCTGCGCATAGCGCGCGGGGGAAAGGGAGATCCCCATCGACAGCACATTCTGCGGGTTCATGCCGGGGTCGACCCGCAGCAGGCGCAGAAAATAGAACGCCATATTCAGCGATCCGGCAACCAGCAGCATGGAGAGGGCAATCTCCGCGATGACGAGACCCGATCGCGTGAATTTGTGCTCCCGCGATTCGGTCACCGAACGCCCCTGCTGCATCGCGGCGGTCTCCCGCTGGCGCAGAATGCGAAGGGCCGGAATCATTCCGAAGAGCAGGCCGGTGGCGACCCCGAGAATCAGCGTGAAGGCCAGTACCGCGCCATCGAGAGGAACACTGGAAGGCGGCTGCAGCCCCTTCGGCCACGCGGCGATGGGAACATGCATGAGGGCAAACCCCAGGCCAAGCCCGGCCGCGGCGCCGCCGATCGAGAGCAGCAGGCTTTCCGTCAGAGCCTGGCGCACCATGCGCCCCGCCGAGGCTCCCAGAGCCCGGCGAATCGCGAACTCGCGCTCACGATCCGTCGCTCGCGCCAGCAGCATGTTCGCCAGGTTCACGCAGGCGATCAGCAGGATGAACCCCACCGCCGCCAGCAGAATATTGAGGATGGAGCGCAGATCGCCGAACACCTCCTGGGAGAGCAACTGAACGTCGATCCCGTGCGCGTTGCCGGGAAACTGCTTGTCGATCTGCGCCTGGATGCCGCGCAGTTCCGCCAGGGCGGACGACGAAGTCACACCTGCCCGCAGCAGGCCCACCGTGAACAGGTAGTTGGTGCCGCGCGCGATGTACGGCGGATGCAGCTCGAGCGGCGTCCACACCTGCACCGGACGATACCCCTCAGGAACCATCCTGGGCATGACGCCGACGATGGTGCACGACGTGCCGTTCAGGTTCAGCGGACGGCCCAGCACATCGGGGCTGCTGCCGAACTGGCTGCGCCAGAAATCTGCAACGAGCAAACACACCGGCGCGGCGTTCTTCTCATGATCTGCCGAGGCGAACCCTCGGCCGAGGATTGGCCGGGTGCCGAAGATTCCGAAATAACCATCCGTCACCAGACCCACATTGAGCAGTTGCGGTTCGGAGGCGCCGGTCCATGTGGAGCGAATCGTAAACCGCGCGGCAAGCGCAGCGAAACTCTTCGCCTGGCCGCGCCACTGCTGGAAGTCGGGCCAGGAATTCGCAAAGTACGAGCCCTGCGGGTAGACGTTTTCGACCGCCACAATCCGGCTGGCATTCGCGTAGGGCAGGCGCAGCACCCCGTGAATGATGCTGTAGATCGCCGTGTTGGCGCCGATGCCAAGAGCCAGCGTGCACAGCGCCACCAGAGTGAACCCCGGTGACTTGAATAACTGGCGCATCGCAAAACGCAAATCCTGCAGCAAAGTGGCCATGGTGCCTCCGTCCTGTCCGCGGGGATGTGTTATGAGCGGCACTTGAGATGCCACGCTCTGTGGGGCACAGATTGCCACGATTTCATGGAGTTGGGGAATGCGTTTGCCTCACGCCGGACCCCGCTCCTCGTCCAAAAACGAACAGGAATGTCCGCCACCGAACAGCGACAAGCGAACCCGTGAACCAGCCCTGTGGGGAGCGGCGAACCGGTTTCGGCCCCGCGCTAAGATGGAACTTCGTCTCCCGGAGGTCCGTTTGCGCGTCGGCCTGATGACTCGAGAGTATCCCCCGTATGTCTATGGCGGCGCCGGTGTCCACGTCGAATATCTGAGCCGCGAGCTGGCCAGGAAGATCGAGGTGGAGGTCCACTGCTGGGGCGATCAGCGCAGCGACAACGGCAACCTGCACGTCATCGGCGCGGAGCCCTGGTCCCTCATCGGCGAAAGCACGCAGGAGAAATTCAAAACCGCGCTGGAAACCTTCAGCCTCAACCTGGCGCAGATGACCTCGATCGCCGCCATCGACATCGTGCACACGCACACCTGGTACGTCTCCATGGCCGGCTTCCTGGCGAAGAAGCTCTACCGGATCCCGTTCGTCCTGACCACGCACAGCCTTGAGCCGCTGCGCGCGTGGAAGGCCGAGCAGCTGGGCAGCGGCTACGCGATGAGTTCGTGGATGGAACGAACGGCGATTCTCGACGCGGACGCCGTGATCGCCGTCTCCCACGGCACGCAGGCCGACATCCTGCGCGCCTATCCCGAGATCGATGCCCGCCGCATTCACGTAATCTACAACGGTATCGACCTGAAGGAATACCAAAAGACCTCGGCAACCGCGGCGCTGCTGGAGCACGGCGTCGACCCCTCGCAGCCCTACGTGTTGTTCGTCGGCCGCATCACCCGGCAGAAGGGGGTCACCCATCTCGTCGATGCGATTCCGCATCTGCCACCCCGCACCCAGGTCGTCCTCTGCGCCGGCGCACCGGACACCCCTGAGATCGCCGCGGAGATGCGCGCGAAAGTCGAGCGCGTGCGCGCCATCAACCCCCGCGTGATCTGGATCGAGAAGATGCTGAGCAAACCCGAGGCCATCCAGCTCTACAGCCACTGCAGTGTCTTTTGCTGCCCGTCGGTCTACGAGCCCTTCGGCATCATCAATCTGGAGGCGATGGCCTGCCGCGCCCCGGTTGTCGCCAGTGCCACCGGGGGAATCCTCGAAGTGGTCCTCGATGGCGTCACCGGTTCTCTGGTGCCCTTCGAGCAGGACCCGGTGACCAGTTTCCCCCTCCATCCCGAACAGTTTTCCCGCGACCTGGCGGCGAAGGTCTCCGCCCTGCTTGCCGACTCGGCGAAGGCGAAGAGTTTCGGCGAGGCCGGACGCAGGCGCGTCGAAGAGAAGTTTTCCTGGACGACGATCGCCGACCAGACCATCGCACTCTACCGCGACCTGATCGAGCGCCGGCAGCGATAGGGCTTCGATCCGTTTCGGCGGACGCCCCGCATCGCCCGACCCGCGTCGCCCGGTCCCCGCTGCCTGTTCCCTGTTTTCTTTTGCCTGTTCCCTAGCTCTTCCGCATCCGCAGATCGCCGCCCGTCATCTCCTTCGGCTGGCCGATGTTCAGCAGGCTGAGGATCGTCGGCGAAATATCGCGCAGCGACCCCTCCGGCCGCATCGTGTACTGCTGCGCGTCTTCGCTCACGAAGATGAACGGCACCGGGTTGGTCGTGTGCGCCGTATGCGGGCCGCCTGTCACCGGATCGACCATCAGCTCCGCGTTGCCGTGGTCTGCCGTGATCAGCCACGCTCCACCGCCGCGCTGGCGCAGCGCCTGGTAAATCTGGCCCAGACACGCATCGACGGTTTCCACGGCTTTCACTGTCGGCTCCAGCCTGCCGGAGTGCCCCACCATGTCGGCGTTGGCAAAGTTGACCACAACCACGTCAAACGCCCGGTCGTTGACCGCCCTGATCACCGTGTCGGCGATCCCCTGAGCCGACATCTCCGGAGCCAGATCGTAGGTCGCCACTTTTTGCGAAGGAATCAGAATGCGGTCCTCGCCGGGAAACGGCTTCTCGATGCCGCCGTTGAAGAAGTACGTCACGTGCGCGTACTTCTCCGTCTCCGCCACGCGCAGGTTGCGGAGATTCGCCTGCGCCATCATGTTCGCCAGCAGATTCTCCATCGACTCCGGCAGGATGATCATCGGCAGCGTGAAGTTCTTGTCGTACTGCGTCATGCACACGTAGTGCAGCCGGCTCGGAATCTCGCTGCGCGGAATGGTCGCGTCCAGCTCTTCCCACGACGGCAGCTCGCGCCCGCCCTCTTTGCTCAGCCCGCTGTTGCGCGCCAGCACGCGCGTGATCTGCCGCGCGCGATCAGCGCGGTAGTTGAACATGATGCACACGTCCTCGTCGCGGATCACTCCGTTCGCATGGCCGTGCTCATCGGTAACAACGAAGGGCACAATAAACTCATCGGTGGTGCCGTTGTTGTAGGACTCCTTCATGCGCGCAACCGCGTCTTTGTAGGCGCCTCCCTCGGCCTGGCCTTTCACCATCGCATCGAAGGCCTTCTTCTCGCGCTCCCAGCGCCGGTCGCGGTCCATGGCGTAGTAGCGCCCGGAAACGCTGGCCAGCTTGCCGCCGTATTCGCGCATCTTTTGCTCCAGCGCGGCCAGATAGCCGGCCCCGCTGGTGGGCAGCGTGTCGCGCCCATCCATGAACGCGTGCACGAAAACCCTCTCCACCCCCTGCTGCTTCGCCGCTTGCAGCAGCGCGTACAGGTGCTCCTGATGCGAGTGCACGCCCCCGTCGGAGACCAGGCCGAAGAGATGCAGCTGCGTCCGGCGCGCCTTCGTGAGCGCCTCCACGATGGTCGGGTGCGTGAAAAACGCGCCGCTCGCGATCAGCGCGTCGATGCGCGTGATGTCCATCTGCACGATGCGCCCGGCGCCGATGTTCAGATGGCCCACTTCGCTGTTGCCCATCTGCCCGTCGGGCAGGCCGACGAAGTGATCCGAAGCGTGCAGCAGCGTGTTCGGATACTCGCGCAGCAGCCTGTCGTAGGCGGGCTTGCGCGCCAGAGCGATCGCGTTGTTTTCCATCTGTGGGCGATAACCCCATCCGTCGAGGATGGTCAGGACAACAGGTCGGATTGAAACGGGCACGAAGTCTCCTCTGTCGGGTGCCGGATGCACGCACGAAAATGCGGAGCCGCGGCTCCGCACCTCGTCTTCACCAATCTACTGTTGCGGCGCGTTTTGCGGGTGCTGTTCCCGATACACCTTCGCCGCCGCATCAATCTCGTCCTTGTGGCGCTGGATCACCTCGAGCATCACCTGCTGTCCCAGCTCCGCCTCCGCATCCTGGCCGTCGTTCAGCACCTGCGGCATCACGGCAATCATGTGTTTGCCCGCCGGCGACTTGTAAAACGCAATGATCGCCGCCGCGTCCTCGGTCGACAGATGCTGCCGGAACGACCGCACCATGGCGCCCTCAAAGTCTGCCGTGCCCAGCGTGCGCTCCAGATCGGCCACCACATCGGCCGGAACCCACGGCATCATCTCCTTCATGTGCGGCAGAAGACCCTCCAGCATCGCGCGCTTCATCGTGTTCGTCCCGGTCAGCTGCAGAATTTCGTACACCTGCGCCGCGGTCACCGGATGCTCCGGCGGCGCCACCTCATTGGCGGAAACGATCCCCGCTCCGGCCGCGTTCGCGGGCTTCGCCGTCGTCGCCGCCAGCACCGGCCACGCTGCCAAAAGAATCAGCCATCCCAGTTTGCGCATATGAGCCCCCATGTTGAACACCTGTTACGAGGCCGCAAACACTGCAGCTTCGGATCAAATGTCTCGACGTGGAGACACGACGAAAAGTGGTTGCCCGAAACACTCCCGCAGGCGAAGTGCCCCGAAGGCCAACCGCCGCTGAGAACTCTCTAATCTCCGTAGTTCACGGCCTCGAGGCCGAGAAACTCCGCCGCCTGCCCCAGCTCTTCCTCGATCCGGAGAAGCTGGTTGTACTTCGCGATGCGATCCGTGCGCGATGCCGAGCCCGTCTTGATCTGACCCGCGCCCGTCGCCACCGCCAGATCGGCGATGAAGGTGTCCTCCGTCTCGCCGCTGCGGTGCGAAATCACCGACGTATAGCCGTATCGCCGCCCCAGCTCGATGCACTCGAAGGTCTCGCTCACCGTGCCGATCTGGTTCAGCTTGATCAGGATCGAATTCCCTGCCCCTTCCTCAATCCCCTTCTGCAACAGCTCCGTGTTCGTCACAAAGATGTCGTCGCCCACCAGCTGGATCTGCTGGCCCAGCTCGCGGGTCAGCACCTTCCAGCCTTCCCAGTCATTCTCCGCCAGCCCGTCCTCCAGCGAGACGATGGGATACTGCCGCACCCAGTCCGCATAGAAGGCCACCATCTGCTCGCTGGTCTTCTCGCTCTTGTCCGACTTCTTAAAGACATACCGGCTCCGGTCGGTGTCGAAGAACTCGCTCGACGCCGGATCCAGCGCGATAGCCACTTCTTCGCCCGGCTTGAAACCGGCCAGCTGAATCGCCTCGAGGATCACTTCGATGGCCTCGGTGTTCGACTTCAGCGACGGCGCAAAGCCGCCTTCGTCGCCTACCGCCGTGTTGTATCCCTTCTTCTTCAGCACGCCTTTCAGCGTGTGGAAGACCTCGACGCCCCAGCGCAGCGCATCGGAGAACCGCTCCGCCCCCACCGGCATCACCATGAACTCCTGGAAATCGACGTTGTTGTCGGCATGCGCGCCGCCATTCAGGATGTTCATCATCGGCGTAGGCAGAATCGATGCATTCACTCCGCCCAGATAGCGGTACAGCGGAATCTTCAGCTCGTTCGCCGACGCGCGCGCCGCCGCCATGGAAACCGCCAGGATCGCATTCGCCCCCAGGCGCCCTTTGTTCTCCGTGCCGTCCAGCTGGATCATCGTCGCATCCAGCAGCCGCTGGTTCGCCGCATCCATCCCGCGCAGCTCCGGCGCCAGAATGGTCTCGATGTTCTCCACCGCCTTCAGCACGCCTTTGCCGAGATAGTGGCTCTTGTCGCCGTCGCGCAGCTCCACGGCTTCGTGCTCGCCGGTCGAGGCGCCGCTGGGCACGATCGCGCGCCCCAGCGCTCCGCTTTCCAGAACCACATCGGCTTCCACCGTCGGGTTTCCGCGTGAATCCAAAACTTCCCGCGCGTGAATCGCAGCAATCTCCGTCATTTCGCTCCTCGCAATGTGGTGCTGTAGTCGCTCTCTCAGTTTGGGCCGCCGATCCACGCGAATCGACTCCCCGGTGGTTGTGCCGATGCTTTCAAGCATGCTCATCGAAGGCCTTCTGCCTTGCGAATTTTGCAGGGGTCCACCGCAAATTTTAGCAAAGCAGCATCACAGCCAACGGTGACGCCGATCACCGCTTGTGCAGTGGGATGTGGCTCGCCAGCCTGGGAAAGGCTGCGCCGCGATGCTCGGACGCGTGCGTGGTGAAGGCCGGCAGCAGAAATTCGCGAATCAGATTCGTCCCCGCCATGCCGCCCATCTCGATCAGGCCGTTGGTCACCACCAGCCTGACTCCCTCGTTCTGCTCCGGATAATAAAGGTTCGCCAGCGTTCCCGCGGCGAAATCTCCGGCGACGTGCGAAAAGTCGAACTCGTCGTGCCCGTTGTCGCCCCGGCAGATGAACGCCGACCGGATGGCATACCAGGTCCGCGACCGGATCGTCCCCGTCCCCTTGTAGAAATAGCGCGGATCCTGATGGAAGAGCGACGGCAGCAGCGCGCTGCCGATCATGCGGCTGTCGAAGTCATTCGCGTACTGCGCCGCGAAGCGCTTGCCGAAACCGCTGAAGCCCGTGCCATAACCGGGATAGATGCCCTGATACTCTTCGGCCCCGGCCAGCGCCGCGGCCCCGGCAAGAGTGATGGGGTCGATCTCCGAACGAAACGCCAGCGCAAATTTCTGCCGCGCGTCGAGCGGCGGCGCGTTCCAGTCGTACGCCGAATAGAAATTCGGCACGATCCCCAGCACGCGTTGGCTCTCCTCGAGATCAACCTCCTGCGCGGCGATCTGCTCCTCGTTCGCGGTCACGTGCACCTCGGTCACGCCCGCCGTAAACGCCAGCACGATCTTCGGCAAAAAGCGCGTCTCACCGGCAGCCACGGCAACCGCCGACTCGAACGTGCACATGCTGGGCGCAGTGACCGTCAGCCGGAAGGTCCCCGCCGGCAGGTTCGCGAAACTGAACTGCCCGTCCGCACCCGACTCCAGCACCTGCTCGCCGCCTGGCCCGACCAGCGCCACCCGTGCGCCCTGCACGACGTCGCCGCCGGTGTCGACCACCGTTCCCGCAATCGAAGCCGATCCGCTCGGGACGATCGCTCCCTCGGACCCCGCGATCGCTGAGGACGAGACGCCGGGTGCGTCCGGCAGCGCTGCCACCGCCGCCTGCACCTGCGCTCGCGTCCCCGCCGGCCAGCAGCCCAGCGCCACAACCGCCAGACCCGGGACGACGGCCCGCAATCGATGCGTCCTGCTGTGATTCGACAAAGCCCGAACTCCTCGGAAGGTTTGCAAACCCGCGGCCAGGCGAGTCCCGACAAAGCCTGTGATGGATGGACGCCTGTCGTTGTAGGACGGTTGTCGCTTCAGGTGCGTCATCGTCACTGCGACGAATGACCGTTTCTTCATTTCGAGGCAACCCGCGCGCGCCGCCCGCCGCCAGCCCGCAGCCCCGGAATGCCGCAACCCGCCTGGCATCGTCCCCTCCGCCGGAGTAGCCTGAACCCGATCATGCCCATCACCATTCTTCGCCTGGGAACGCCGCGCAAGCCCCACGAAGGCCTGCGTCTGGGCACCGTGCGCCGCCCGCCTCGCGGCGTCCCCAAAGCTGACTTCGCCAAACGCGATTTCTACGATGTCTGGCTCCCGACCCTCTCGCCCAGCGAGCCGCTGGTGAAAGAAGCCATGGCCACCCACGATCCGCACACCGCTCATCCCGAGCGCGCCTGGAAGAGCTTCGAGCGCAAATTTCGCGCCGAGATGAAGCGCCCCGACGCCGCGCATCTGCTCGACACGCTGGCTGCGCTTTCGCACCAGACCAACTTCTCCCTCGGCTGCTACTGCGCCGACGAGAATCTCTGCCATCGCTCCATCCTGCGCATACTCCTCGCCGAACGCGGAGCAAGCATTTCCTGAGCCGCCGCCTGCTTGCGCCTCGGGCCTCGCCCCGTCCAATATGGTGTCTGCCGAGGTAGTGCCCATGCCGCGCCGCTTCTCCTGCTTTCTCCTCTTCCTTCTGTTCGCCGCCGGAATCGCCCTTACCCTTCACGCCCAGGACCAGAACGACCCCCTCACCGACGATGAGATCCAGCAGATTCGCGACAATAAAACCAATCCCAATGAACGCATCAAGCTCTATATCAGGTTCATCGATGAGCGGCTCGACGCCGTCCAGCAGTTAGCCGGATCCGGCAAGAGCCCCAATGAGAAAGCCGAGATCCACGACAAGCTCGACGAGTTCACCCACCTGTGCGACGAGCTGCAGGACAATCTCGACACCTACGACGAAGCCCACGCCGACATCCGCAAATCCCTCAAGGACCTGGTGAACGATGCCGCCCACTGGCCCGACCGCATCAATACCGTCGGCAGCGATCCCGCCTACGACTTCTCCTACAAGACCGCCATGGAAGCCGCGAAAAGCGCCGCCGACGAGGCCCACCAGCTGACCATCGAGCAGCAGGTCTACTTCGATGTGCACAAGAAGCAGCGCGGCGGCAACGGCAACGGTCCCAGCTAGCGCGCCCGCAGCGCCCGCACCATGCGCGCCACGTAGATCAGCAGGTTCGCCGCGCACACCGCCACCGCGCAGCTCACTACCACCCGGACCGACAGCCGCGGATATACGATTCGGTCCAGATAATGCACCAGAAAATCGCCGGTATACGAGTGCCCGCCGCCGGCCGACTCCAGCCGCTGCTCCAGCGTGGTGAGCGGGCACGACCACGGCCCCACTTCGGCGATGATCCCCCACACGATCGAAGCGATGTGCAAAGCCGTCAGCCACGGCCGCCCGCGCGTCCACACCGCCCCGAAGATCACCCACAGGATCCAGACGAGATGGATGGCCAGAACCAGCGCCGCCAGCAACCGCATGCCTCGATCATAGAAGCCCCGCAGCCGCGTAAAGCGCGCCCCTCGCTTACACTGAAAATAGAGCGCCCATGTTCTACCGCACCGACGATCTCCGCATCCGGGGCACCAAAGTCGTCCTCCCGCCCGTCTTCCTCGAAGAGGAGATGCCGGTCACCGAAGCGGCTTCGGCCACCGTCTTCCACGCCCGCCGCGAGATCGTCGACATCCTCCACCACCGCGATCCCCGCCTGCTTGTCATCGCCGGACCCTGCTCCATCCACGACCCCACAGCCGCCCGCGAATACGCCCGCCGCCTCAAAGACGCCATGGCGGAGTTCTCCGGCGAACTGCGCCTCGTCATGCGCGTCTACTTCGAAAAGCCGCGCACCACCCTCGGCTGGAAGGGCCTCATCAACGATCCCTTCCTCGACGAATCCTTCCGCATCAACGATGGCCTCCGCCTCGCCCGCAAACTCCTCCTCGACCTCGCCGAGATGGGCGTGCCTGCCGGCTCTGAGTTCCTCGACATGATCTCCCCGCAGTACCTCGCCGAGCTGGTCAGCTGGGGCGCCATCGGCGCGCGTACCACGGAGAGCCAGGGCCATCGCCAGCTCGCCTCCGGCCTCTCCTGCCCGGTCGGTTTCAAAAACGGCACCTCCGGCAACGTGCAGATCGCCATCGAGGCCATCCTCTCCGCCGGCCATCCCCACACCTTCCTCGGCCACTCCAAGTACGGCCAGTCCGCCATTCTCTTCACCGCCGGCAATCTCGACTGCCACATCATCCTGCGCGGCGGCCGCCAGACCGTGAACTACGACGCCGCCTCGGTGGACGAAACCTGCCGCCTGCTGGAAAAATCCGGCCAGGCCGCGCGCCTCATGATCGACTGCAGCCACGCCAACAGCGGCAAGGACTACACCCGCCAGCCCACAGTCTGCCGCAACGTCGCTTCGCAGATCGCCGCCGGCGACCGCCGCATCGTTGGAGTGATGCTCGAGAGCAACCTCGTCGCCGGCGCCCAGAAACTCGTGCCCGGCCAGGAACTGGTCTACGGTCAGAGCATCACCGACGGCTGCATCGGCTGGGACGAAACCCGCGTCCTGCTCGCGGAACTCGCCGCCGCCGTCCGCACCGGCCGCATGCAAACCGCCCCCCACCCCACACCATCCGAAGCCATCGCGCAGTAGCTGCAACGCGGTCAACCGGGTTATCCATCGAGCGCGATAAAGGAATCGGTCGTTTACCGCCGCTTCCAATCAAATGCGCATCGGGCCTCGCAACGCGAGGCGACGGTAGAAGCCATGGCCACGGTAGAAGCCATGGCCACGGTAGAAGCCATGGCCACGGTAGAAGCCATGGCCACGGTAGAAGCCATGGCGGCGGTGGAAGCCAAGGCGGCGGTAGAAGAAAAGGCGACGGTAGAAGCCATGGCGACGGTAGAAGCCATGGCGGCGGTAGAAGCCATGGCCTTCAGGCCATGGAACAGAGGCCAGAAGAGAAGCGGCTTCAGCCGCGGGCCGCACGGCAGGCTCTTCCGGGTCGAAAATTGAAAGCGCATGGCTGCGAGTGCATGGCGGAACTACTCTTCACCACTCCCTGCCTCGCCGCTCTCGCCTGTTTCCTCGGGGCAGCCGTCGGCCTGTTCGCCACGAAGAAGTGAAGGGGCGCGGCTTCGGTCGTGCCAATGAACGCCGCGCCTCACCCCGCCATTTAAACTTCCCCATAGACATGTCCCGATTCGCAGAACCCATGGCGCGCCTCATCGAAGAGCTCCGCAAGCTTCCCGGCATCGGCAGCAAATCCGCCCAGCGCCTCGCCTTCCACATCCTCCGTTCCGACGATCAGGACGCCGACGCCCTCTCCGCCGCCATTCGCGACGTCAAGAACCAGCTCCGTCTCTGCTCGGTCTGCAACAACATCACCGACGTCGATCCCTGCCTCTACTGCTCCAGCCCCACCCGCAACCAGCGCCTCGTCTGCGT
>DATJNE010000174.1:0-14825 GCA_035508305.1 Acidobacteriaceae bacterium | reverse complement strand
TCGCCGTCGCCGGAGACGCCGATGCCGAGCATGGTTTTGTTGGCCAGAAGCGCTCCCGTCGCGACCGAGGGCATGCGGCCGTGCACGCTGTTGAAGCTGTGCGAGCGCGCCATGAAATACGCGGGGCTTTTGGAGGAGCAGCCGATGCCGGAGAGCTTCATAACGCGCTCCGGCTGGACGCCCATTTCGTACATGGCGTCGATGATGCGCTCGGAGATGGCGTTGTGGCCGCAGCCGGCACAGAGGGTGGTCTTGCTGCCGCGGTATTCGACGACGGGCAGGCCGATGCGGTTGGTTTTGGGGGCGGGAGTTGCGGTTGCTGTCGCTGCCATGAATCCAATCTCTCCTGAAACTTCTCAGAGCGACGATTCGCCCTGTTTTGCTGAACGCTGAGCCCTGTACGCGGAGCGGCTGCCTTCAGATTCCTTCCTGCAGAACGATTTCGTCGGTGACGGAGCGCGCGTCGATGGGCAGGCCGTTGAAGTGGCGGACACTGCGCAGTTTGGTGGTTTCGCCGGCAGGCAGATCGAGCTTGAGGAGGCTCAGCATCTGCGCGTCGCGATTCTGCTCGACGATGTAGACGCGTTCGTGCGAGGCGACGAAATCGCGGACTTCCTTATTGAAGGGCCAGGCGCGCAGGCGGAGGTAGTCGGCTTCGACGCCGTATTCCTTCCTGAGCTGATCGCGGCTTTCCATGACAGCGAAGTCGGAGGTGCCGAAGGCGATGATGCCGAGCTTCGACCGGCCGGTTTGCACGACGAGGGGCGCCGGGACCAGAGTGCGGGCCGTGTCAAACTTGCGGGCGAGACGCTCCATCAGGTTCTGGTAGTCTTCGGGACGCTCGGAGTAGAGAGCCTTCTCGTTGTGGCCGGAGCCGCGGGTGAAGTACGAAGCCCTGGGATGATCGGTACCGGGAAGCGTGCGGTACGGGATCGCGTCGCCGTCGACATCCTTGTAGCGGGCGAACTCGCCGAGCTTCTTCAGGTCTTCGGCACTGAGGATCTTGCCCCGGTCGAGCGGCTTCTCGGGATAGTCGAAGGGATCGGACATCCAGTTGTTCATGCCGAGGTCGAGGTCGGAGAGGACGAAGACGGGGGTCTGGAGCTGCTCGGCAAGGTCGAAAGCCGCGCCGGCGAATTCAAAGCACTCCTTCACGCTGGCGGGGAGAAGGATGGGGTGCTTCGTGTCGCCGTGAGAGAGGACGGCGATGGAGAGCAGGTCAGCCTGGGCGGTGCGCGTGGGCAGACCGGTGGAGGGGCCGACACGCTGGATGTCGAAGATGACGCCGGGCAGCTCGGCGAAGTAGCCGAGGCCGGTGAATTCGGCCATGAGCGAGATGCCGGGGCCGGAGGTGGCAGTCATGGAACGGGCGCCGGCCCAGCCTGCGCCGAGGACCATACCGATGGCGGCGAGTTCGTCTTCGGCCTGCACGACGGCGAAGTTGGCTTTGCCGTCCGGCTCGATGCGGTACTTCTTGAGGAAATCGATGAGCTGCTCGACGACCGACGACGAGGGCGTGATGGGATACCAGGTGACAACGGTGACGCCGGCGAACATGGCGCCGAGAGCGCAGGCGGCATTGCCGTCGATGATGATTTTGCCTTCGGTGGCGTGCATGCGTTCCACCACGAAGGGGTCCTGTTTGGTGAGCGACTGGGCGGCGTAGTTGAAACCGGCTTCGACGGCGGCCCAGTTGAGGTCGGCGGCCTTCTGCTTCTTCGCGAACTGCCTGCGGAGCGAGGCCTCGACGGCCTTCATGTCCATGGAGAGCAGTTGCGCGGCGACGCCGACATAGATCATGTTCTTGACCAGCTTGCGCAGCTTGGCTTCAGGGCAGACGGCGGCCGTGAGCTTGTCGAAAGGCACCGGATAGCAGGTGACGTCGTCGCGGTATTGCTTCAGGTTGGCGCTTTCCTCGTAGATGGCGACCGAGCCGGGGCGCAGCGAGAGGATGTCCTCGCGGGCGGTTTCGGCGTTCATCGCGATGAGGATGTCGATGTCCTTTTTGCGCGCGACGTAACCATGCTTGCTGGCGCGGATGGTGTACCAAGTGGGCAGGCCGGCGATGTTGGAGGGGAAGAGATTCTTGCCGCTGACGGGAACGCCCATGGCGAAGATGCTGCGCAGCAGGACGCTGTTGGCGGATTGAGAACCTGAACCGTTGACGGTCGCGATCTGGATGCTGAAGTCGTTGACGACGGACTTGGGAGGAGCTGCCGGTTCGGCTTCGCCCTGCGCGGACTGGGCGCCGGCGTTGGTGGTCGCCATGTGGCGGGGTTCCCTTCGGTGTCGAAAATCGAAAGATCTGAGGGTCTTTCTACAGCCCTTATTATACCGGGACGAGAGGCGCCGATTGTGAGTTGGATCACTGCCCCGAAAGGTGCAGGACCCGGGATGCGCCTACGGCAAAGGGCGGCGATCCGGATCGGCCCAGCCATCTTTCGCTTCCTCGCTGCCAAGGCGAGAGCCCGAATAGAACGCCGACAAGGCGCCGCGATCGAGCAGCCATCCATGTTTGGCAAGAAAGACGTCGAAGGCCGTCACTTCCGGCGTGAGTCGATGTGCGGCCGCAACCAGCCGCAGCCAGGCACGCGTCACCGTCTCGTGATATTTGCTTTCGTGGCCGTGGCTGGTGGCGAAGGCCCGGATGGTCCGGGCAATCCGCTCCTCGGCCGGGAGCACGCCATCCTGCCGCACATAAATCCACGCCAGGCGGATGTGGTCCGGGTGATGGAACTCCGCATGGGGATACTGAGCGCCCTCGACCGCGGCAACAAATTCTTCTTCGCTCAGGGAGAGGCTTCCGTAGCTGGCACTGTTGGTCATCTCTCTGCCCCCCTTTCAACCTCGTTTACCGCTCATGACAGCGATGACGGCTGCCGCGTCAATGAGAAGCCCACCGATGGGGCCCAGCTGGCCGTGCAGGGCATGGAGCAGTGCCGCCGCAACAAAGGTCGCCAGGAGCAACGGCCCTCCGACGGGGACCGACAACAGGAAGATCAGCGCGGCCAGGGCCTCGACGCCTCCGAGAATCAGGAACAGAAGGAGCGCCGGACGATGATGCGTACCATGCAGTTGCGCGATCATCAGCTGCGCGCTGTACAGGAACAAGACGACGCCCAGCACTATCTGCAGCAGGCGGAGCGAAACTTTTGCGTTCACGATTTCCTCCGGACTCCGGCACGTTTGGCGGACGCCGGTTTTGCGCGCACGGCCCGAGGCTCGGGCCTGCGCTCGACGAGCCTGTGGCTGGCTCCGGAGTCCAGGTCGAGGTGATAGATCTTCCTGAACTCGGCGATGCGCCGGAGGCTTTCCGGTCCGAATGGACATTTGCCGTCGAAGGCATGCAGCACGATTCCCTCGATCAGATCGCCCAGGGTCAGGTCGTGATACTCGGCGAGCGCCTTCATCATCTTCAGCAGGCGTTTCTCGATGCGGACCCCGGTCTGAACGCGCTCGACGGCATATTCCGCGGATTTCTCGCTACCTTGGTACATATATACCACGGTACCCCATCGTGAGAGGACACGCAAGACCCGGGGATGAAAGAGTAAGATCAGTCCGGATGAGTGCTCTGCGGGGACCAGGTTGCCGGATGCGGAATTTCCTGCGTTGTTCCGTGGTCTTCGCGGCGATCTGCGCAGCGCAAGCGCAGACTCCGCAGCCCAGCTTCGAAGTAGCCACGGTTCGACCCGCTCTGCATGCAGACCCCGGCACGGGGAGCTGGAGCCTGCCCAACATCGGCCGATTCACGGCGACGCATGTGAGCCTTGCGTTGCTGATGCAGCTGGCTTACGGAGTGGACAAGAGCCAGATCGTGAATCAGCCCAACTGGCTCGACACGAATCTTTACGATGTGGCGGCCAAACCTGAGGACGGCATCCGGCTGAGCCGCGACGAGCTCAGGCCGCGCCTGCAGGAACTGCTTCGCGAGCGCTTCCACCTGGTGGTCCACAGAGAAACGCGCCGGGAACGCGCCTATGCCCTGGTGATTGCGAAAGGCGGCCCGCGTCTCTCCCCGACGAAGGGAAGCGCGTTTCCGGGCTATCGCATCGACGTGAGCGCGGGTCAGATGCGAGGCCTGAACTGGTCGATGCCGATGCTGGCCAAATACCTGACTGCGGCTGCGGGCTTCCCGGTGGTCGATGAGACGGGGCTCACGGGCAGTTACGATATCAGCTTCAGCTATGATCCCGGCGCGACCGGGGAGACCGCTCTCCCTCCGCTCGATGTGGCGCTGAGAGAAGCGACCGGACTGTGGCTCAAACCGGCGAAGGTGCCTGTCGAAGTGATCGTGATCGACTCCGCCGACCCGGTCCCCACGGCGAACTGAGCGGCCAGGGTTCCGCAGCAGGCGTTGGACGGCTGAGCGGCAACGAGCGCCCAAAAACAAAAAGAGCAACCCGAAGGCTGCTCTTTTGCGTTGGGGAAGATTCGCTGCGGCTTCAGCGCACGACGTTCTGGAACAACGGCGACTGGAGGAGCGCGGAAAACTGGCTGTCGGAGGCGGCAAATCGAACGCTGAGCGTGCCGGCCGAGGAGTCGATGGTGGTGCTGTCGATAGCCTGCTTCTCGGTGGCGTTGCCGCTGACCTTCTCATACATCGCGGCAGCATTGAGAAGCGAGGACATGGTCGCGGCGGTGAAGGTATCCGAGGTGGTGACGTAGAGGTTGAACTTCACGCCGTTGGAGAAGTCCATCGTGTAGCTGGAATTGAGGAGCCGCTTGCGCACCTGCTCGTAGTCGGTCAGCTGCGAAGCCTGGCCGAGGAGGGAGTGCATCATGTACTGCGTGCCTTTCTGGTCGAGGATGCTCCAGATGGGTTCGCTGTCGACCTGCCCCATGGCGGTGAGCATGTCCTGGTTGGTGAGGAAGCTGGGGGCGAGGCCGTCGCGGGCGTCGAGCGCCGGCTTGAGCGCGTCGCTGTCGCCGAAGAGCATGGTGGTGGGATTGAGGAACGTGACCAGCATGCCGCTGGCGCCCATCGGATAGAGCCGATTGTTGCGGATGACGGTGGGCTTGAGCCTCTTCTTCTGGAAGCCGGCGAGGATGTCGCTCACCTCGAACTGGCCCTGGGCGATGCCGACGATGCGGACGTTGTCGCCGGTGCCGACGCGATAGGCGGCGAAGGCCAGCTCTTCGACATCCTGATTCTCATTGAGGCCCGAGGCCTTCAGGGCGGCTTCCAGCTGCTTGAGCTCGGGGGGAAGGATGCGCGCCTTGAGGTCGAGAGCCGCGGGGGAATTCTCCATCACGCGATAGTCGACTACGATGAGCTGCTGCACATCGTGGGGGATGGCCGAGCGGGCGTCTGTATCGATCTGCGCCGCATGGGCGGGAAGCGCGACAGCGAGCGAGAGCGCCGCGGAGAAAAGCGAACCGAAAAACAACTGCTTGCCGAATTTCACCTGTGAACCTGCTCCCTCCGCCGGAGAACCGGCTGAGTGTGACGAATTTGGGGACCCGATGAGGTTTATGACCCCGAAGAGCGGCGAAAGGACTCGCCTGGGCCGACTCGTTCCTCGATTTTACGCCGGATGCGAAGGAGCGAAGTACAACTATCGGCTAAAGGGCGGGGGAGCGACATCAGGCCAGGGCAGCGGATGGTCGAGCCGCCGCTCAAGGACCTTCTCGTCGGGATCGAACCCGCCGGGACCCATGTGACCAAGCAGACGCAGCCATTCGCTGTTTCGCTCAATGGCGGCCTCGGGGATCAGGCCGATCAGTTCGGCGCGAGCCGGGGCGGCGCCGTGTTTGCGCGCCTTTTCCTTCACCGCGGCGTAGACCTGGCCGACGGGGGTGCGCGTGAAGTCGGTGATGTTCATGGAGACCTGGGCCTGCCCCTGAGCGGAAACGCCCATGGCTTTGACGCCGGCCAGGCCGCCGCCGGACTGGCGGATCTCTTTGGCGATGGCGCGGGCGACCGAGACCTCGCGCGTGTCGAGGTAGAGATTGAAGGCAATCAGGAAGCGGCGGGCGCCGACAGCGGAGGCTCCGGCGGTGGGGTGGAGTCCGGGACCGCCGACATCGGGACGGCGGGCGGGCTCGCGGACAACCGCGTCGCGCAGACCTTCGAACTGACCGCGGCGGACCTCCTCGAGCAGGACGCGATCGGGGCGGGCGGCAGCCGCTTCGTAGAAATAGACAGGGACCTGATAGCGCTTCCAGATTTCGTTGCCGGCCTGGCGGGCGAGGAGCACGCACTGCTCGAGGGAGATGTCGCGAATCGGGACAAAGGGGATGACGTCGGCGGCGCCGATGCGCGGATGCACGCCGTCCTGGGTGGTGAGGTCGATGAGCTGCGCGGCGCGTCCGGCAGCGCGGACAGCAGCCTCGACGACGGCGGCAGGCGTGCCGGCGATGGTGACGACGGAGCGGTTGTGATCGGCGTCGAGAGAGGCATCGAGCAGGCGCACGCCCTCCACGTGCATGGCGGCGACGATGGCCTCGACGACGCCGGGGCGGCGGCCTTCAGAGAAGTTGGGGACGCACTCGATGAGGGGGTCGGGCATGATCGATCAGGCGAAGATCGCCGGGGAGGAAGAGGCGCGATCCACAGCCCGTTACTCTCTTTCTAAAACGATCGGCCGAAAAACGTATAGCCGATTTGAAACATAACGCTGGCGTTGACGCCGGGGTTGTGATCGCCCAGCGAGGCGCTGGAAATATGCACGCCGTTGGCGGAAAGAGTGATGGCGTGATTGCGGTTGATGAAGTAATGCATGCCGATGCCGCCCTGGGGCGAGAAATTCCAGACGCTGGTGCCGCCCGGCTGCCCGTGCTCCACCTGAACATCGGGTGGGAATTTATGGGTGGTATAGATGAGGCCGCCGGCGGCCTGAAACCACGGGGCGATGCGGCGGCCGGGCTTGAAGTCCCAGCGAAAGATCACAGGGGTCAGGCTGACGCCGGTGAAGGTGCCTCCCCCGTAAGGAACGTAATAGGTGTAGTTGAGCCCGGCAGCGGGGTCGTAAACGGTTTCGGCCTGGTTGTAGGGGGCTGGCGTAAAGGCTTGCCAATACGGCATGACCTCGCCGGCGAACTCGAACTGCCCGCGGAAGAAGCCGCGTCCAACCTGCGGCGTCATGACCTTGCCGAGGCGGAAGCCGGCTGCCGAGAAGTGGTAGTCGGAGCGGGTCCCGACACCGGCGCCGCCCTGAAAGAAGGGGCCGTATTCCCAGGGGCGACGGGCGAAGGCAGCGCGGGCGGGCGCATCGGCGTCACCGCCGGAAGCTGCGGTGTCAGCCGCGGCGAACCGCGCGGACGCAACCGGCGAGCTGGAACTGTCCTGGGCAGCGAGCGTAGCGACCGCACCGCAAAGGAGGGCAAAGAGAAGAGCAAGGGGGCGAAGTTTCACTGCGTGATCGACTCCCGATCAGACTCCCAAAGGAAAGGCCGCCAGCAGGCGGCCCCTCGGTGAATAAGGTTGCCGCGTTTAGCTGGTGACCTCTTCCAGCTGCTTCGCGTCCATGTCGAAATTGGAATAGACGTGGTTGACGTCGTCGTGCTCTTCAAGGGCTTCGAGAAGGCGGACCATCTGCGCGGCCTGCGGACCTTCGAGTTTGGTGTAGGTGGAAGCGATCATGGTGATTTCGGACATCACGGTTTCGATCTTCGCGTCGCGCACGGCCTGGGCAACGGCCTCGTAAGCGCTGGGCTCGGTGACGATCTCCCAGGTGTCGCCTTCGTCGTTGAGGTCTTCGCCGCCGGCTTCCAGCACGATGTTCATCAGCTTTTCTTCGTCGGCCTGGTCTTTGGCAACGGCGATGATGCCCTTCTTCTGGAACATGAAACGGACGGAGTTGGGCTCGCCGAGATTGCCGCCGTGTTTGGAAAAAGTGTGGCGGATTTCGCTGACCGCGCGGTTGCGATTGTCCGTCGTGGCTTCGACGATGAGGGCGACGCCGCCCGGGCCATAGCCCTCGAAGGCGATCTCTTCGTAAACCGCGCCGGGCAGCTCACCGGTACCGCGCTGGATGGCGCGCTTGATGTTGTCGTTGGGCATGTTCTCCGCCTTGGCGGCCGCGATGGCGCTGCGCAGGCGGGGATTGCCGTCCGGGTCGCCCCCCGACTTGGCGGCAATGGTAATTTCCTTGATCAGCTGCGTGAAAATCTTGCCGCGCTTGGCGTCGAGCGCACCCTTCTTGTGCTTGATTGTCGCCCATTTGGAATGGCCGGACATGGAAACCTCTAGAGTCGATTCTGAATGGAGATTTTTCGGGCGAAAGGCCGGAAATACAGGTGTTTCCTGGGCTTGCCCGCAACGGTTGAGTATAGCAGAGCGCGGCCGGGAGCCGGGAATGGAGCGAGTGGAAACAGGCAGCGCCGGATGCAGGTGCGGATGGACACGCGAAGGTGGTATCTATCATGATAGATACCAGAGGGGACAGCAATGGCATCGGCCCAAAAAGCGCGCGTTTTTCGGAACGGCCGGAGCCAGGCCGTGCGGATTCCCGCTGAGTATCGGTTCCGGACCGAAGAGGTCTACGTCGAGCGCGATGCCAGGACGGGGGCATTGATCCTCTCGGAGAAGCCCCTGCGGCGGCCTTCGATCGAGGCTGTGTTCGCAGCGCTGGATGCCGCGGGCGCTGCAGACTTTGAGTTGCATCGCGACCACACACCGCCGCCGGAGCGTACCTGGATGTGACCCAGCCTAGACTCTGGCTCCTCCACACCAACACGGCCGGGTACATCATCAGTGGACGGTCGGCTTCGGCGCGCACGCATTTGCGCGAGACCCTGGCTCACGGGCGGGTTGCGATCTCCGCGATCACGGAAGCCGAAATTCGCTACGGTCTGGAAATGAAATCGAGTGCGCCGAGACTCCGGGCAGCCGTCGATCAGCTGTTCGCGCTGATCGAAGTGCGCGCGTGGGATTCGGCAGCAGCACAGGCCTACGGCCGGTTGCGTGCGCGTCTCCGAACAGCAGGCACACCCCTGAGCGCAATGGATCTGATGATTGCGGCTCACGCGCTTGCCCTGGATGCGACCCTCGTCTCCCACGACGGCGCCTTTCGACATGTGAGGGCGTTGGTGAGCGTTGACGACTGGGCCACCGATCTTTGAGGCCGGCAGTCGAGGTTAAGTTCGCCGCCTGCGCTACAATTTGCAAATTCTGCAACAGGCCTGAGGAGCGAACATAGTTTCGAGGCGGGGATTCTTGCGGGTTGCGGGTGCGGCCGTGGCCGGTGCGGTGGGTTCGTCGGCGGGATGGAGCGAGGTGGAGGGTGCGGCAGCGGATGCCGGTTCCCTTCCCCCGCCGATTGCGGCGTTGCCGGCGTTTGCGGGGCGCGTGGCGCCATTCACGAACGATGAACGGCGGGCACGCATCGAGCGGGCGAGGGAGCTGATGGCGGAGATCCGCACGGACGCCATCGTGCTCGCGAACAACGCGACCGGCGCGATGTATTTCAAAAACATCGGCCTGAATGGCGGGGAGCGGTTGTGGGCGCTGGTGATTCCAGCGAAGGATCTCGCCCCGCATATGCGCGCGGGGATGGTCTTTAGCGACGAGCCGGGGATCTATATCCCGGGCGAGTTCGGCGTGCGGCTCGAAGATGACATTCACATCACGGAAAACGGCGCCGAGTTGCTGACGCCGGCGAGCCCGTCGCTGGAGAATCCGTTTGGCGAGTAGGACATAGGGCTCAGGGAATCGGGTTTACACCGGCGGCGGATTGCGGAAGAAGGTCGCGACCCGCTGGTGCCAGTAGGGGTAGGCGAAGGGGGTTTCGCTGGCTTTGTCGAGTTTGGCGATTTGTTCCGGCGTGAGGTTCCAGCCAACGGAGCCGAGGTTTTGCTGCAGCTGTTCTTCGTTGCGGGCGCCAAGGATGATGCTGGAAACGGTGGGGCGGTGCAAGAGCCAATTCAGAGCGATTTGCGGAACGGACTTCCCGGTTTCTTTGGCGACCTCGTCGATGGCGTCGACGACGCGGTAGACATATTCGTCCTCGACGGGCGGGCCCTGCTCGGCGGTTTTGTGCAGGCGGCTGGTTGCGGGTAAGGGATGACCGCGGCGAATCTTGCCGGTGAGACGTCCCCAGCCGAGCGGACTCCAGACCAGCGCGCCGAGCCCCTGGTCGAGGCCGAGAGGCATCAGCTCCCATTCATAATCCCGGCCGATGAGCGAGTAATAGACCTGGTGGGCGACGTAGCGCGTCCAGCCATAGCGGTCGCAGACGGCGAGGGACTTCATGAGGTGCCAGCCGGAGAAGTTGGAGCAGGCGATGTAGCGCACCTTGCCGGCGTGAACGAGAGTGTTGAGCGTGTCGAGGGTCTCCTCCACCGGCGTGAAGGCATCGAAGGCGTGCATGTGGTAGATGTCGATGCGGTCGGTGCCGAGGCGTTTGAGGCTGGCGTCCACCTGCTCGAGGATGTGCTGGCGCGAACTGCCGAGGTCGTTGGGGCCGCCGGCCATGGGGAAAAAGACTTTGGTGGAGAGAAGGAGCTGGTCGCGTTTGCCCTGGATGGCTTTGCCAAGAATCTCTTCGGCGAGGCCGTTGGAGTAGCCGTTGGCGGTGTCGAAGAGGTTGATGCCGGCGTCGAGACAAAGGTCGATCATGCGGCGGGCCTCGTCGACCTTGGTCGAACCCCAGGCCTTGAAGAATTCATTGCCGCCGCCGAAGGTCGCGGCGCCGAAGCTGAGGACGGAGACTTTGAGACCGGAGCGGCCGAGCAGACGGTATTCCATAAAGACAGGGTACAGGGCGCAGAGCTCGGGGCTCAGCGATCAGGGCGCAGAGCTCAGGGCAGAGCGATCCGTCAAACCCCGGTGGCCACCTGTCGAGGGACGCAATCACGGATTACCGCCTGACAACTTTCCTGCGCTCTGAGCTCTGTGCTCAGTAGGGCGTTTTGTCGGGGCTGTCGAGCCAGAGCTGGAAAGATTCCCAGGCCTGGTCGCGCAGGAGCATGGCGGAAGGGATGGCGCGGTCGCGGGCCGGGAGCGCCAGTTCGCGGTAGAGGAAAGCGTCGTCGAAGGCGACGCGGGCGGCATCGGCATTGGTGTTGCCGAACCAGATGCGGTCGAGGCGCGCCCAGTAGATGGCGGCGAGGCACATCGGGCAGGGTTCGCAACTGGTATAGATTTCGCAGCCTTTTAACGAAAAAGTGGCCAGCGCGGCGCAGGCGGCGCGGATGGCGCGGACTTCGGCGTGCGCGGTGGGATCGTAGTCGCGGGTGACCGTATTGAAGCCCTCGCCGACAATCGCCCCATCCCGGACAATGACCGCTCCGAAGGGGCCGCCGCGTCCGCTACGGACGTTTTCGCTGGCGAGGGCAATCGCCCGGCGCATCAACTCGGGGTTCGGTGAGGGGTGCATTGGGGCGGGGCGAACCGAGACCAGTATGGCATAAGGGCTGACGATCCTTTGGCTTATCGACGGAATTTATCTTGCCGATTGCGCAGGGTCTGGCTATGATCACCGAGACCCATCGTGCGCCGGGGGCGACAATTAACGAGGCGAGGCCACAACTTCGCACGTCCTTGGAGCGTCTGTAGCGTTAACTCGCCCATATCTTTGATGAACTTCGGATGTCATTGGCACGCCCTGGGCCGGAGCAAGTTTTGATTTCAAGCCAGCGTTCTCTCTTTTTTTGTGCCCTGCGTGTGGTCTTCGTGGCAGCGGCGGCCTCATTCTTTCCCACCTGCACCTGGGCGCAATCGGTCGCGGAGGATGCACTGCCGGACGCGCCGCAGGCGGCCGTCTCGCAGAATTCTCCTGCGGCAACGCCGGCTCCGGCAGCGAACCCGCAGAATCCGGCGCCCGCACCCTCTTCGACAGCAGCAGCGCAACAGACTTCGGGTTCGTCCAGTTCCCTGCCGCCGGCGCAAAACACCACCGAGACGAAAGAGCAGCAGCAGGAACGCGCGAAGCGAGAGCTGGAGGAGGAAGAAAGACAGCGCATGCTGGGCGTGGTGCCGATGTTCAACGTTCAGTCCAACGCCCACGCCGCCCCGCTCACTTCGAAACAGAAATATCAGCTGTTTTTCAAGAGCTCGACGGATTGGTACCAGTTTGCGATCACGGCGATCGACGGTGGCTTGAGCATGGAGGGCAATGAGTATGCTTCCTACGGCGAAGGCGTGGAGGGTTTTGCCAAATACTGGGGCGCAGCCTACGCGGATACTTTCGACGGAAACCTCTGGGGCAACGCGATTCTGACTTCGTGGTGGCATGAGGATCCGCGCTATTACCGCATGGGCCATGGCAACTTTTTCAGGCGCGCCGGATACTCGGCGCTGACGACGGTGTGGTGCAAGCGCGATAAGGGTACGTGGGGGCCGAATTACGCCAACGTCGCGGGGAACTTCATCGGGGGAACCATTTCGAATCTCTACTACCCGAGCAACGATCGAGGCGTGGAGCTCACGCTGGGACGGGGCGCCAGCGTGACATACGAAGGCATCGTGGGCGCCGAGATCGCGGAATTCTGGCCGGACATTGCGGGGCATTTCATCAGGAAGCACCAGGAAAAACTGGATCGGGCAGCGGCGAAGCATGCGGGCGCGGCCGCGACGCCGGTCCAGCCGCAGGCGAACAGCAAGACGGCTCCCGCGCAACCGAGCACGAAGCCGCAGTAAATCGCCGAAGCCACCCATCGGGGCCGGACCGTGCCTGACGGAGTGATATTGTCAGGCATCAGGTCAAGTCCATGGAATTTCGTCGCGCATTGCGCCTCTTTCTGCTGCTTCTGACAGGCTTCCTTCCCACAACCTCCTTCGCAAAGACTGTCGTGTTCTGGCAACCCGGATTTCCGGCTGCGGATTCGCCTGCCCCGGAGGAAGCAGGACTGCGCGCAGGCTTTGCCGGCGCGGCGTTTGTCGATGCGTCGCATCTGAGCGACGCGCTCGCGGATCACGATACGGATTTGCTGGTGCTGCCGTATGGGTCGGCGTGGCCGGAGGCGGACTGGTCCGCGATTCTCGAATATCTGGATCGCGGCGGGAATCTGATCGCGCTGGGCGGCAAGCCGTTCACGCGCGCGGCCTATGAAGAGAACGGAGCCTGGCATCTGCGGACCGCGAGCGTGGCGCAGTCCCTGGAGTTGTTCATCCATGACTACCAGGAGACGCCGGGAAGCCACCCCGGCGAGCAAGAGCGGGGCGCCGGGGACCCCGATGAGTCCTCTGTCGGTCTGACATTCACACCGAACCCGGATGTGTTTCCGCAGCTGCCGGCGTTTGGGTGGACGCGGGCCTTCAGTCCGGTCCTGCGGCTGAGCGTGGTGGATGGCGACACCACCGGCGGTCACACCGGCTACGAGGATATGGACCTGACGACGCTGGCGTGGGGCGAGCGCGAGGCTCGCAAGCTGGCCGCGCCGGTCCTCGAGCTGGACCACAACACGAACCGATTTGTCGGCGGCCGCTGGATTCTGGTGGCGTGCGAGCCGGATGCGGACTTCTTCTCGAATGCAAAGCTGCTGGCGATGCTGGGCGAGATCGCGCTGCGAAAGAACGACCGCTTTGCCTTCCGGCCGCGGCTGCCGCTGTTTGTGCCGGGGGAGGCGCTGGAGTTTCGCTTTAAGCCTTCCGCCCCGCTGGCCGAGCAGCCCGCTGGCGATCAACTGCGCGTGAAGGTGACCGATGAGGATGGGAAGGTTCTCTACGACCAGACCGCGGCGTTTCCAGGAGCGCACCGGCTCACGCTGCCTCCGAGCGCGGAAGGCGGGCGTGGCTTTCACACCGTCGAGGCGACGCTGCTCCGCAACGGCAAGCCGCTGCGCATTTACCGGTCGGGCTACTGGATGCGCGACTGGAAGTATCTGCTGAGCGGACCGAAGCTCACCGTCGGGCCGGATTACTTCGAGCTGGATGGCAAGCCGCTGCCGGTGGTGGGCACGACGTACATGTCCAGCGACGTGTCGCGCATGTATCTGATCCTGCCGAATGCCTATATGTGGGACCTGGACATGGCGCAGATTCGCGGCGCGGGGCTGGACATGATCCGAACCGGGCTGTGGACGACGTGGAAGCAGCTGCTCGCGCCCAACGGGCAGATGACGGAGGACGGACTGCGCACAATCGAGGCGTTCCTGATGTGCGCGCGCCATAATAATCTCCCTGTCCAGTTCAATCTGTTTGCGTTTTATCCGGATGAGTTTGGCGGTGAGAACGGCTATCTCGATCCGGCGGCATTGCAGGCGGAGTCGCGCTATGCCGAGTCGGTGGTGGCGCGCTTCAGCGACGTGCCGTTTCTGGCGTGGGACCTGATCAACGAGCCGAGCGCGAATAAGAATTTGTGGCGGACGCTGCCGGATTACGATCCGTTCGAGCAGGCGGCGTGGCGGAAGTGGATTGCGGAGCACTATCCGGACAAAAACGGAATGCGGGCGAAGCTGCTGCACGACTGGGCCGAGCCGTCGCTGGGCATCGGGCGCGATCTGCAGGCGGCACCCACGGCAACGGCGCCGGAGGTGGCCGCGCAGGATCCGATGGCGCTGCCGAAGGCGGAGGCGTTCAACGCGGATGCGGTGCGGAGCGGGTTCAATCCGCTGAAGGTCTACGACTACACGCTGTTCACCCAGAGCGTGTTTGTGGACTGGGTGAAAACGATGCGCGACCTGATCCGCGCGACAGGATCGACGCAGCTGATCACCGTCGGCCAGGATGAGGGCGGCGTGGCAGGCCGCGTGTCGCCGGCATTTTACGGGCCGGAGATCGATTTCACGGCGGATCACACGTGGTGGGATTACGACGCGATCCTGTGGGCGAGCCTGGCGCCGAAGTTTCCCGGCAAGCCGATGCTGATCCAGGAGACGGGCGAACAGCGGAGGCTGACGCTGGACGATCATCTGCGGTTCTCGCCGGAGATCGAGGCGGA
>DATJNE010000173.1:0-2655 GCA_035508305.1 Acidobacteriaceae bacterium | reverse complement strand
CGAAATCGAAACCTGCGCCCGCGGGTCGTGAGCGCGGCCGTGATACGATGAACCCTTCCCCGAACGCCCCCGAACAGCCGAGGTGCGGATGCGAACAACCCTCCTGATTGCGGCGCTGCTGCTTGTTTCCCGCGCCGTGATCGCCGAGACCCCATCGCCGTTGCCAATCGACCGAATCGGTCAAGCCACCGTGCCGATGGACGGGCCGTGGCAGTTTCACCCCGGCGACAACCCAAACTGGGCTTCGCCGGATTTCGACGACTCGGGATGGGCGCAGATCGAGACGGGCCGCACCTGGGAGGAGCAGGGATTCCGCAACCTGACCGGCTTCGCGTGGTATCGCCGCAGCATCGTACTGGGACGCACCACGGAGCAGCCGGATCAAACACTCCAGCTCAATCTCGGTCTTCCTTATGTCCAGGATTCAGCCGAGGTTTACTGGAACGGGCGTCTGATCGGCCGCTGGGGAGGCCTGCCGCCGCACCCGGTTTGGTTCGGTGAAGCAGAACTTGGCGTGGCCCAGCTCAGCGCGCGCGCCACCTTTTCAATGCCGCTCGGCGCGGCGCGCTCTGGGGTGCTGGCCATCCGCGTGTGGAAGGCCCCCTATGTATTCTTTGCGACCGAAGCCGAGGGTGGCCTGGTGCGCACGCCGGTTCTGGGCACGCCGGCTGCGATCGATGCGTTCGCCTCCAGCCTGTGGTTCCATTGGCTCATCGGCAATCTGTTTCCGCTGGCGGTCGCCCTGCTGGCGGGCATCGCCTCGCTCCTCGCCTTCCTGGGCTGGCTGCGAGACCGCAGACGCCGCCTGCTCTTCTGGATGGCGCTCTACATTCTGCACCCACTGCTGCTCCTCCCCTACCTGACGCTTCCCGGCGTCCTCAGTTTTCGCGAGCTATACGGAACCATCGCCATGGTCGTCTGCCTGGAGGATGTTTCGCTCTGGTTCCTGTTGCTCTACCTGCTTGAATTGACCGGCAATCGGCGGCTCGTACTCTCGACGCGCTGGCTGGCTGCCGCATGCATCCTCTTCAACGGGCTCGATTCAGCGTTGCAGGCATTCCGCTGGTGGGAGTGGCCCGGTCACCGCTTCCTGACCCTGGATATCGCATTCACCATCCCTCCGCTGCTGATGGAGGCGTATCCACTTGTGCTGATCGCCTTTGCCCTTCGCCGGCACCTCGACCGCTCGCTGTGGTTCCTCGCCATCACGGCGGCACTGGCCGATTTTCTTCAGGGATTCGGCATCTGGGCCACCGCCGGTCTGCGCTGGACGCACTGGGATTTCTCGGCATTGTTCTGGAACCCGCTTGTGACGGTCGCGGGCAACGAACTCAGCCCGATTACCATTGTGAACACGCTGTTGCTGGTTGCCGTGGTGACTGCGGTCTGGCGCTATGAGCGTCAACAGCGTCTGCGCCAACTCCGGGATGCCGAGGAGTTCCGCAACGCGCAGGAGCTGCAACGGGTGCTGATTCCCTCGGCCCAACCCGAGATGCGCCGCTTTGCGGTATCCAGCGCCTACCATCCGGCGCAGGAGGTGGGCGGCGACTTCTTCCAGATCGTGCCCAACGCCGACGACTCCGTGCTGGTGGCGATCGGCGACGTGAGCGGCAAAGGGCTGGGGGCGGCGATGGCCGTCTCGCTCATCGTCGGCACGCTGCGCACGCTGGCCGAGGTGACGACCGATCCGGCAGAGGTGATCGCAGGACTGAATCGCCGCCTCGAGGGCCGTCTTCGTGGCGGATTCGCCACCTGCCTGGTCGCGCTACTGCAGCCCGACGGACGCTGCGTCTTCGCCAATGCCGGCCATCTGCCGCCGTTCCTGAACGCCCACCAGGTGGAACTACCGGGCGCGCTTCCCCTCGGGCTCAACCCAAAAGAGAGCTACGAAAATCAGGATTTGGTTCTCGCGCCGGGCGATCGGCTGACTCTCTACACCGACGGCCTTCTCGAAGCCCGCGACTCCGGCGGCGAACTTTTCGGCTTCGAGCGTCTGGCGGAGTTGGTGGCGAACACGGCTGCTGCGGAGGATGCCGTAGCCGCGGGCGTCCAGTTTGGCCAGGAGGACGACATTACAGTGCTTACGGTGACGCTCGCGCCCAGCGGCGTTACGGCCAGATTGGTCGGAACGACCGTTACAAGCTCATGAGTGCAAACAGTGCGATCCAGCAGGATTCGTCCCATTCGTCAATTTTTGTGGCTCTTCTTCCACTCCTTGATGAGCCCCAAAACCTCTTCAGCGTGGCCCTCGGGCTTAACGTTCTCAAACACATGCAGCAGCGTCTGGTCGGGGCCGATCAGGAACGTGGTCCGCGCGATGCCCCACACCTTCTTGCCGTACATGTTCTTTTCCTTCATCACTCCAAACTGATTGCAAACTTTCTCGTCTACATCTGCAAGGAGGGTGTAGGGAAGGTCGTATTTGGCGCGGAACCTGGCCTGATCTTTGGGTGTGTCGCGCGAGATGCCGAGAACCACGGCCCCGGCGGTCTGCAGCTTCTTGAACTGGTCGCGGAATCCGCAAGCCTCAATAGTGCAGCCGGGGGTGTCGGCGCGCGGGTAAAAGAAAAGCACTACGGGCTTGCCGGCGTAATCCGATAGACTGGCATCTTTATTCTCGTCGGTCTTAAGCGTAAAATCGGCGACTTTCTTGTT
>DATJNE010000172.1:0-5635 GCA_035508305.1 Acidobacteriaceae bacterium | reverse complement strand
CGGAGAACTCCTGGGTTACCGGGCCTTGTCCGGCGCGGACGTTTTCTTCATGCGGCGATGCAAAGGAACCGCCGAGGCCTCGTCGAAAAACACGGCAGGGGAAACCCTGAAGCGCTTGCTGAGGCGCGCGATGTGACTGCGAGTGAACTGGCGTCTGCCCGTCAGAATGAGCGAGGCAACCGGCACGGTGCCGAACTCCGGAATGAGCTGGCGCAGCGTCAGCCCGTCCCGCCGGACCAGGCCGGCCAGCCTGAGCCAGCCGCGCCGCGCCCCTGCGGGAGGCTAAACCACCCTGACGTAGAAGAACTGTCCTAATCCCACCGTAAACAGAAAACAGCCGTAAAGCGCATGTTCCACTGAGGAGGCGGCGAGCGAGCGCGTCTTCGCATAACGGATCGCGAACAGGATGCCACCAGGCAAGGTAAGGGCGAGCGCGATCCAGTTGTGAAAGACGATGTGCATCAGGGCGAAGGTAATTCCGCTGACGAGGATCAGGATCCAGGAGCCCGCGCCGGGCGCCGCCGGCCAAAGCGCCCGGTACCGATGGAAGAAGAAAGCCCGATAGATAAGCCCCTGCGGATAGACCGAGAAGAGCGGATAGCCGATCATCGCCAGCGCCCAGAGGCGCGGGTTGGCGAGGAGCAGGACCAGGAAGAGCGAAGGTGCGTAATGGCGGACGAGGAGAGCTCCGAAGGCCGCGGCGACCGCGAACAGCGCAAGAATCAGCGGAATCTGCCGGCGCAGCGGAGCGCCGTTCCAGAGGCGCCGGCGGTCGAAGCCGGGATCGCGCAGCAGCACCACCAGGCAATACGCCGCCACGGCCCACAGAATGGGCAGCGGCGGCAGGCTCGTGGTGAGGCCGAAGAAGAGCGCCAGCGGCACTCCGAGGAAAAGAACCAGAAATTCGGACAGCAGGAAGACGCGCGAGCGCTGCGCAACATCATCCAGGCGCGGAAAGGTGCAGACCATTTCGGGGTGTTTCGGGAGAGGCGCGGACGCCGCGTGGTCCGGAGTCATATAAGGATGTCAGACGACGTCACGCACGAAAAAGTAGCGAAAAATTCATAAAGGCAGCCGGAATCCGGAAGCCCGCGTGCGCGGAGCCGCTGCCGGCTCCATCGGCGATCGCTTCCGCTTTCTGCTGTCAGCCCGCTGCCAGTTCTTTGGCGCGCTGGCTGGCCCGCATCACGGCTTTGATCAGCGTCACGCGCAATCCGCCTTCTTCCAGCTCCAGGATGCCGTCGATCGTGCAGCCGGCCGGCGTAGTCACCGCGTCCTTCAGCAGTGCGGGGTGGTAGCCGGTCTCGAGCACCATCTTCGCCGCCCCGAAGGTGGTTTGAGCGGCCAGCAGCGTGGCGATGTCCCGCGGCAGTCCGACCTTCACCCCCGCTTCGGCGAGCGACTCGAGGATGATGTAGATGAACGCGGGACCGCTGGCACTGAGGCCGGTCACCGCGTCCATGTGCTTCTCGTCGACCACCACCGTGCGCCCCACGGCGGCGAACAGGCTCTCCGCCAGCTCCATGTGTGCCGGTTGCACATAGCGGCCCCGGCACAGCGCGGAGATGCCCGCGCCCAGCATCGACGGCGTATTCGGCATGGCGCGGATCACCGGCACCTCCTCGACCGCCGTGCGCTCAATCGCCTCCGTCCGGACCGACGCCGCAAACGAAATCAGCAGCTTGTCCGCCGTGAGCGCCGGGCGAATCTCTTCGACCAGTGCCGGCACCTGGAACGGCTTCACGCCGATGAGGAGTACATCGGCCTTTGCCGCGATGGCGGCATTGTCGGTCGAGACTTCGATACCCCACTGCGCCGACAGAACCTGGGCCCGGTCGGCATGAGCAACCGTCGCAAAAAGACGTTCGGGCGTGAGGATCTGCTGCTTGAGGAACGCCTGGAGCAGGATGCCCCCCATTTTGCCCGCGCCCAGCACCGCGACCCGCGAGGTGGAAAGATTCATCATGATGGATTCAGGATAGCGTCTTCACGGGGCGCCCCCGTTTTCCACCCCTCCCACACCCTTCCACCGAAACTGCACCGTTCCCGCGCCTTGTCCCGGGCCACCCGCCGCGCGTAGCCTTGGCAGGATGAAGGGCGCGTAAACCCGCGCCCCGTGCGCCTTCCCGCGATTCTGCACAAGCGAATTCCGGGAATTATGGTTCTTGATTCCCCCATCTGCGCGTAAAATACCAGATGTAGTGGTTTGCGCTTGACACACACCATTAACAGAGGTACTTTCCCTTCTGCGGCTCTAATTAACCCGTAGAGGTTCTCGAAAGAAAGCGGTCGTCGCCTCCCCCATTCCGGAAGCACACTCGCCTGAGGTCCTGCGGTTTTCTGGTCCGCCCTTGGTTCGTTCGCTTTTGTCCTGCCGTGATCGGGATCCGCGGCCTTTCTGCCCCGTTCCCTTCGCGGTGATTGCCAGTTTTTCCCGGCGCCCCACGGCCCCGGCCCGCAGGCTCGAACCGTAGTACTCAGGCAGAATCCGCGCGTCAGGCGCAACATCACACCAGAGAGGATCCACCATGGCCGATACCAGGAAATCCGCTACCCTGGCCCCCACGACGACCGGGGCCCCCGACGAGCTTGCTCGGCGGGGTGGGACGACGCCCACCAAGGACGCCGGCCATCCGACCGCCCCCACCTCCGCCCTGCGCTTTCCGCGCTACTTCTCCCGGCCCACTGCCTCTCCCTACAGCGAGGTTCAGTGGGAGCGCCGCATCGCCGCCATCGCCGACGCGAGCGGCAAGACCATCTTCGAGCAGAAAGACGTCGAAGTTCCCGTCGACTGGTCCATGACGGCGACCAACATCGTCGCCAGCAAATACCTCCACGGCCAGCTCGGCACCCCCGAGCGCGAAACCGGCGCCCGCCAGCTCATCGGCCGCGTCGCTGAAACCATCCGCGACTGGGGTCTCGCCGGTGGATACTTCGCCACCCCCGAAGACGCCGCCATCTTCCACGACGAACTCGCCCATCTCCTCGTCACCCAAAAGGCCGCCTTCAACTCTCCCGTCTGGTTCAACGTCGGCTGCGACCGCCTCGAGCCCAATTCCGACGCCCAGAACTGGCACTGGAACCAGCACACCTGCGCCGTCGAGTTCTCCGTCACCGGCTACCGCAAGCCCCAGTGCTCCGCCTGCTTCATCAATGCCGTCGACGATTCCCTCGACTCCATCCTCACCCTCGCCAAGACCGAGGGCATGCTCTTCAAGTGGGGCTCGGGCACCGGCACCAACCTCTCCACCATCCGCGGTTCCAGTGAGACCCTCTCCGGCGGCGGCACCGCTTCCGGCCCGCTCAGCTTCATGCGCGGCTTCGACGCCTTCGCCGGCGTCATCAAATCCGGCGGCAAGACCCGCCGCGCCGCCAAGATGGTCATCCTCAACGTCGACCATCCCGACATCGTCGACTTCATCGAGTGCAAAGCCAAAGAAGAAGCCAAGGCCTGGGCCCTCATGCGCGAAGGCTACGACGGCTCCTCCGGCCCCGACTCCGAAGCCTATTCGTCCATCTTCTTCCAGAACGCCAACAACTCCGTCCGCGTGACCGACGACTTCATGCGCGCCGTCGAAAAAGACGCCGACTTTTCCACCCGCACCGTGAAAGACGGCGCCCCCGCCAAAACCTACAAAGCTCGCGACATCATGGCGAAGATCGCCGAAGCCACCTGGCAGTGCGGCGACCCCGGCATGCAGTACGACTCCACCATCAACCGCTGGCACACTTCCAAGAACACCGCGCGCATCAACGCCTCCAATCCCTGCTCGGAGTACATGTTCCTCGATAACTCCGCCTGCAACCTGGCCAGTTTCAACTTACTCAAGTTTCTAACTCCCGCCGGGACCTTCGATATCCCCGCCTACCGCGCCGCCATCGACATCATGATCACGGCCATGGAAATCCTCGTCGATAACTCCGGCTACCCCACCGAAGCCATCGCCCGCAATTCCCACGACTATCGCCCCCTCGGCCTCGGCTACGCCAACCTCGGCGCGCTGCTCATGGCCTTCGGCCTTCCCTACGACTCCGACGCCGGACGCGACTTCGCCGCCACCCTGACCGCCATCATGTGCGGCGAGGCCTATCTGCAATCCGCCCGCGTTGCCGAAACCTGCCCTCCCCTCGCCTCCGCCACGCCCCTCACCGCCTCCGTCGCGCATGAAGGCGGAGCCTGCCCCGGCTTCTACGTCAACCGCGAGCCCTTCCTCGACGTCATCCGCATGCATCGCGCCGAGGTCAACAAAATCGGCCGCAGCAAAAACAGCGACGAGCCGTTTACCGTGCCCCAGCTCGACGCCCTCATCGCCGCCTCCAAAGACTGCTGGGACCAGGCTCTCGCCCACGGCGAGAAGCACGGCTATCGCAACTCCCAGGTCACCGTCCTCGCCCCCACCGGCACCATCGGTTTCATGATGGACTGCGATACCACCGGCATCGAGCCCGACCTTGCCCTCGTCAAGTACAAGAAGCTGGTCGGCGGCGGCATGATCAAAATCGTCAACAACACCGTCCCCACCGCGCTCTTCAAGCTCGGTTACAACAACGCCCAGGTCGACGCCATCGTCAGCTACATCGACGCCACCGGCACCATCGAAGGCGCGCCTGGCCTCAAGCCCGAACACCTCGCCGTGTTCGACTGCTCCTTCAAGCCCGCCAAGGGCACAAGATCCATCCACTATATGGGCCACGTTCGTATGATGGCCGCAACCCAGCCGTTCCTCTCGGGAGCTATTTCCAAGACGGTCAATCTGCCGCACGACTGCACCCTCGACGACATCGCGGAAGCCTATCTCGAAAGCTGGCGCCTCGGCCTCAAAGCCGTCGCCATCTATCGCGACGGCTCCAAAGGTGCCCAACCCCTCAACGTCTCCGACGGCGCCAAAGCCAAGGAGATCAAACAAACCTCCCCCGAACATTCCGCCGCCGATCGCGTGCTCGCTGCGCTCTCGTCCGGCCACAAGCCTGCCGACGCCGACCTCAAAACCCTCGAGGCCAAAGTCGCCGAGAAAGTGGAGATTGCCTCCCGGCAGGTGCTCGCCCTCAACACCGCCTTCAACGCCGCGCTCGCTACCCCGGTTGTCGCGCCGGCCGGCGACCTCGACCATCAGGACGGCCCGCCCCGCGCCATCCGCCACCGCCTCCCCGACGAGCGCGCCTCGCTCACCCACAAATTCAACATCGCCGGTCACGAAGGCTACATCACCGTCGGACTCTACCCCAACGGTCAGCCCGGCGAAATCTTCATCCGTATGGCCAAGGAAGGCTCCACCGTCTCCGGCCTCATGGACTCTTTCGCCACTGCGGCTTCGCTCTCCCTCCAGCACGGCGTCCCGCTCAAGGTGCTGTGCGAGAAGTTCGCGCACTCCCGCTTCGAGCCCTCCGGCTGGACCGGCAACGAGCACATCGGTTTCGCCAAATCGATCATGGATTACATCTTCCGCTGGCTCCAGCTCCGCTTCCTCTCCGGCCAGCAGCTGTCGTTGTTCGCGGGCTTAGCGCCGGCGGCATCGGTATCCACCTCCCCCGCCCTCACCTCCGGCGAGGAGGAATCCGGAACGGGTTCGTCCTCGCCGCTTTCTCCCGAGCAGCACACGCCCACCCGCGGCATGGGTGCGGCTTCCGCTCCGCA
>DATJNE010000171.1:0-29489 GCA_035508305.1 Acidobacteriaceae bacterium | reverse complement strand
ATGCCATCCGGATCGGCGAGCAGCAGATACAGGTACTTCATCGTCTCCGCGAAGAAGTAGCTCTCCATATCGTCCCGCTGTTTCCCTGTCTCCACGCTGGCCAGGGCCGCGAACGCCGAACTCGTGCGGCATTCCTTCACGATTGAATCGAGATAGGTCAGCCCCATCGCGCGATACTTCGGATCCCGCGTGAAATAGTAAAGGTAGTAGGCCGACTCGATGTTCTCAGGACGCAATTCGTAACCGGCGCTGATATCTTTCATCGTGGTGTAATCGATCAGCTCCGGCTCGATGCCGAACCGTGTCCACATCAGGTAGTTCGAGTCCTGCAGCCGGCGCGCCCGCTCCAGATCGCCCGAGAGCGCCAGCGATCCGGCGAAGAAGGCCGCCAGCGCTCCGTATTCGCTGCCGGTCCGCGCACCCGTGTTCCGGTCCGCCTCGCCGTACCAGAAGTGCGTCCCGCCGTCGGGATAAGAAACCGTCTGCGATACATAGTCGTTCAGGGCAGCTACGCTCTCCGTCCACATGCGGTGGCAGTCCTCATCGCCGAACAGCTTCCATGCCTTCAGCATGTATTCGTAGAAGGAGTCCGAGCCGCCGTTGATATTCGCCGTGTTGCCCGTCCAGTCTCCGGTGCGCACGTTGATCTCGTCGCCGAACAGCCCGATTGCCGAACGCCGGCTGTACAGTGCCACCATCGCGCGCTTCGCCTGGTCGTAGTAAACCGGATTGTGGGTCAGCCGGCTCAGCGTTCCGAACTCCAGCAGCAGCGTCCCGATCTCTGCGGGGTTGGTGTCTTCGCCGCGCGTCGCCCCCGTCTTCAGGTTGACGTAGACATACGGCATCCCTGTCGGCGAGTGGAAGGCCGGCAGCAGCCGATTTCCCAGGTCCTCGGCCAGCGCCAGCAGCCGCGGGTCTCCTGTCAGCTGGTACGAGCTCAGCAGACCGCCCAGCATGCGGATCGTGATCTCGAAGTTCTTGACGAAAATGTTCTTGTCGAACGAGAGCCGCGTGTCGATCAGCTGCCGGTCCTCATCGGCCTGCTCGTGCAGGCCCATCACCATCATTGTGTCCAGCGCGTCGACCGGCGTCATGAGCAGCGATGTGCCGTACCAGTCGAACGGTTTGTCGCTCAGCGGGCGCAACTCGTCGTGGCCCCACGCGTACCGGTGGTACCCGTCCCACGCGTGCAGGAACTCGCCGCGGATGCGCGCTCCCATCTCAGCCTGCGAAGGCAGTTTCGTCGGCGGCGGGGGCTGTATTTGAGGAATCGCGACTGCGGGAACGAGAAGAAAAAGGGCGAGGACGCGCAGGCTCATCGTCCCTCGATGGTACTCGACTTCAGCATCGGCTCGGCGTGCCGCAGCGACGTCTCCGATCTCCCCCCCGGCTAACGGTTAAAGCCGCAGCATCAAATCGGGAATCTGGGTGCGCGCTACAACGGGCGTCTGGGGCGGGTGGTCATTCAGGTTTCCTGCGAAGAATCCACAGTACCAACCGCTGACCTGGAAATCGGGATTGGTGAAATACAACTGCCGACTCTTTTTGAGTCGGGGAGCGCGAGGTATTGATACCATCCAGAAGACCGGCAGCAAGCGAAGGAGCCAGCGGGATGCATTGCGGATTGCGGATCGCACTCGTTTCTGCGTTTCTGACTGCCCCCTGCTTTGCGCAGACGGGAACAGTGACCTTTTACTCCTCCGCCCCTTCGGTGAAGGACCAGCCTGCCGGGGCCCTGCCGTCTCTGCGGCCCTTCAACGGCTGGGTCTTTGATGGGCAACAGAAGCTGGCCCGCGTACGCGACGGCCGCTTCGTTACCTTTCGTCTCGCAACGGGACAGCATTCGTTTACGGCGCGCCTGGATCCGGATCAGCCGGGAACGGAAAGGGTTTTGGTAAGCATCAGAGACGGCAAGCACTACTGCCTGCATCTCTATTCGAAGGTTACCCTCGACAACGCGCTCCTCTTCGTCAGCCTCGACAGCAGAATCCAGCCGGTGCCCTGCCGCGATGCAGCGAGAAAAGCTGGCAAGCTGAAGTCCCTGGAGACCAGGCGCATCGACCCTGCGGTGCTGGGCGAACTGGATTCGCCGGCAGCGTTTCCCGGGGTTCTTCGGACAACAGAGCCCTAACGCCGGGCTTCCTGGCCTGTACTCGACTTCAGCATCTGCTCGGCGTGCCGCAGCGATGTCTCCGTCACCGTCGCACCCGAGATCATGCGCGCAATTTCCTCGGCCCGCTCCTGCTCCGTCAGCAGCCGGATCGACGTCTGCGTCCTCTTCTGCTTTTCCTGCTTCTCGATCAGGAAATGCTGGTCCGCGAAGGCGGCAATCTGCGGCAGATGCGTGATGCACAGCACCTGCTGCACGCGTGACAGCGCCTTCAGCTTCTGCCCCACCGCCTCGGCCGCCCGCCCCCCGATGCCGATGTCGATCTCGTCGAAGACCAGCGTGCGCGGCACCTGTGTCTTCCTCGCCCGGCTGCGGCTCGCCCCTTCCTCCACGCTCACCTTCAGCGCCAGCAGCACCCGCGACATCTCGCCGCCCGACGCGATCTGGTCCAGCGGCTGCATCGGCTCGCCCGGATTCGTCGCGATGCGGCACTCGACCGTATCCCATCCGTGCGCCGTCCACGCCGCCGGCTCCGGCTCCGGCCCGTCCGCGCCCGGCGTCACCGCAATCGTGAACCGCGCCTTCATCGCCAGATCGTTGATCTGCGACTCGGCCAGCTTCTCCAGCTTCTTCGCTGCCGCTGCCCGCTCGGCCGTCAGCGCCCGAGCCGACGCCCGATACCCCTCGCCGGCCTTCGCCAGCTCCGCCCGCAGCGTCTTCAGGATCTCGTCCCGGTTCTCGATCTCCGCCAGCTTGCGCGCCGCCTCTTCGCCGAACGCAATCACCTCCGCCAGCGTCGCTCCGTATTTGCGCTTCAGCCGGTCCAGCAGGGCCAGCCGGTCTTCGATCTCGGCCAGCCGCTCCGGGCTCGCGTCGATGCGCTCGGCATACGCCCGCACCGTCGCGCTCACGTCCTCCACCATCGCCCGCGCCGATCCGATCTGCTGCGCCGCCTCGGCGAACCGCGCATCGTACCGCGTCAGCTCTTCCAGATGCTTCTGCGCCGTCTGCAGCGTCGCCTCCGCCGATGCATCGTCCTCGTACAGCGCGTTCGTTACCGCTGTCGCCGCTGCTTGCAGCTTCTCGGCGTTCATCAGCACGCGCCGCTCGGTCTCCAGAGTCGCGTCTTCGCCGGCTTCCGGCGCCGCCGACTGGATCTCGCGCGCCTGAAAGCTCCACAGATCGGCCAGCCGCAGCCGATCCTGCTCGTCCTTCTCCAGTTCGGCCAGCCGGTCCTGAATCCCACGCCACAGCGCAAACGCCTCAGCAACCGCCTCGCCATTCACACCGCCGAAGCGGTCCAGCAGCAGCCGTTGCTGCCCCGAATCGAAGCCCGACAGGGTCTCCGACTGCGCGTGAACCAGCGCCAGTTCCGGCGCCAGCGCGCGCAGCACCGCTACCGTCGCCGGCTGATTGTTGACGTACACGCGTCCCTTGCCGTCAGCCAGAATCTCGCGCCGCAGAATCACTTCGTTGCCGTCACCATCCAGGCCGTTCGCTTCGAGGATCAGTTCAGCGCCCGCCGTGGCCTCGAAGACGCACGAGAGCACCGCGCGCTCCGCGCCGTGCCGGACGATTCCCGAAGACGCCTTCTGGCCCATCAGCAGCGCCAGCGCGTCCACCAGGATCGACTTCCCGGCGCCCGTTTCCCCGGTCAGCAGGTTCAGTCCCGGCCCGAAGCCGGCGATGGCGTGATCGATAACCGCGTAGTTCTCGGCTCGCAGTTCGAGCAGCATGGGGACAGGGTACAGCCTGCGGTCGCCAGTGAACAGAGAGCAACGATCCCGCCTTCTGCCTCACCGCGGTTGCTGCAGCGGGGTTCTCCGCGTCTAATGCAGGGTATGCATGAACCGATCAGGGTGGGCGTCGTTGGATTCGGGCTGGCGGGGCGGATTTTTCACACCGCTGTGATTCAGGCAACACCGGGCCTCGAACTGGCCGCCGTCGTCCAGCGCAGCGGCGACGACGCAAAAAAGGAGTATCCGGAAGCGCACCTCGCCCGCAGCGTGGACGAGATGCTGTGCGATGTCAGCATCCGTCTGATCGTGATCGCAACCCCGAGCTATTCCCACTATGAGCTGGCCAAGCGGTGCCTCCACGAGCAGCGCCATGTCGTCATCGACAAGCCATTCACCCTGGCTTCCTCAGAAGCGGCCGATCTTATCCGGACGGCGCGGGAGCGGAAGCTGCTGCTGACCGCCTATCAGAACCGTCGCTGGGATGGCGGCGCCAAAACCGTACGTCAGGTGATTGCCGGCGGCGAGCTCGGCCGTCTGGTGAGCTTCGAGTCGCATTTCGACCGCTTCCGCCCCGCTCCGCGCCGCGATGTGTGGCGCGAGAGTGGCGGCCCGGGCGGCGGCACCCTCTTCGACCTTGGCCCGCACCTCATCGATGAAGCGCTCAGCCTGTTCGGCGCCCCGGCTACGATCTCCGCCAGCGTGCGCGTCGAGCGCGAGGGCGCGGCGGTCGACGACGCCTTCGACATCTTCCTCGACTATGAACAGGCGCATCCGTTGACCGTGGTTCTGCGGGCGACGCTCACTGCCTGCGCCCCGGGTCCGAAGTACGTGGTTCATGGGACGAAGGGGAGTTATACCAAGTGGGGGCTCGATCCCCAGGAGGATCAGCTGAAGAGCGGAATGGGCTTCGATGCGCCGGGCTTTGGCGAGGAGCCCGAGTCAGCCTGGGGCGAGTTCAGGATCTGCGGCGACTCGGGTCCCGTCACGCGCCGCGTCAGGACCGAGCGCGGCGACTATCGCGGCTTCTACCAGAACGTCCGCGACGCGCTGCTGGGCAAAGCCGAACTCGAGGTCAGGCCCGAGCAGGCATGGCGCACCACCCGTCTGATCGAGCTGGCGCGCGAAAGCAGCGGCCACGGGAGAAAGCTGCGGGTCGACTTCAGCGCGCAGCCGTGAAGCCGCTGAGCGCAGCAGCGCCGCTCAGCTCCCGGAGTCCTCACTCGTTGCGCAATATCGTCATCGGGTCCAGCTTTGCCGCGCGGCGTGCCGGGATCAGCGTGGCCAGCAGCGCCGCTGCCACCAGCAGAGCGATGCCGCCGGCGATCGCGGACGGGTCGGCGGCGCTGGTTTCATACAGCAGGCTGTGCACGTAGCGCGCGGCTGCGAAGGCCAGGGCGAGGCCAGCGAGGATGCCTCCTGCCACCGGCAGCACGGCCTCGCGCGCAACCAGGCGCATCAGCGCCGGCTTGTCGCAGCCCAGTGCGATGCGGATCCCGAATTCCCGCTGGCGCAGCGAGACCGAGTAGGCGAGCACGCCGTAGATGCCGAGCAGGGCCAGCAGCAGCGCTGCGCCGCCGAAGCTCGACAGCAGAAAAGTCTGGAAGCGATCGGTGGAAACCGAGTCCGAAACCTGCTGGTCGAGCGACCGGAGCAGTGGAATCGCTACCTCCGGATCGACGCTCCAGATGGCGCGCCGGATGTTGTTTGCCAGCACAGAGGCCGGCTGCGGGCTCCGCACCAGGAAGGTTACGCGGTACCACGCCTGCTGCCAGTAGGGGATGTAGATCATCGGCGCGGTGTGGTCCAGCTCGTTGATGCGCGCGTCGGCAAGGATGCCCACCACCGTGAATCCCTTGTCGCCGCCGAGATTCATCGTGTGACCGATCGGGTTGGTGTCGGGAAAGATGCTGCGCGCCGCATCCTCGGAGATCAGCACGTTCGTCGGATGGTTCTTGTCGTCCGCCGTCAGGTCGCGCCCCTCCAGCAGGGGAATGCGCAGCGTCGCGGCGTAGCCGGGGCTGATCCAGCGGATGTTCGCCGTCGGCTCGTGGCCGGGCGGCACCGGGTGATCCGGACGCGTGACGTCGTCGATCCAGGTGTCTCCGGCCAGGGGCAGCTCGGAGATGGTGGCGACGGACTGCACGCCGGGAATCTCGCTGAGGGACGCGATCGAGCGCTCGATGAAGGCGGCTTTGGCGGTGCCCTTTTTGTCGACGTCGTCGCTGTACTGCATGGCGTACAGGTAGGCGCGAGCGATGGTGATATGGCTGGAGTCGAAATCGCGGTTCTGATCGAGCAGCGTGGAGAAGCTGCGTACCAGCAGGCCGGTGACGATGAGCAGCGCGACCGTGCAGGCGACTTCCGCCGCGACCAGCAGGTGCCGCGTACGCTGGCTCTCTCTCCCGCTGGAGACGCGCGTGGTCGCCGTCTGCATCGCGGACTGCGGATCGACGCGCATGGAGCGCAGCGCCGGAAGCAGCCCGAAGAACAGTGCCGTCAGAATCGAAAGCGCACCGGCGCCAAGCAGAACCGGCCACGAGACGTGGATCGCCCCAATACGAGGCAGGCCGGCGGGAGCCGCCGCCACGAAGAGGTGCACCCCTGCAAACGCCAGCAGGATGCCCAGCGCGCCGCCGATGAAGGCGAGCAGAAGGGAATCGGCCATTGCCGAAGAGACCAGGCGGTTCCGCGCTGCGCCTAATGCGGCCCGCACGGAGAGTTCCCGCTCGCGCGAAACCGCGCGCGCCAGCTGCAGATTGGCTAGATTCACGCAGCCGATCAGCAACACCGCTCCCACTGCGGCCAGCAGCAGCCACAGAGCGGTGCTGATGCCCCCCGCGACTTCCGCGATGAGCGGAACGACCAGCACGGTAGGATTGGTGTCCATGTGATGCGCCTTGTTATAAGCCGATTGCAGCGTCGCCAGCTCGCTCCGCGCCTGCTCCACGGTGATTCCCACGCGCAGCCGCCCCAGCGCCATGTAGTTGTAATCGCCTTCGGTATCCAGCTCGTTGGCATTGAGAACGAGCGGGTGGAAGAGCTCATACGGCGAGGCCGCGGTCTGCGAGACGCTCGCGGACATTTCGCTGACCCGGGGGAAAGTGAATCCGCGCGGCAGGACCCCGATCACGGTTTGCGGATCGCCCCCGTCGCGCAGCGTCTGCCCGATGGCGTTCGCGTCGCCGTGAAAATAGCGCTGCCAGGCGCCCCACGACAGCACCACGACCTTGTCGTGTCCCTTCGTGCCTTCAACAGGAAGGAAGCTGCGGCCGAGGATCGGATGGATGCCCAGCACGTCGAAGAAATTCGGCTCGACGCGCAGGCCGGCGACCAGTTCGGGATGATCGGTCCCCACGGAGATGCTGAAGGAACTGTTCTGCAGGATGCAGAGGCCGGAGAAGGTCCTCGCGTTGCTCTGCCAGTTGAGAAAGTGGTTGGGATTGTCCGGCAGAGCACTCGACTCCTCCGGCAGATATTCATGCAGCATCACGAGGCGGTTCGGACTGGCGAAGGCGAAGGGCTTCAGCAGTACGGAGTCCACCACCGAGAAGATCGACGTCACCGCCCCGATGCCGACCGCAAGCGTGAGGATGGCGGTGAGCGCGAAGCCGGGCGATTTGCGTAGGGTGCGTGCGCTGAAGCGGAGGTCCTGCAGGAAATGTCGCATGCGTCTCTCGGGAAGCGGTCAGCAGAGTATGAAGCCCATGATGCACCAGAGGATACGCGGCTGCGAGCAGTTTGTTCGCGAAAAGTGACGGACAGGGAAGCGCGCCGGGAACGGCCGCAGGGGGACCGCGAGCCACCCGGGCAGCAGTGCGTTACGGCGTCGTCGGTTCAGTCAGGTGGCGCCGGCGCTCAGGGCTGGAAAACGATGCGGGCATCCCCGGGTGAGTTCCACACCCTCTCGACATCGCGCAGCGGCGCAGTGGCGATCCTGAGCTGGAATGGCCGCTGCACCGCCGAAGCCAGGATCGAGCGCAGCGAGGCGAAAATCTTCTCCATCGACACGCTGCCGAATCCGCTCCCGAGAAGTTCGAGCCCGGAGCTGCGCAGCGTGGCGCCGGCCAGAGAAATGTTGGGCCCGGCGCTGTTGCCGATCTGGACGTAGCGGATGCGCGATGCATCATGATCCAGTCCCTTCTGCGCAATGGCGCCGAGCAGAGCCTCGGCGGGTGGCCCCCACAGGTAGTCGAGAACAACGTCGATTTTGTTGGCCATCTCGGCGCGGAAGGCCGCGCCGAGGGTTCCCCCATCCTGTTGCAGAGAGATCGTGGCGTCGGCGCCCAGCGATTGCGTCTCTTCCAGCGCCTTCGGGTTACGGCCGGCAGCCACAATCCTCCTTGCGCCCAGTCGCCGTGCTACCTGCACCGCCATGTGGCCGGCCGAACCGGTGGCGCCAAGGATGAGCACGCTCTCTCCCGCCACGAACTGTGCGCGATGCTCCAGCGCTGCCCACGCTGACATCCCGGGATTCATCATCGCCGCGATCGTCGCGTCGTCGAGTGCGTCGGGAACCGGCGTACACACTGCGATGCGCGAAAGGCTCGTCTCGGCGAACGTCCCGTAGGGCGGATGCAGGGAACCGAAAAGCACGCGCGTGCCGGTTGCCAGCGAGGGACCGCCGGACCGCACGCGGCCGACTCCGTCGACCCCGGGGATGAACGGAAGCTGGCCGGTGCTGCCATAGTGGGCGCCTTTGGCGAGCGCGCGCACGATGGGATGGAGACCGGCGGCGAGAACGTCGATGAGGACCTCACCCTCCGCCGGGACGGGGTCGGCGAAGGTGGTGTAGCGGGGCGGGCGATCGAAGGACTCGACAACGGCGGCGTTCATAAGAGCTCCTCGCAGGATTGTCGTCCATTTTGATTGCGGAGAAAAGAAGCGGCCCAACCCGTGAAGCAAGACCCGTGATATGGTTCTGCGTACATTGCGGGGAGGATCGGGGATGGATGCGAAGGCAGCGGCGCGGCAGCGGTTCGATGCGAGCCAGGATTCCCTGATTGCGCTGAGTCACCGGATTCATGGGCATCCGGAGCTGGGATTCGAAGAAGAGAAGTCCTCGAACTGGCTCTGCGAGGCGCTGGATGCCGCAGGCTTCGCGGTGGAAAAGGGCGTCTGCGACCTGCCCACCGCGTTTCGCGCGAAAGCGGGATCGGGGCCTCTCCACATAGGCATCTGCGCCGAGTACGATTCGCTGCCCGGCATCGGCCATGCGTGCGGTCACAACATCATTGCCGCGTCGGCGGTGGGTGCGGCGCTGGCGGCCGCGCAGGTAGCCGATGAAGTCGGGCTCACGATCAGCGTGATCGGTACGCCGGCCGAAGAGGTCGGCAACGCCAGCGGCAAGATCCTCTTGCTGGAACGCGGCGGCTTCGCGGGCATCCACGCGTCCATGATGGTGCATCCCGCGCCATTCGACATGGTGAAGGCGAAGATCATCGCGGCGTCGATGTTCGAGGTTTGCTGCACGGGTAAAGAGTCGCATGCTTCCGCCTTCCCGGAACTCGGCATCAACGCCGCCGACGCCCTGACCGTCGCGCAGACGGCCCTGGGACTGCTCCGGCAGCATATCCGCTCTACCGACCGCATCCACGGCATCGTGACCGAAGGGGGCGTAGCGCCGAATGTGGTGCCCGCCCACACGCGCGCGAAGTACATCATCCGGTCGGAGACCCTGGAGCAGTTGAAGGATCTGCGGCCCAAGGTGTACCGATGCTTCGAGGCCGGCGGCCTCGCGACCGGGTCCAGGGTGGAGATAACCGGCGGCGACAAGCCCTATGCCGAAATGCTGCACGATCACGACATGGCGATGCTCTATCGCGCGAACGCCGAGGCGCTGGGGCGGCCTTTCCCGAACCTCGGTGAATGGGAGACGCGCCCAACCGGATCGACGGACATGGGCAACGTGTCGCTGGCGATGCCGTCGATTCATCCCATGATCGGGATCAACTCGCTGCCCGCGGTCAACCATCAGCCGGAATTCACGGCGCACTGCGTGACGGCGGACGCGGACAAAGCCCTCATCGACGGTGCCCTGGCCATGGCGTGGACCTGCGTGGATATGGCGGCGAACCCCGTCGTGCGGGATCGGCTGCTGGGCGCACACTGAACCCTACGAAAGTTTACGATACGATTCCGCCGTCGCGCGGATGCCTTCGTCGTACGCGGTGCCCGCGAACCCGAAGGCGCGCGCGTATTTCGACGAGTCGAAGAGATAGGGCGCGTCGTTCTGGTAGAGCATCTCGTGAATCTCGCCGACCGTCGGGTTGAACCAGCCGAACATGCGAACCATGAGAGGCGAGAGGACCCGGTATTTTGCGGGGCGGTCCATCGCGGACGCCGCGGCGGTGATGAATGCGCGGCCGGTGAGCGCCTCAGGGGCAGTCGGCAGATGCCAGGTCTGGTTCCAGGCGCTGGCCGACTCCGCCAGCGCGAGCACAGCGCGGGCCGCGTCAGGCGTGTAAATGTACGAGTGGGGGACGGTGTCGTCGACCAGCCACGAGGGTTTCTGGTTTTTCATCCACGCATCGAAGACCAGAACGTTGGCGATCCCGGTGGGAGTGGCGGGTCCGTAGAAGTCGGGCGCGCGCGCGATCATCGCAGTCAGCGATCCCGCTTTGATCTCGCTCAGCAATGTGCTCGCGATCTGTGCGCGGATTTCGCCTTTGCGAGAGCAGGGATTGAAGGGCGTTTCTTCTGTCATCGGGCCGCTGACCCGGCCGTACATGTACACGTTGTCGAAGAAAACAAGCTTTGCGCCGGCACGTTTGCAGCCTTCGATGGTGTTGGCCAGGATGCGCGGCCACTGCTCGGCCCAGACGTTGCGGTCGTATTTGAGGCCGGCGAGGAGGAAGACGACTGACGAGCCGGCGACGGCGCGGATGGTCTGGTCGCGGTCGAGCAGATCGGCGCCCACGACTTCAGCGGCGCCCGCTGTCGGGCGCGCAGTACGGCTGACGACGCGAAAGGGCTTGTTTTGCGCGGCGAGGAGCGGAGTGAGATGGCCGGAGATAGCGCCACCGGCGCCGAGGATGGTGAACATGGGCGAGGCTCCAGCAGTGAGGGTTCAGGAGACAGGGTAACGCAGCGCCGGAAAGGCCGGATGAATCTGTGACCGCCGGGAGGGGCTCACGCTGCGCCATCACGCTCAGCCAGAAACACACAGCCGGCAAGTATTCTGAAGGGTGCCCGCAACCCAGGCGACACGCTCCGGAGTCTCACGCCGACGACCCTCTCCGGGTCTCATTCTGCGCTGGATCGCTATCGGCGTCGTGGCGTTGTGGTCGCTGGCCGCTCTCACGCTGGTAGCGGCCAAATGGATCGATCCGCCGACCACTGCGGTCCACATGGAGCGCCGCGTCCAGGCCTGGATCCACGGCAAGCCCTACCGCGAGCACTACGAGTTTGTTCCGCTTCGGGAGATTTCACCTGACCTCCAGCACGCCGTCATCGCCGCCGAGGACGCCCGCTTCTACCAGCACCACGGCTTCGACTGGCACGCAATGGAAATCGCCGCCGAGGGCGATATGGAGGGCGGCCGCCTCCGCGGCGGGTCCACCATCACCCAGCAGCTGGTCAAGAACCTGTTCTTCGGAACCGGCCGCTCGGTCCTTCGCAAGGGCGCGGAGGCAAGCCTGGTGCCCGTCGCCGAATTCGTCCTCGGCAAGCAGCGGATCCTGGAGCTCTATCTCAACGTGATCGAGTGGGGCCCCGGCGTCTACGGCGCTGAATCGGCCTGCCGCTACTACTACGGAACCTCGGCCCGCAAAATCGGCCGCGAAGACGCCGCGCGGCTCGCCGCGATCCTTCCTGCTCCGCGCCGACGGCGCCCCGACAGGATGAATCACTACAGCCAGCTCATCGAGGAACGAATGAGCCAGATGGGCTGGTGATCGCGCCGGTCGTTTCCCGTTCTCACGCGGCTTTCTTCGGCGGACTCAGTACCACCGACGCTTCGCTGGTGAGGACGCGGAAAACGAAGGTCTCCTGGAGATAAAGCCGAACGCTGGAGTCCGTGTGGCTCAGATAGCCAATGGAAACGTCCTGCCCGAGGTTCAGCTCGAAATCGCCGCCCCGCGTCGTCAGCACGAACGCGCCCTGGATCGCCGGTCCCCACACCAGATTGCCGTCGACGATGTGCTTCACGTGTTCGAGCACCGGATAGCCATGGTCGCGCGTCTCGGCGAGCGCTGTGTACTCATCGGCCCCGAAGACCACCGAGTAAGGACCGTTCACGCCCACCAGCCGCAGCTGGCTTAACGCATGCGCGACCGCATCCGGATATTCCCGCACATCGCCGGGCAGTTTGATCACAGGATTGCTCGTGCCTTCGCGGATTCCCTGGATATCCGCTTCCTTGTATCCGTTGAACACCGCGCGGTCTTCCGCATACGCCAGCTTCATGGCGGCGTCCTTGGCAGGCTGCCAGTCGGAGTCCTCCGAGCCTCGCTCCACATCGTCGATCGCCTGGCGCGACAGCCCGAAGGGCACCCGCAGTTCGACCAGCGCCTTCACCTCGCGCCGATGCGCCAGGATGCCCGTCGCCGGCGCCGTCAGCGGCTTCAGGTGGCCCGTCGCCACGCCGGGCAAAGCGATGCCCCCCGCTGCCGGAACATCCACCACCCGCCGTGCCGCCAGGTAGCGCTTGAGCGTCCTCGTCGTCTCTTCCTCGATCTGCGACCATGCGGCGTCGGAGACGGGCGCCAGCTCCCGATGCAGGTTATTCATCGTTCTCCCCTCTGAGTGATCCTATTCCCAGCGACGCATCGCGCGCGGGTGCTGCATCTTCCGGCGCCGGCGGAACCGCGGACGCATTTTTCGCTGCGACGCTGCTCACGTTATCGAGAAACGTTGCCGACGGCACGAAAAACAGGCTGCCCGTGACGGCGCGGCTGAAGTCGAGAATGCGGTCGTAATTGCCCGGCGGCCGCCCGGCGAACATGTTCTCCAGCATGGTCTCTGTGATGCGTGGCGTGCGGCTGTAGCCGATGAAATAGGTGCCGAACTCGCCGTATCCCGGCCGTCCGAAGGGCATGTTGTCCCGCAGAATCTTCACTTCCTTCCCGCTCTCTTCAATCACGGTGAGCGCACTGTGCGCCGACGATGGTTTTTCGCTGTCGCTCAGCTCGATATCGGAGAGCTTTCTGCGGCCGATAATGTTCTCCTGCGCCTCCACCGGCAGAGCATTCCACCCCTTCATATCGTGCAGATACTTCTGCACGATCACATAGCTGCCCCCGGTGAATGCCGGGTCCTCGTCGCCCACAAGGGCTGCCTCCCCCGCGGCGCCTCCACGCGGATTTTCCGTGCCGTCGACAAAGCCCAGCACGTCGCGGTCGTCGAAGTACCGGAAGCCCTGCACCTCGTCGGCCACAGTAACCGCATCGCCGATGGCGTTCATGATGTGCATCGCGAGTTCAAAGCAAAGGTCCATCCGTTTCGCCCGGATGTGGAACAGGATGTCGCCCGGAGTGGAGACGGCGTGACGATTGCCGGAGCGAATCTCCCGGAAGGGGTGCAGTTCCGCAGGCCGCGGCAAGCCGAAGAGTCTGTCCCACGCACCGGACCCAAACCCGGCGATGCAGGTCAGGCCCGCTTCGACGTCGCGGAATTCAACCGCGCGCACCAGCCCTGACAGATCCGCGCAGAACCCACGCACGCTGTCCGCGCTGCTCTCGTCCGGGTTGATGCACACCACGAGGAAGATCGCCGCACGGGTGAGCGGACCCACCACAGGCTGGGGAAGAACCACTCCGTTGAGCTCGCCGGGAACACTCATGGTGCCGCAGTGCGTCCGTATCCGAATATCACATTCCGGCCCCGCTCGCACGCAGCGGCGTCGTCGCAGTTCAACCCGCGCTACGCGTGGTGAGCCGGCTGTCTCGCCCCGGCTCAATGCGCGCAGGGCCCGTTCGCGCGCGGATTGCCGCGCTTCCCCGCCGGTGGAGTTGCGCCGCCGGCAGCGGTGTGATATCTAATCAGTATTCAAGTTTGCTCTCACGAGCGAGCCTGAATTTCATGCAGAGTGGCTGAGGGACGGGCCCTGTGACGCCACGACAACCGGCTCGAGCAATTCGGGATCACGGTGTCAACTCTCGCCCGCTGTAACCAGCGGGGTACATGAGATTCGGGGTGCAGCTTTAACGCATCTCGCGAATTCCCAGGTAACGCAGTAAACGCAGGTAAGACGTCACGCGTGCCCGTATCTGTATCCTGACGCCGCTCTCGACCAACGAGGGTGCGATGGCTGCTGCCTACGAGTTGCAATGTCGGGAGTGCGGGAAGCGTTACGAGAACGCCCCGCTCAGTATCTGTGACGAGTGCTTTTCTCCGCTGGAAGTCGTCGTCGATCTGGACGAGGCCAGGCGGACCGTGACCCGTGCGACAATCGCCGCCGGGCCCACCAGCATGTGGCGCTATCAGGCGCTCCTGCCGGTGCCCGACGACGCGACGCCGCAAACGCCCGCGGGATGGACCCCCCTGCTGAAAGCGCCGCGGCTGGCGCAGCGCATCGGGGCGCGCAACCTCTGGATCAAGAATGACGCCGTCTGCCTGCCGACCCTGAGCTTCAAGGATCGCGTTGTCTCCGTCGCGCTCGAAAACGCGCGCCGCTTCGGTTTCGACACCGTCGGCTGCTCCTCGACGGGGAACCTCGCCAACGCCGTGGCGGCCCAGGCCGCGCGGCTCGGATTCAAAACCTACATCCTCGTCCCCGCCGATCTCGAACCGGCCAAGATCCTCAACACCCAGGTCTACGGCGCAACCCTGGTGCGCATCGACGGCAACTACGATCACGTCAACCGCCTCTGCTCGCAGATCGCCGACCGCTACAGCTGGGGCTTCGTCAACGTCAACCTGCGGCCGTATTATGCCGAAGGGTCCAAGACGGTCGGCTTCGAGATCGCCGAGCAACTCGGCTGGCGCTTGCCGGACAACGTCGTCGTGCCCATGGCCGGTGGCGCCCTGATCACCAAGATCCGCAAAGCATTCAAAGAGCTCATCGCCCTCGGCCTCGTCGAAGAGAAGCCGGTGCGCTTCTTCGGAGCCCAGGCCACCGGCTGCTCACCCATCGCCACCGCGGTAAAAACCGGCGCCGATCACATCGAGCCGCAACGGCCATCGACCATTGCGCGCTCGCTCGCCATCGGGAACCCGGCCGACGGCGTCTATGCCACCCGGGCCATCCGCGAGAGCGGCGGCTGGGCCGAGGATGTCTCCGACGTCGAGATCGTCTCCGCCATTCAGGAACTCGCCGAGACCGAAGGCATCTTCACCGAGACGGCCGGCGGTGTCACCACCGCCGTCACTGCCAGGCTGTACGCGCACGGCCGCATTCTTCCTGACGAACTGACCGTGACCTGCATTACCGGCAACGGACTGAAGACGACCGATGTGCTGCAGGGTGCGTACGAACAACACGCGGCCATTCGCCCGCGCCTGGGCGACTTCGAGGAATATCTCGCGGAGCAGAAGGAAGAACAGGAACTGGAGGTCGGAGGGGCTTATGTCGGTTAGAGTTTTGCTGCCGAATGCATTTCAGAAACACACCAACGGCGAGCGCGAGATCCAGTCCAGCGCCGCGAATCTGCCCGCGCTGATCACGGAGATCGAAACGGCCTTCCCGGCGTTGAAAACGCATCTGCGCGATGAGTCGGGCCAGGTGCGCAAATTCATCAATTTCTACGTCAACGAAGAAGACATTCGCTTCCTCGGCAACGACAAGTACGCCTTCCGGGATGGCGACGAAGTCCTCGTCATCCCCTCCATCGCCGGGGGATGCGCGCCCTGCGAGACGCGCTCCGCGCAAGAGCAACGGCAGGAGCCAAACTGCGGTACATGCGCCTGCTGCTCGTATTGCGGCCAGGAAGAGTGTATCTGCGGCAGCTAAAGCTACGCGCCGGCGCCGTCGTCGCTCGGGTAGTCGCGGTTGAAAGGGAACACGAGCTGCTCCACCGAGGCGACGTTATTGCCGTTGAGCGTCGCCGGGTGGAAGCGCCACGTCTTCACGGTTTCCAGCACGAGGCTGTCGAGGTTGTTGCCGAGACCCTGCACGAGCGTCTCGCCGGTCACGTCACCCTGCGCGCTGATCGTGACGTTCACGATGATCTTCTGCTCGACCGCGGGCAGAAGCGATCGGTCCGTGACCGCGGGTCGCGGGAAAAAGGTGGGGAACGCCGGCTCGGCGTCATCGCTGCCCGACCCGGTGCCGATCGTCTGCTGCTGCTGGAGCGAAGGCGTGCCCGAGCGCGCCTGGCGATTCTGCGTCGTTGCCGGCTTGCGCGGCGTACGCGGCTGCCGCAGACGCACCGGATTCTCGATGAGGCTGGTCTTCGCCTGGGGTACAGGCGACGGGATCGCGTGCTTTAAGGGTACGGCGGGGCTCGAGTCGCTGACCCCGGTATTGCCCGTCCAGTAAAGCTGCGCGGTGCAGCAGCGGCTGTCGCGATAAATGGGCCGCACCCTCCCGAAATGCAGAGTGAACAGGAACGCGATCAGAAGCACAGCCCCGTGCGTACCCAGCGAAAACAGAATGCCCGCCGGGCGGCGCTGCTGGAGTCGATCCGGAGAAAAAAGCATGGACTGCCCCTGTTCGCCGGGTCCTGCAACGAGAGGCGAATGGACTTTATCTTACCTTCCCCGGCAGACTGTTGGGGGAGTCATGTGATGGCCTGGACGGAGTCGTTCCACTGCGACGTTTGCAACAAGGAAAAGAAAGAGGAGTCGGCCGACTGGTGGCTGGCCTGGACGGAGAAGCTTTCCCCCGCCGAGGGAGCAGCGGAACAGGCGGCGATCCGGATCACCCGCTGGAACGCGTTTCTGGCGCATTCGGCCGATGTGCAGCATCTGTGCGGGGCGCGGTGCGTGCACACGATCACAGACCGCTGGATGCTGGAGAGGGACTAAACCTCCCCCGGCATGCGCCGCGCCCGCAATCCGAACCATCCGTCAGTGCATGTGCGCGCTCTGGTACAGGACCGGCGCGAAACCGCCCACAGCCAGCGCACCGAAAACCGCCATCCCCGTGAGCACGCGGAGAGCGCCGGCTCGTGCTGGCTCGATCGGAATCGCCAACCGGCCGTACGCGATCAGTGCGGCGCCTCCTGCCAGCAGCGCATTGAGGGGCACGAAAAAGCTGTACTCGCCGCGCGCGATGTGGAACCCGGCTGCAAGGATCATGATGATGGCCAGCCCGGCCGCGGCGATGGGCGTCAGTTTCGGCGCCACTCGGGTCACCGCCGGCGCAATCAGCGCGACCCCGCCCAGCCCCTCGCAGACGCCGATAAAGACGAACAGCCCCTGCGGCACGGCGGAGAACCAGGCCACCTGATGGAGCATGTGGCGCCAGATCGTGGGGTCGTAAGCCAGGACTTTCCCAAAGCCGCTCATGCCGAAGAGAACGCCCCACAGAACCTGGGCGGTCCACAGCAGCGCGTTGAAGGCCCTGGTTGCTGACGATGGATGTTGAGCGATCCGATTCATGATTTCCTCCTGACAAAACCTCGAAAATTCCGGATTCCTGTCGCCGGAACTGCGCCGGCGCGTAGTCAGCGGCCCGAACTCAAACAGAGACAGCTCCGCTGCGCAGGCTGAACCTGCCGACACTGGGGAAGCGGTGCCCCGGCCCTATGGCTTCTCAGCCGCCGGTGACGCCCATTTGGGAGGATCGGCGCCAAATTGCTGCGCGTACTCGACCACCAGCCGTCGCCACCCTTCGAGCCGCATCGCGTCGGGGCCGGCCATGCGGACAACCGGATTTCCGCTGAGCAGGCGATCGAGCATGTCGAAACCGATATGCCAGCCTGCGGCGCCCCACGCGACGAAACGGCGATCGATGCTGTGCCAGAGCGTGAGGTGCGTGCCCCCGGCCTGCGGCTCGAGCTCCCAGCGAAGGTTGTCGTACTCGAGGATTCTGGGAGGATCGACGCAGGTCACCCGGGCCTCGGAAACGTTGCCCGATCCCACCCATGTGAGCTTGACCGCGGCTCCGGCCCGGTCGAGATGGCCGTCGGCCTCGAAGGGCGCCCACTCCCGCAAATGCGCCGGGTCGGTGAGCGCCTGCCACACCCTGGCCGGCGGGTGGCGCAGCTCTCTCACGAGGATCAGCGTCCACATCTCTCCGTCCTTGCGGACCTGCGCTCCGCTGGCCGGGCCCGGCACGTACTCTGCGAGGTTGCTCATTGGTCTTCTCCTGAGTGTGCGTTCGGCGAGCGTCCCATGGGTCGGCCGGAGCCGTTCCCCTCGGCACTGCCCTGCGCGGCGTGGCTGCGTTGCGGCCGGTACCGCTCTAGGTAGCGTTCCAGCGCATCCACGTGAGCGGACCAGAACCGGCGCAACCGGATGACGACCGCGGGACCGCAATCGTGTCGCTCGCGACGGTTCATTGATCCTCTCACCGATGCCGGTCAGCGTCCGGCCGACCAGCTCTTGAGCTGCGTGAGCTGAACGAGATTGCCGCAGGTATCGTTCACCACCGCGATCCTCGCCCCCGTCACCTCCGATGGCGGCATCGTAAACTCCGCCCCGTGCGCTCTCATGCGCTCGTAATCACCCTGCACATCTTCGGTGAAGAATTTGGCTGCCGGTTCGTTCTGCTGGAACTGCGCCCGCTGCCACGTTTTGGCCGCCGGGTTGTTATTCAGCGCAAGCTGCAGCTCCACGCCCTCCGGATCCTCTGCGGAAGCCACCGTCAGCCACCGATACCCCCCGTTGCCGACGTCGTGCTTCTTCACGAAACCCAGCACTTCGGTGTAGAAGTTCAGGGCTTTCTCCTGGTCGTCCACATACAGACTGGTCACTTTGATTTTCATTTCGCTTCTCCTTTTTTGCCTTTGCGATTGGGGTTGCGCCTTGTGCGCGAGCTTCCTTCTGTTGCTGTCGACGGCTCCATGCGGTCGAGGTAAAGTTCCAGGGCATCCACGTGTGCGGACCAGAGGCGGCGGAACGGTGCCAGCCAGTCGTCGACCTCCCGCAGAGGCTCCGGCCTCAACCGGTAGAGACGGCGCTGGGCGTCCACCGTGGACTCCACGAATCCTGCGTCGCGCAGCACGCGCAGATGTTTCGATACCATCGGCTGCGACATCTGAAGCTGGCGCTCGATCTCGCCCACGGACTGTTCGGACGACACCAGAAGACTCAGGATCGCGCGGCGGTTAGGCTCGGCAAGGATTTCGAACGCGGACTCCATGCTCTGTATATACCTTTATACGTATATACGTGTCAAGGCATATTGAGAGAATTTCAGCGTTTTTTTTTTCCCCCGCGGGCGGCTGGCCTGGTCCTGGGATCCCGCTTCCCCACTCCAACCCCGGGAGGCCCGGGCTCCTCGCCTCCGTTACGCGACGATGAGATCCGCGACAGCTCCCCGGACAGGCTCAGTTGGCGTAGATGCGGACATACTGCACCAGCATGGTGGAGGGGAATACCGTGCTGGAATTCACGTTCCCCGGCCAGCTGCCGCCCACGGCCAGGTTCAGGATGATGAACATCGGCCCCTGATCGAACGGCCACGTCCCATTGAAGTTGCTCGTATTGAACGTCGCGTAAATATTCGTTGGATCGTCGACGTAGTACTGAATCTGTCCTTTCGTCCAGATCATGCCGTACGTGTGCCAGGCAGCCGCCGAGAATCCCGTCGGGTGGTACTGCTGCGTCCCGTTCACCTCGGCACTGCCGCTCGTGCCCCCGTGGACCGATCCCGCGATCCAGTCATAACCCGGTGGCGTTCCACCGACGTACGGTGGGGGATCGTTGCCGTCGATGTGCTCCATGATGTCGGCCTCGCCGCACGCCGGCCACGAAATCGTCGTGATGTTGTTGCCCAGCAGCCAGAACGCCGGCCACATCCCCTGCGATTCCGGCAGCTGCATGCTGGCTTCGATCCTCCCGTACTGGAAGCTGAACAGCCCCTCGCTTTTGAGGCGCGCCGACGTGTAGTTCGTTCCCGATGGGTTCTCGGCTACGATATTCAGGCCGCCCCCGGGCGCGATCGCAGCATTCGGGCTCGAGGGATTGCATGGGCCGCTGCTGGAGCCCCACGAGCAGTACGTTTCCTGCTCGTCATTTCCGCAGCACTGATATCCCGTGTCGTACGTCCAGGTGGCCGGGTTGGGCTGCAGGCTGGACGTGACGGTGTTACTGGAGAACTCGTCGCTCCATACCAGCGTCCCCGACGCGATGTTGGCCGAGAACGTCTGCGTCGCCACCGAGCTGTTCAGCAGTGGCGGCGCCGCAGCGATGGCGTTGAGCGTCATGTTGGAAGCGACCAGGAACGGCGCGAAATACTGCGGCGACGTGCTGGTTGGCGTCGACCCGTCGATGGTGTAGTGGATCGTCGCGCCTGACGTCGTGTCGCTCAGCGTCACAATCACTGCGCCATTTTGCGCCGCGGCCGTCGCGATGGTCGGCGTAGCCGTGGACTGACTGGGCGGCGGATTGCTGCCTGTGCCCGTCGACCCGCTACCGCCTCCACCGCAGCCCACGGTCAGCACGATCGCTGCGGCGGCGCGCAGGCTGGAACGAAAGAGATGGCGAGTGACAGAAGCGGGGAAGGGAACAACGACATCCATGGTCGACCTCGAGGTGGCCGCTGGCGCACAGATTCCCGCCGCAGCCATTCCGTCCACCAATGTACTGCGCCCTGCCGAACGCGGGAAGCATAAAGCAACACCTCCAGGTGCCTCTGGTAAGCTGGCGCAATGCCGAGCCCCTTCCGGACCCTGAGCTCGCGGCAGCGCCATGCATTTGCGGCCTGCTTCCTGGGGTGGACGCTCGACGCCTTCGACTATTTCATCCTCGTCTTCTGCGTTTCAGCCGTCGCCGCCGACTTCCGCGTCACGCGCACCGACGTCGCCGCGGCCCTCTCCATCACCCTCGCCTTCCGCCCCGTCGGCGCCTTTGTCTTCGGCGTGCTCGCCGATCGCTTCGGACGCCGGCCCACCCTGATGTTCAACATCGCCAGCTACTCCGTCCTCGAACTGGCCTGCGCCTTTGCCGGATCGATGCACACCCTCTTCATTCTGCGCGCCCTCTTCGGCATCGCCATGGGCGGCGAGTGGGGCGTCGGCGCGGCCCTGGCCTTTGAAACCCTGCCCCGGGAGAATCGCGGCTTCTTCTCCGGACTGCTCCAGGAAGGCTACGCCTTCGGATATCTGGTCGCGGCCGCAGCCTACGCGCTCCTCTTTCCGTGGTTCTCGCACTTCACCTGGCACGGCCATCCCTTCGGCTGGCGCGGCATGTTTCTCGTCGGCGCCGCTCCGGCTCTGCTGGTCTTCTACATCGGCGGCAAAGTCGAGGAATCTCCGACCTGGAAAGAACGCGGCGAACTGGAAGAGCGCACCATTCCCGCCATCGGCCTGCGCAGGGGACTCCTGCAGTACGCCGGAACCTTCATTTTCCTGGTCCTTCTCATGACCGGCTTCAATGCCTTCTCGCACGGTACCCAGGATTTGTATCCGACCTTCCTGCAAAAAGACCGCGGCTTCTCCGTGCACCTGACCGGTGTCATCGCCATCCTCTACAGTGTCGGCGGCATCGCCGGAGGCCTCGCCTTCGGGAGCATTTCCGAGAAGGTCGGGCGAAAGAAGGCGATCATCGTGGCGGCCTTGCTGGCCCTGCCGATAATTCCCCTCTTCGCGCTGTCGCACTCGGTCGTGGCGCTCACCGGAGGCGCGTTCGCCATGCAGTTCATGGTGCAGGGCGCATGGGGTGTTGTGCCCGCATGGCTCACCGAACTGTCGCCGGGCCCGGTGCGGGCGACCTTTCCGGGCCTGGCCTATCAGTTGGGGAATTTACTGGCCTCGTGGAATGCGGTGATTCAGGCGAAGGCGGCGGCGCGCTTCGGCGGCCTCGGTGTCGTGCTCGCGGCAACCGTGGCTGTGGTTGCCTGCTACCTCGCCATCGTCGCCGCATTCGGCAGAGAGTCCAGGGGCACAGAGCTCAAAGCCAGCCTCTGACTCTCCACTCTCCTACCGCGTTCTCGCGGTCAGGATCGCCTCGGCGGCGCGCAGATCGTCTTCGGTGTCGACGCCGATGGTGTCGGACGGCGCGGCAGCCACATGGATGGCGATCCCGTTATCCAGCAGCCGCAGTTGCTCGAGGCGCTCAACCTGTTCGATCCAGGAGGGCGGCAGGGTGGCGAACTTCTCCAGCGCGGCCTTGCGATAGGCGTAGACCCCGAGATGTTTGCGGTAGCCGGCGAAGCCCGAGCTCTCGCGGTCGTACGGGATGGCAGCGCGGGAGAAGTAAAGCGCGCGGCCGTCCGCGGCAGTCACGACTTTCACCGCGCTGGGGTTGTTAATGTCGTGCGGCGGGCAGCGCACCGCGAGCGTGGAAACCTGCACCTCGGGCTGCTCAAACAGCTCCAGCAGCGGCGTGAAGTGCTCCGGCGTCAGCAGGGGCTCGTCGCCCTGGATATTCACATAGATATCGGCCGGGATCGACTGGGCAACCGCCCACACCCGATCCGTCCCGCTCACGCAGTCCTCGGGCGTGAAGACAGCCGGCAGCAAATGCTCCTGCGCGAAATTCAGCACCTCATCGGAATCCGTCGCAATCAGAACCCGATCGAGCAGCGGGCAGGCCCGCGCGGCCCGATAAACCCACGCGATCATGGGCTCCCCCGCGATCTCGCGCAGAACTTTGCGGGGCAGGCGCGTGGAACCGAGCCGGGCCGGAATCACAGCGAGCACGCGATCGGGCATGGGTTTTAGTCCTTTCCGGGTTGCAGGATCCTGAGCCCCTCGACACGGGAAAAGTGGCGGCGCTTATATGTGGCCACGGCGCTGCCGCGATCCAGCGCGGTCGCCGCCACAATCAGATCGTAAGCTCCGATCATCGTGCCGGACGACTCCAGGATCGCCCAAAGGCGGGCGTGCTGATAAGCCACCTGCTCGGTGTACGGCACGATGGGGAAAACATCGAGGACTGCGCGAAGGTACTGTGCGCGACGAATGCGGTGAGCCGGTGACGCCCGTTCCACGCCGTGCCACAGCTCCGCCACGGTGATCGCGACGATTTCGAAGTTGTCATCCGGATGCGAGGCCAGCCACGCGGCCAGATCGAGTTGTCCCCGTTCGCCTCCGATGATCACATCGGCATCGAGAATTATTTCCATTTCGACGCAGGTGTGCCGGTCGACCTGCGCGCCTCGCCGAGATCGCGATGCCACGCCGAGGCTTCCGCAGCCGGCAGGCCTGTCCGTGACAGCGCCCTGGCCAGGTCGGCGCCTCGGCCCTGCTTCTCCTCGGCCGGAACGAGACGGGCCACCGGCGAACCGTTCCTGAGCAAAACGAAGGAGACGTTTTGATAGCGCACGAGATTGACGCATTCTGCAAAATTGCGCGCCGCCTCCGTCACGCTGATCGTCGTTTGCTTCATAAAATCAGATTATCTGATTACGCAGATGAATGGCGTGGCCACTTTTTGCGAGCGCTGAGCGGATGCCTGCGGCTCCCACCTTCGCACGGCCGCGATACAGCGGGCCGGCGCTTCGCCCGATCACCCGAACAGGCGGTTGCGCCGTTGCGGGCAGGGACGATAGTTTGGTCTGACGGAGAAAGCATGGCATCCGAGACGACAATCAATCCCAATCTGGAATCGATTCTGCGCGAGAACCGGGTTTTCCCGCCCCCGGAGGAGTTTGCCAAACAGGCCCACGTCAAAAGCCTCGCCGAATACCAGAGGATGTACCAGCATTCGGTGAAAGATCCCGAGGGGTTCTGGGCCGAGGCCGCGCGCGAGTTGCACTGGTTCCAGCCCTGGACCAAAGTGCTGGACTGGAATCTCCCTTGGGCGAAGTGGTTTGTCGGCGGAAAAGTCAACATCTGCTACAACTGCGTCGACCGGCACGTGACCGGCGGCCGCGCCGACAAAACTGCCATCCTCTGGGAAGGCGAGCCCGGCGAAGTGCGCAGGCTGACCTTCCGTGAATTGCACGTCGAGGTGCAGCGCTTTGCGAATGTCCTGAAAGGTCTGGGAATCAAAAAAGGCGATCGCGTCGCGGTCTACATGGGTATGACCCCGGAACTCGCCATCGCGATCCTCGCCTGTGCGCGCATTGGCGCAGTCCACTCCGTCATCTTCGGCGGCTTTGCCGCCAACGCTATCGTCGATCGCGTCAACGATGCGCAGTGCGTAGCCATCCTCACCCAGGACACCTCGTACCGCCGCGGCAACGAAGTGAAACTCAAGGCAACGGTCGACGAGGCCGTCGGCCAGTGCCCCACCGTGAAGAACGTCGTCGTCTACCGGCGCACCGGTTCTCCTGTAACCATGCAGCCCGGGCGCGACCACTGGTGGCATGAGCTGATGGCCGCTGCGGAGAAGGAATGCCCCGCCGAAGAACTCGACTCCGAGGACCCGCTCTACATCCTCTACACCTCGGGCACCACCGGCAAACCGAAGGGCCTGGTGCACACCACCGGCGGCTATTCCGTCCAGACGTATCTCACCAGCAAATACATCTTCGATCTGCGCGAGGACGACGTCTACTGCTGCACCGCCGACATTGGCTGGGTCACCGGGCACTCCTACGTCGTCTACGGCATCCTGCAGAACGGCGTGACCACCGTCATGTATGAAGGAGCGCCGAACCATCCGGGTCCGGACCGCTTCTGGAAGATCATCGACGACCACAAGGTGACGGTCTTCTACACGGCGCCCACGGCCATCCGTGCCTTCATTAAGTGGGGCGACGAGTATCCCGCCAGGCACCGCATGAGCACGCTGCGCCTGCTGGGAACGGTGGGCGAGCCCATCAACCCCGAAGCGTGGATCTGGTATCGCGAGGTAATCGGCAAGGGGCGGTGCCCGATTGTCGACACATGGTGGCAGACGGAGACCGGCGGCATCATGATCTCGCCCATTCCCGGCGCGGTGGCGGCGAAGCCCGGCTCCGCGACGCGGCCGTTCTTTGGAATTGTGCCCGAGGTCGTTACAAAAGAGGGTCAGCCGGTGCCGGCGGGACAGGGCGGCCTGCTGGTGATCCGCCAGCCGTGGCCGTCCATGGCGCGCACGATCTTTGGCGATCCCGACCGCTACGTCAAGCAGTACTGGTCCGACGTGCCCGGCTGCTATTTCACCGGCGACGGTGCGCGCATGGATGAGGACGGCTATTTCTGGCTGATGGGCCGCGTCGACGACGTGATCAACGTGAGCGGGCATCGGCTCGGCACCATGGAAGTGGAATCGGCGCTGGTCGCCCATCCCAAAGTCGCTGAGGCCGCGGTTGTCGGTCGTCCCGACGAGCTGAAAGGCCAGGCCATCGCCGCATTTGTCACCCTCGAAGGCGGCTACACCCCGACCAAAGACCTGAAAGACGAGCTGCGCGCGTGGGTGGCCAAGGAGATCGGGTCTCTGGCCCGCCCCGACGATATCCGCTTTACCGATGCATTGCCCAAAACGCGCTCGGGAAAGATCATGCGCCGCTTGCTGCGCGAGATGGCGACGCACGGCGAGATCAAAGGCGACGTCACCACGCTCGAAGACTTCTCGGTGATCGCGAAACTGCGCGAGCAGGAGGAGTGAGGTGGAACCCGCAGCCAGCGGAGGAGCGCCGGAGGTCCGGCGCTCTTTTTTATTGCGGCTCCGGCAGTTCGATGTGCGAGCCGGCATAGATATGCTGCTCGGCGGTCTTGTAGTCCGACGGCTGCGCTGTCATGATGTTCGGCACAAAAGTCTGCGGGTTGCGGTCGTAAAGCGGAAACCAGGTCGACTGCACCTGCACCATGATGCGGTGTCCCTTCAGGAAAACGTGATCCGCGGCGTGCAGCGAGAATTTGTACTCCTCCGGCGTGTTGGCGGGGATCGCTTCCGGATCCGAAAAACTCGTGCGATACCGCCCGCGAAAGATCTCGTCGGCGATCATCAGCTCGAAGCCTGCGGGTTTCACGCCCGGTCCGGGATCGATCGCGAAACACGGCTCATGGCACGGGGTTGACGCCGGGTCATCGGGGAAAACGTCGATGAGCTTCACGATCCAGTCGCTGTCTGTGCCGGAAGTGGACGCGATCAGGTCGGCGACCACGTTGCCCGTGACCGTCATGTCACGGTCCAGCGGCGGCGTCTCCCAGGTCGCGACATCTTTGCGCCCGTCGACGAAGCTCTGATCCTCCACCAGCCAGGTGTACCAGTGCGAGCCCGGCGCATAAGTGGCTTCGATGGGCCGATGCCGATAGGGAACCGGATCCGCGGGATTGGAAACGTACGCCTTATAGGCGTCCGGGTCGGCCGGCCTGGAAAATCTGAGCGCGCCGTCCGCGTCCAGATAAAGATCATGGTCGGTTGCATTCCTGGGCGGCCACTGGCTGTAGTGCATCCAGCGTTCCGAGCCGGTCTGATAGGTCGCGGTATTCACCAGGTCGAAGCCCGGCTGATCCTTCAGATAGTACGCGAAAAACGGAGCTTCGATGCGCTCGCGGAACTCGTCGCTGACCGGCTCGCCGAAGTCGACGGCGCCCAGGTGGCGCGTGGTCTGTGACCATCCGCCGTGACGCCAGGGGCCCAGAACCATGTAAACGCGATGCGCCGGATCGTTCGCCTCGTTGTGCGGCTCCAGTACCGCATATTCCTCCTGTGGCCCCCACAGGTCTTCCTGATCCCACCAGCCGCCCACTTCGAGCGTGGGAACCGCCACGCTGGTCAGGTGGTACTGCACGGCGCGCGCCCGCCAGAAGCTGTCGTACGCGGGATGATCGACGAAAGAGTGCCACGTGGGCAGATCGGTGGTGTTCGAAAGTTTGCCGGCGGCCGCAAACGACCCGGCGTTCAGAAAGAACGTGTAGGCGTCCTCGTCCAGCTTTCCGAAAGCGTTTTCCTTGCTGGACTCCATCCCCAGAACGTAATCGTAGCCATAGGTCTGGCGGAAGGCGCCGTTGTGGAAGAAATCGTCGCCGAGCCAGACATCGGTCATCGGCGCCTGCGGAGAGATGGCGCGGATCGCCGGATGCGGATCGATACCGGCCTCCGCGGCGAGGAACCCCGGATAAGAAATGCCCAGAACGCCGACGCGGCCGTTGTTGTGCGGAACATGCTTCAGCAGCCAGGCGACCGTGTCGTACGTGTCGGTGCTTTCGTCAATGGCGTGCGGGTCGCTGTGATCGGCGATCGGCCGCATCATCACGAAGGCGCCTTCTGACTTGTAACGGCCACGGATATCTTCCATCACGAAGATGTAGCCGCTGCGCGCCAGCTCGGTGTAGCGCGCGTTGATGGAGTCCGAATCGCTGTTATCGACGCCGTACGGCGTGCGCTGCATCAGGAAGGGCAGCGCTTCTTTGGTATCGGTCGGACGCAGGATGATCGCATGCAGCCTGATCCCGTCGCGCATCGGGATCATCACTTCCTCGCGCGAGTAGGGACGGAAATGATTGGGAACCGGTGTCGAGGAGACGCGCGTGAGCAGATTGTCCGCCATGCCGGGCATCGAGAAGCGCAGGGCCGTGACCGCGCCGCTCGCGTCGGTGACGAACGTGTACGTCGCGTCGAAGTTGGGCCGGAAGACAGTCTCCGATTCCGGAGTGAGGTCGAGGCGCCTGCTGCGCGGCGTTTCCAGATAGAGACGATCGCCGTCGCGGAAGACGGACAGAAGAATGTCCGGTTCGTCCTGCTCGCGGTATTGGCCCGTGTAGCTGTCCAGAACCGCGCCGGGAACGCGGACCGAAGACGCCTTCTGAGCGGCGAAGAGTCCCATCGGAGCGGCACAGCAGAACAGGACGGCAAGAAAAAGGGAGGAATGGCGGGAAGACATTGGAATTCATGGTAACGCGACCCGAATCGCGGCGAGGAAACCACTTTCGCAGACCGGCGACGAACGGCGACAATAGGTGCTGACTTTTTCGACGAAGGGACGGACGAGTGGGACCGACGAGGCGCTCCGGCCGGAGCAGCGGGCTGACGATGGGCATCTGCCTGGGAGCGGGGCTTCTGGGAATCTTTCTGGCGGGACGGCGCCCGGCGACGGCGCAGGGTGCGCAGCAGAGCGGCATGGCGAGCGGAGCCCAGCACACGGCTGTCTACGACGCGCAGCATCGGCCGATCACCGCGGGCGGTTTCGTCCAAACCGGCCCTGTGGTTTTCGAGGACATCGCGAAGGCCGCCGGGCTGACAACCTGGCATCACATGTCCGGCACGCCGGACAAGCCCTACATCGTCGAGGCCAAGGGTCCGGGTGTCTGCCTCCTCGACTACGACAACGATGGCTGGCTCGACATCTATCTCGTCAACGGATCCACGCTGGACGCGATGAACGGCAAGGCCGCCGCGCCGAAAGCCGCGCTCTTCCACAACAATCACGACGGAACCTTCACCAACGTGACCGACAAGGCCGGCGTCGCCAACGAGCGCTGGGGCTATGGATGTGCGGTGGCCGACTACAACAACGACGGCTGGCCCGACCTGTACGTGACCAACTACGGACAGAACCGGCTCTACCGCAACAATCACGACGGCACCTTCACCGACGTCGCCGAAAAAGCAGGCGTGGCGCTGGGCACGTGGTCCACCGGCGCGACCTTCGGCGATTATGACGGCGACGGTTTCCTCGACCTGTTCGTCGCCGGGTACATCCATTTCGACTTCGTCCATCCGCCGGTGTCAGGATCGCGCACGGTGAATTACGCCAACTGCCAGTATCGCGGCGTGGAAACCATGTGCGGGCCGCGCGGGCTGCCCGGCGAGCGCGACCATCTCTTCCACAACAACGGCAACGGAACCTTCACCGACGTGAGCGAAAAGCTGGGCGTCGACAACAAAAACGGCTACTACGGGCTGGGCGCGCTCTTCGTGGACGTGAACAACGACGGCAAACCGGACCTGGTCGTGGCCGACGACTCGACGCCGAATTATCTCTACATCAACAAAGGCAACGGAACCTTCGAGGACGACAGCTATCTCAGCGGCTTCGCGCTGAATGCCGACGGGCGCGAGGCGGCGAACATGGGACTGGCCGCCGGCGACTACGAGAACAACGGCCACGAGTCCATCGTGAGCACGACCTTCGCCGACGACTACGACATCCTGTTCCAGAACGACGGCAAAGGCAATTTCAACGATGTCAGCTACCCCGCGGGCATTGCCGCCCCTACCATTCCCTTTGTGGGTTTCGGTGATGGCTTCCTCGACTACGACAACGACGGATGGAAGGATCTGTTCATCGCCAACGGGCACGTCTATCCGGTGGTCGATCGGCATCCGGAGTGGGGCACGACCTACGCGGAGCGGCCGCTGCTGTTCCACAACGAGAAGGACGGCAAATTTTCGCTGGTGCCGGCGGTGGAAGGCACTGGCCTCGCCGTGGTGGTGGTGGGACGAGGCGCGGCCTTCGGCGACCTGTTCAACGACGGCAAGATCGATGTGGTGATGAACAACATGGACGGCGTGCCGGTGCTCGAGCGCAATGTAAACCCCGACCATCACCACTGGGTGGAACTGAAGCTGGTGGGCGGGCCGAAGAGTCCGCGCGATGCTGTGGGCTCGACCGTCTACCTGACCGCCGGCGGCCTGCGGCAGCGCGGCGACGTGCTGAGCGGGGGCAGCTACCTGTCGTCGAACGATCCGCGCGTGCACTTCGGGCTGGGCGACGCGACAAAAGTGGATCAGGTGGAGATTCACTGGCCCGACGGCAAGGTCGAGACAGTGACCCTCCC
>DATJNE010000170.1:0-59346 GCA_035508305.1 Acidobacteriaceae bacterium | reverse complement strand
GCGGGCTGGAGGCAGCTGGAGACGAATCCGTAGGGGTGCGGGTGACGGGGGGCGGATGACAGGGCGCGGGTTGCGGAGGGGTTGTTTGGACTCCGGGGAGCCGAGGGTGAGGGCAGAGGAGAGGCTGGAGCGCGAGGCACGTTTCCAAAACGGGACAGGCGGGTACTTTCGCGTGGGGGCGAAGGAGAAATCGGTTGGATTTTGACGCGCGGAAGTATCTGCTGCTTGCTGTGGGGTGAACCTGGCGGCGGGGATTGGGGGGAAGCGCGTTTCGGCGGTCGTGGGGGGGCCAGTTTATGGGAAGAGGAGAGGCTGGAGCGCGAGGCACGTTTCCAGAACGGGACAGACGGGTACTTTCGTGTGGGGGCGAAGGGGAAATCGGTTGGATTTTGACGAGCGGAAGTATCTGCTGCTTGCTGTGGGGTGAACCTGGCGGGGGGGGATTGGGGGGGAGCCTGTTTCCGGCGGGGGATTGAAAGCCCGTCTTCGGGCGGTAGCGAGGGGGCGCTTTTTCCCGTTTCGGCGATTTGTCGGCCCGTGCAACCAGCACGCGCTCGTGGCTGGAGTCGCCGGACAGTTGAGCGGAGGCGGAGCGAGCGGCAGCGTCCGGCATTCACGGGGACATGGGAACCGGGGGCGGATCAGGAATTGGCAGGGGCGATGCTGCGGCCGTAATCGCGAAGGGCGGCGAGGGTTCGAGCGGCGGCGCCGGAGTCGATGGCCTCGGCTGCCCGCGCGACGCCTTCGCGGAGATCGGCGGCGATGCCGACGGCGTCGAGAGCGGCGGCGGCGTTGAGGAGGACGACGTCGCGCTTCGGTCCTCGCTCCGCTCCGTTGAGAATCGCTTCGAGGATCGCGGCGTTGGACTGCGGGGTGTGGCCGCCCTGGAGTTCGTCGAGGGGGGCGGGGGCCAGGCCGACATCTTCGGGGCTGATAAGCGCCGCGATGGGACGGGGGGCATCGTGGTCGGAGACGGCACGGACATCGATCGTGTCAGTGGGGGAGAGGGCGATTTCGTCGATGCCGTTGCGGGCATGAACGACGCGGCCGAAGCGGATCCCGAGATGGGCCATGGCGCCGGCGGCGACCTCGAGCTTTGCGGGCGAATAGACGCCCATGATCTGAGCGGGAGCGCCGGCAGGGTTGGTGAGGGGTCCGGCGAGATTAAAGATGGTGCGAAAGCCGAGAGCGCGGCGCACGGGCTGGACGCGTTTCATCGCGGGGTGCAGCGCCGGGGCGTAAAGGAAAGTGAAACCGGTGACGCGAAGGCAGTCGGCCGACTGGCGCGGCGAGAGGGCGACGGGGACGCCCATGACTTCGAGGACGTCGGCGGAGCCGCATTTTGAGGTGATGCCGCGATTGCCGTGTTTGGCGACTTTGGCTCCGGCTGCAGTGGCGACGAGAGCGGCTCCGGTGGAGATGTTGAAGGTGCCGAGGCCGTCGCCACCGGTGCCGCAGGTGTCAACGAGCGCGGCGCGCTCCTCCTCGGAGATGGGGATGGGCAGGGAGAGGGCGCGCATTGCCTGGGCAAAGCCGGTGAGCTCGTCGACGGTTTCGCCGCGCGCGGCCATGGCGGAGAGCAGCGCGCCGATTTCGAAATCGTTGACGTCGCCGGGAGCGCCGGTCAGGATGGTGAGCAGCGCGGCGCGCGCCTCTTCGCGGGAGAGAGGGCGATGCTGTTCAGCAATCTGTTTGAGATAAGGCTGTAAGGCGGGCATGCGGTGCTCTCATGCTACCCGACGGGGGAAGAGGCAAGCCGGACGCCGAGTCATTCTGAAGCAGGATGGACGTTGGGGGCTTCCCACATCTGCGAAAGACGGGTAGATGTGGGGCACCGAGGCGGCCGGGCGGTGGGCCGCCTCCTGGAGTGGAGTGGGTTCAGTCGCCGGCGGAGGTTCCGGGCAGGGGCTCGTAGGCCGGTTTGGCCGGGACGGGCTGGACGCCGGGAGCGGGTTTTTCGGCGAAGAAGACGCGGTAGATGAGCCCTCCCAGGACGCCGCCGAGAGCGGGGGCGAGCCAGAAGAGCCAGAGCTGGGAGACGGCCCATCCACCGACGAAGATGGCGGGGCCGGTGCTGCGGGCGGGATTGACGGAGAGATTGGTGGCGGGGATGCCGATGAGATGGATGAGGGTGAGGCCGAGGCCGATGGCGATGGGGGCAAGACCCTGGGGAGCGCGGACATCGGTGGATCCCATGATGATGAAGAGGAAGAAGAAGGTGAGGACCATTTCGGCAACGAAGCAGGCGTGCATGCTGTAAAGGCCTGGGGAATGGGCGCCGTAGCCGTTGCAGGCGAAGTTGCCGAGGACGAATCCGGGTTTGCCGCGGGCGATGACATAGAGGGTGGCGGCGCCGACGAATCCGCCGCAGACCTGGGCGACGATGTAGGGCACGAGATGGGCGTAGGGGAAGCGGCGGCCGACAGCGAGGCCGAGGGAGACGGCGGGATTGAGGTGACATCCGGAGATATGGCCGATGGCGTAGCACATGGTGAGCAGGGTGAGGCCGAAGGCCAGGGCAACACCGAGGAAGCCGATGCCGAGACCGGGAAAGGCGGCAGCCAGGACAGCGGCGCCGCATCCGCCGAAGACGAGCCACGCGGTACCGAAGAATTCTGCGAAGAGCTTCTTGCTGAGATTCATTTTTCCCTCCTGAGAGAAACCGACAGCAGTCACGACTACAGACACCGGGAACGCGTTTAACGGCGGGGGGAACGCCTGGGCGAGAGAGAGCGCCAGTGTAGCGCAGGAGGGCTACCGATGGAGATGTTTGTTCATTTGCGAGGTGCGCGGCGGGGTTTGCTGCGCAGGAGAGGCGTTCGTTACACTGGTCATTCTGCTTTGGGCGGAATTTGCCTGTGCCGTTGCATTGGAATGGGCGGGTCCGCTGGAGAGTCTCCGCAACCGTTCACCGATCCCTGAGTTGAAGAACCTCTATGAAAATTCACGAATACCAGGCAAAAGACATTCTGGCGAAGTATGGCGTCGCGATTCCGCGCGGCGAAGTAGCGAACACGCTGGACGAGGCCATCGAGGCGGCACGTCAGCTGTTCAGCGGCGGCGCGAAGGGCGTGGTGGTGAAGGCGCAGATTCATGCCGGCGGACGCGGCAAGGGCGGCGGTGTGAAGGTGGCGAAGACACTGGACGAAGCCGAGCAGTACGCGAAGCAGATCCTGGGCATGCAGCTGGTGACGCACCAGACGGGTGCGCAGGGGCAGAAGGTGCAGCGGCTGCTGATCGAGGAGACGGCGGCGATCGATCGGGAGCTGTATCTGGGGATCGTGCTGGATCGCGCGGCGGCGAAGCTGGTATTCATGGCGTCGCAGGCGGGCGGGATGGAGATCGAGGAAGTTGCGGCGAAGGATCCGAAGGCGATTTACAAGGCGTACATCGATCCGGGCGTGGGGTTCCAGCCGTACCAGGCGCGGGAGCTGGCGTTTGCGCTGGGGCTGAAGCCGGCGCAGATCGCGGATGCGGTGAAGTTCATGACGGGGCTGTACCGGGCGTATATCGATACCGATGCCTCGCTGTTGGAGATCAACCCGTTCATCACGACGAAGGACGACAAGCTGTTTGCGCTGGACTGCAAGATCAACTTCGACGATAACGCGATGTTCCGGCACAAGGATCTGAAGGAACTGCGCGATGTGGCGGAAGAGGATCCGCTGGAAGTGGAGGCGTCGAAGTACGCGCTGAACTACATCAAGCTGGACGGCAATATTGCGTGCATGGTGAATGGCGCCGGCCTGGCGATGGCGACGATGGACATCATCCAGTACGCGGGCGGGATGCCGGCGAATTTTCTGGATGTCGGCGGCGGGGCGAACCAGCAGCAGATTGAGCACGCATTTGAGATTCTGTTGTCGGATAAGGGTGTGCAGGCGGTGTTCATCAATATTTTTGGCGGAATTTTGCGCGTGGATACGCTGGCAAGCGGGGTGGTGGCCGCAGCTGTCAAGACCAATGTCAAAGTACCCGTCGTTTTGCGTCTCGAAGGGACTAACGTCGAGGAGGGCCGCAAAATCCTGAAAGATTCGGGCCTTAACTTTATCGTGGGCGACACCATGAAAGACGCGGCGGACAAGGTTGTCGCAGCGGCGAAGGGAGCGGCGTAGAGATGGCTGTGCGAGGCTCGAGAGCATGACCCCAGTTGCACAAACTGCTTCAACGATGGCACAGGCATTGCGCCAGGCCATGGAATCGCTGGGGGGTATACAAAAGCGTCCGGCGCTCGAGCAGTGGATTTGGTCCCACTACCCAGATAAGTGGTCTCCCAATACCCTAGTAGGCCATCTGAACGGCTGTTGCGTTAACAATCCCGCAGGCATCAAGAACCACCCCAGCTTTCCGCGCTTTCTGTATTACCGCGGCAACGGCGAGTACGAGCTTTATAGTGAAGCAAAACACGGTGCCTTCGATAAGGACGGCTACCCCGAAGGCCAGCCACACGATTCCGATGCGGCACACGAGCTCGGGCAGAAGACAGTGGCGGAGCTAGCGGAACAAGCCTCTGCAGAGTTCGCATATGAGACTCATCTTCGGGATTACCTCGCAAAAAACTTGGGACTGCTCGAGCCGGGTCTTTCGCTATGGACGGGAAGCGGGTCGGACTCGGTCGAATTCGCAGTGGAAGGTCGGCGAATAGACATTCTTGCGAAGGATAAAACGGGAGTGCCCGTAGTCATTGAGCTCAAGGTGAGCCGGGGCCACGAACGCACAGTTGGGCAGGCGCTGTACTACCGAGGCAAGCTAAAGAAGATTCTCGGTGTTGCAAAGGTGCGAATCCTTATCGTCGCAGGCGATATCACCGACGAGCTCCGTATTGCATCGGAAGAGGTTCAGGATGTCGAACTTTTTACGTACGAGTTGAGCATGCAGGTTCATCGGATTTCCATCACGAGCTAAGAGCTAGGAGCTGAAAGCTAATGGCGGTTTTGGTTGACAAGAATACGCGGCTGATCGTGCAGGGGATTACGGGCCGCGAGGGCACGTTCCACGCGAAGGGCTGTGCAGAATACGGGACGAAGGTGGTGGGGGGCGTGACGCCGGGCAAAGGCGGCCTGATCCACGAGGGCTGGCCGGTTTTCGATACAGTGCACGAGGCCGTGGAGAAGACCGGGGCGAATGTGACGCTGATCTTCGTGCCACCACCGGCTGCGGCGGATGCGATTCTCGAAGCCAACGACGCGGGCGTGCCGCTGATCATCTGCATCACCGAGGGGATTCCGATCAACGACATGGTGAAGGTGTGGAGCGTGCTGAAGTATTCCAAGTCGCGGCTGATCGGGCCGAATTGCCCCGGTGTGATTTCGCCGGGCAAGGCGAAGGTGGGGATTATGCCGGGGCGGATTCACAAGGAGGGTCCGATCGGGATCGTATCGCGCTCAGGCACGCTGACGTATGAGGCGGTGTATCAGCTGACGCAGCGCGGGATCGGGCAGTCGACCGCGATCGGAATCGGCGGCGATCCGATTATCGGAACGACGCACGTGGATGCGCTGAAAATGCTGAATGAGGACCCGGGGACGGAAGCGATCATCCTGATCGGGGAAATCGGCGGAACGGCGGAAGAGACGGCGGCCGCGTATGTGAAGGAGCACGTGAAGAAGCCGGTGGTGGGATTCATCGCGGGACAGACGGCTCCGCCGGGACGAAGGATGGGCCATGCGGGTGCGATCATCTCGGGCGGCCAGGGAACGGCGGCGGAGAAGATGAAGGCGCTGCAGGCGGCGGGGATTCACGTGGTGGAGACGCCGGCAGCGATCGGGGAGACGGTGGCGCGGGCGATTGGGAAGTAGTTGGGAGTTGGGAGTTGGGAGTTTCATTCAACGCCCCGCAGGGGCAAGAGGCCAGGAGCCAATGTCACAGCGTACGTTCAGCATTATTAAGCCGGATGCGATTCGGAAGGGCTATGCGGGAGCGATTCTCGCGGAGATCGAGAAGGCGGGATTCAGGATCGTCGCCATCAAGAAACTCTTCATCTCGAAGCCACAGGCGGAGGGGTTTTATTTCGTTCATCGGGAGCGGCCGTTCTTCGATTCGCTGACGACGTTCATGTCATCGGGACCAATGGTGGCGCTGGTGCTGGAGAAAGAGAACGCGATTGCCGATCTGCGGAAGCTGATGGGAGCGACGAATCCGGCGAACGCGGAAGAGGGAACGATCCGGAAGAAGTATGCGGGGTCGATTGAGGAGAACGCGATCCACGGGTCCGATGCGGAGGAGACGGCGCAGTTCGAGATTGGGTATTTCTTTGCCGGGCATGAGCTGGTGTAGTTGGAAGTTAGTAGTTGGGAGTTAGTAGCGGGTAGCGGAAAAAAGAGGATCAGGGGACTTGAGCCCTGGTCCTTTTTTTTGGGCTGTGGAGAGGCCTTATTTGGTTTTCATGACTTCGAGGGTGAGGGATTCCATGCGCGACTGGACCATGCGGTCGACGTTGCCGAGGATGCGCAGGTAAGCCAGGGAGCTGACGGCGGCGAGGACGAGAAAGACGGGTGTCGCCAGCCATGGACGATCGAGGAAGGTGCAAATTGCGATGACCACTGCGCCCACGGCGAGGATGGCCAGCTGGGCGACAAAGCTGGAGAGGCCGTTGCCGACAGCTCCCTGCTCGCGCCGGATGCGGGTCATGTTGATGCGATAAGGCATGGTGATGGAAAGCAGGTTGCCGACGGCGAAGTTCGCCGGGACGGCGAAGAGCAACCACGCGAGAGTGGCGGCGGCGACGCTGGGGGTGGGAAGTCCGAAGCGGTAGACGACAACGGCGGAGATGAGAAGAGCCTCCAGCAGAAACAGCAGGAGGTGGAGAAAGTTTTTGCCGAGAACGACGGTGCGGAGGGGAGTGGGCGAGAGGAAGTAGAACTGAATGCCGTCGCCTTCCATACCGAGGTTGTTGGAGATGAGACGGGCGAGGCCGAGAAAGGCCCACACCATAGCAATAGGCAGAGCGTATTCGAGGCGGATACTGCTGGAGAACTGGCCGCCTCCGCGAAACGCACCGCCAAAAACAAAGACCATGACGAGGGGCGCGGCGAGATTGTAGAGCATGGGGCCGCTGCGCAGAAGATAGCGGAGGTCTTTCTCGACGATGGCGGCGGTGGGGCCGGAGAAGTCGATGGCCGGACGCAGGCGCTTTCTGGCCGTGGGACGAGCGGAACGGCGGGGGGCTTCACTGAGGTTCTCCCCGCGGCTTTCGGAGCGGAGACGAACAGCCAGCAGGCCACCGGCTCCGAAGATATAGAGGCCCAGCAGGCCGAGGGAGGCGGTGCGGTGAAGAATCTGCCGCGATGTGCCTCCGGTGAGCGCGGTGGTGGCGAGCCCGGGGGGAAGGAAACTCTGCGCGTTCCAGATGCGGCTGCCGACCTGAATCGCCTTCTGCTGGCTGATGAAATGAGGGACCTGGTGACTGGAGCGATGCAGGGCGGGGTTGAGAGCCTGTGCGCCCAGCGCCAGAAAAAGGAAAACGGCGGTTACGATTTCGCGGGTGCGGCGCTGGGCGAGCCAGCGTTCGATCCAGGCAAGGATCATGCGGGAGAGCAGGAGATTGAAGAAGGCGAAGAGGGCGAGGGTGAGCGCGATCCAGGCCCACTGATCGGGGCGGGCGATGCCGACGCCGATGGCGATGGCGGTCGTCCAGAGCAGGCCGATGACGGTGGAAGGCGCGGCGATGCCGTAAATGAGGTAGAGGAGAATCCACGAACCGAAACCGACGGGGTAGCGCAGGAGGTGGCCGAGCTCGGGGTTTTGTCCGGCGAGCGCGGGAGCGAGGGAGGCGAAGAACTGCCAGGCGAGAAAGAGAACCCACAGCAGTGCGGAAATGCCGGCGGGATGATTGTGGGCGGCGGCCGCCCAGGCGCCGACGCCGAGGCCGACGGAGGGCCCGAGGGCGATGGCAGTGAAGAGGAATCCGCTGAGGATGCGCGCTCCGAGCTCGAGGCTGCCGCGGCGGGTACGCAGGGCGTTCAGGAACATGCGGAACTGCACCCAGGCGAGCGCCCGGTATTGATCGCGGGCCAGAGGCGAGAGGACTCCGCCGGAGCGCGGCGCAGAGGCCGGGGCGGTGTTTACGCCAGCCACGAAAGCTCCTGGACAGGTTCTTCGGAGGCTGCGGGGCCGGAGCCACTGACGATGCGGAGGAAGATTTCCTCGAGGGCGAGTTTTTCGTCGGGCTGAGGACCGGAGATGGTGGCGGCGACACCTCTGCGGAGGTCGTCGAGTGAGCCGTCGGCGACGAGCCGGCCCTGGTGGATGATGGCGACGTGGCTGCAAAGGCGCTCGACGATTTCGAGGACATGCGAGGTGAGGAAGATGGTGGCGCCGCGTTCGGTCATGCGCTGCAGCATGGCTTTGAGGGTGCCGGCGGCGATGGCATCGACGCCTTCGAAGGGCTCGTCGAGGAAGAGGATGCGGGGGCCGTGGATGACGGCGGCGGCGAGGGCGAGCTTTTTCTGCATGCCGTGGGAGAAGTCGGTGACGAGCTTTTTGGTTTCGCCGGCGAGGTTCATGAAGTCGAGGAGCTCTTCGGTGCGGCGGTTGGTGGTTTCCCGATCGAGGCCGTACATGCGGCCGACGAAGCGGAGATATTCAGAGGCGGTGAGGCGGCCGAAGAGGGCCAGGCCCTCAGGAACGACGCCGATGAGACGTTTGACGTCGAGGGGACGGGCGGCGAAGTCGAGGCCGAGGATCTCGATGCGGCCCGAAGTGGGGGCAAGGAGACCGGTGAGCATTTTGATGGTGGTGGATTTGCCGGCGCCGTTGGGGCCGAGGAAGCCGAAGAACTGCCCGGGGGCCACGCTCAGGGTAAGGTGATCGACCGCGGTGAAGGGACCGAAGCGGCGCGTGAGGTCGTGGGTGACGATGGCGGGCGAGTCCATTGGAGGCAGGATACAGGGCGGCGGGGGAGCAGGCCAGCAAGTCAGCGAGGCGGCCGGTCAGCCGCCACCGCAGGGCTGTGTCGCTGCTATTCTGGTTTGCGATTTGGAGGGAAGCAATGCGTGTGAAGGCGTTGGTGACGATGGCGATGCTCGCGTCCGGGATTTTGGTTTGCGGTCAGGAGCCGGTCGCTCGGCCGCAGCCTGCGATCGTGCTGCATGCGGCGCGGCTGTTCGATGTGGAGACGGGAAAGATTGTGACGCCGGGCGAGGTGCTGGTGGAAGGCGAGCGGATCACGGCAGCGGGGACGTCGGTGGAGCATCCGGCGGGAGCGAAGGTGATCGATTTAGGAGATTCGACGCTGATGCCGGGGCTGATCGATGCGCACGTCCACCTGTTTCTGCATCCGGGAGCGGAAGATTTGCAGACGGTGGAGGAGAGCGTGCCGCAACGCACGATTCTGGCGACGCTGGCGGCGAAGGCGGATCTGATGGCGGGATATACGGCGGAGCGCGATATGGGGACGGAGGGCGCGGGGTCGGCCGACACAGCGGTGATGCGGGCGATTAACGCGGGGCTGATCCCGGGGCCGCGGCTGCGCATCAGCGGGAACGCGATCAGCATTCTGGGCGGCCACGAGGATGCGATCCACTACAACCCGGCGCAGCACGTGCTGTCGAACGCGGACTATGCGAATGACACGGAGCAGCTGATCGAGACGATCCGCGAGCAGCACAAGGAGGGGTCAACGTTCGTGAAGATTTACGAAACGGGCAGCGATGCGATGGCGGCGGGAGGCATGAACGCGGTTCCGTGCGGCGCCGATGAGGCGCAGTGCGCGGAGAATCACCTGGGGGCACAGGCGGGCGATCCGGAATTCTGGGAGTTTCACACGCCGTATCAGTACACGGAGCAGGAGCTGGCGGCGGCGGTGGCCGAAGCGGCGCGGCTGGGGACGAATGTGGGTGTGCACGACCAGGGAGAGCCGGCGGCGCTGTTTGCGGCGGAGGCGGGAGTCGCGTCGATCGACCATGCGACGCAGCTCAGCGAGAAGACGATGGAGCTGATGAAGGAAAAGCGGATTCCGGCGGTGCCGACGTTCACGATTTTCGAGTACTTTGCGGATCATGCGCCGTCGCCGGCAGCGGCTGCACGGGAGCACGCGATGCTGGACTACAAGATCCATGAGTTCAGACGGCAGGTGGCGGCGGGGGTGCCGATGGCAGTGGGTTCGGATGTGGGGCCGTTTCCGCATGGAACGCAGGCGAAGGAGTTCGAACTGATGGTGCGGTACGGGATGACGCCGGCGGCGGTGCTGCAGGCGGATTATCTGAACGGGGCGAGGATTCTGACCTGGCAGAATGAGGTGGGGCAACTGAAGCCGGGATATTACGCGGATGTGATCGCGGTGCCGGGGAATCCGCTGGAGGATATTACGGCGGTGGAGCGGGTGGCGTTTGTGATGAAGGGCGGCGTTGTGGTGAGAGGACAGGGTTCAGGGAGCAGGGATTAGGGATCAGGAATTCCAGACTGGCAAACCGGGAGATTTTGCTTCGCCCGAAAGCATTGTGCGGGGGTCGGGCGAAGTTTGCATCTTACTTTCCAGCCGGGCTGGCCCCGTGATACAAACCAGATACGTTTCCCCGTCTGAGGCGTGAGGGGTTTCCCCGTCCGAAACGGAAGCAAGCCAAAATCCGGCATCCGAATAACGGACTGGTATGACAACGACGCCTGTGCGGGGGGTGCACGAGCACGCGCTGCTCCGCGAATATTTCATGGACGACGCCTTCGACGAGATGTTCGACGGGGACGGGGCGATACGCCCGCACTACGCGGCGTTGTTCCATGAGCTGACGACGCTGCCGGCGGAGGAGATCCGGCGGAGGAAGCAGTCGGCGGACGCGTCGTTCCTGATGCAGGGGATCACGTTCACGGTGTATGGGCGCGAGGAGGGGACGGAGCGGATTTTTCCGTACGATCTGATTCCGCGCCTGGTGACGGGCGAGGAGTGGGAACGGATCGAGCGGGGGCTGACGCAGCGGATCACGGCGCTGAATCTTTTTTTGCACGACGTTTATAACGACGGGAAGATTCTGGCGCAGGGCGTGGTGCCGCGCGAGGTGGTGTACAGCTGCGCGCAGTTCCGGCGGCAGATGCGGGGGCTGCGCGTGCCGCGCAACGTGTATGTCGCCATTGCCGGCACAGATTTGCTGCGGCTGGAGAGCGGCGAATTTGTGGCGCTGGAAGACAACCTGCGGGTGCCCAGCGGCGTGAGCTACATGCTGACGAACCGGCGCATCATGAAGCGCACGCTGCCGAGCCTGTTCCGGGACTACGGAGTGCGGCCGATCGATCATTATCCGCAGGCGCTGCTGGCGACGCTGCGGTCGCTGGCACCGGAAGGGCGGCCGGAGCCGACGGTGGTGGTGCTGACGCCGGGCGTGTACAACTCGGCGTACTTCGAGCATACGTGGCTGGCGCGGCAGATGGGCGTGGAACTGGTGGAGGGACGGGATCTCGTCATCCACGACAACATCGTTTACATGCGGACCACGGCGGGGCTGAAGCGTGTGGATGTGATTTACCGGCGGGTGGACGATGACTTTATCGACCCGGTGGCGTTTCGCGGGGATTCGATCCTGGGAGCGGCGGGGTTGTTCAATGCGTATCGCGCAGGGAATGTAACGCTGGCGAACGCCTTTGGAACCGGCGTAGCCGACGACAAGGCGCTCTATGCGTATGTACCGGCGATCATCCGGTACTACCTGGGCGAGGAGCCGATTCTGAACAACGTGGAGACGTACCTGCTGACGGATCCGCGGCAACGGGCGCATGTGAAGGACAACCTGGAAAAGCTGGTGGTGAAGGCGGTGGGCGAGAGCGGCGGGTACGGCATGCTGGTGGGCCCGCAGAGCTCGGCAGCGGAGCGGGAAGAGTTCAAGCGCAGGATCGAAGCGGATCCGCGAAATTATATTGCGCAGCCGACGCTGAGTTTCTCGCGCGCGCCATGCCTGCTGGAGGATGGGTCGATTGGACCGCGGCATGTGGATTTGCGGCCGTACATCCTGTTTGGGGACAAAGTGACCATTGTGCCGGGGGGACTGACCCGGGTGGCGTTGCGGCAGGGATCGCTGGTGGTGAATTCGTCGCAGGGCGGCGGCAGCAAGGACACATGGGTGCTGGGAAGCTAAGCGAAACGGCGAAACGGATCGCCTGGCGTTGTCAGTGATCCGTGATCCGCAGGTTATTCCGGGGGAAGTATGCTTTCGCGCGTAGCGGACAGTTTGTACTGGACGAACCGGTATCTGGAGCGGGCCGAGCACACGGCGCGGCTGATCGACATCAACATGGGCCTGATGCTGGATCGTTCGCGGGTGAGTGCGGAGCGGCGCTGGCAGCGGGTGCTGGCCGCCGTGGGGGCGATGCATGGGCCAGGCTGGCAGGAGGAGCGCGACGGGAGCGGCGAGCCAGGACGATGGATGGGGGTGACGGCGCTGGTGCATGCGCTGTGCTTCGACACGACGAAGCACGCATCGATTACCGCGTGCATTTTTGCAGCGCGCGAGAATGCGCGGCAGATCCGGGATGAGATCAGCACGGAGCAGTGGCAGCGTCTGAACGGGCTGTTTCACGAGATCAGCCGACTGCGCACAGCATCGCCATCGGAGCGAAACCTGGCGGAGTTTCTGCCGACGATCATCGACGGCGTGCATTTGTTCCAGGGGGTGACGGACACGACGCTGAGTCACGGCGAGGGGTGGCAGGTACTGCGGGTGGGGCGTTATCTGGAGCGGGCGTGGTCGCTGACCATGCTGCTGGACTTGTACGAGCGCGAGGTGTTCCCGGGCGAGGATTCCGACGATGCGGGCGAGTACCTGGAGTGGGTGGGGCTGCTGCGCATCTGTACGGCGTTTGAGGCGTTCTGCCGGGTGCACACGGCGGATCTGACACACGAGAGGATCCTGGAATTTCTGCTGCTGGACCCGAATTTCCCGCATTCGGTGCGTTACGCGGTGGATGCGCTGCACAATGCTCTGGAGGCGATCCAGCAGCACACGCGGACGCAGCGCGGCGGCGAGCTGATGCGCGTGGCGGGGCGGCTGAAGGCGACGCTGGGGTTCGCGCAGATCGGGGAGATTGTGGCGCGGGACCCGGTGCGTTATCTGCGCGGCATTCTGGATCAGTGCAGAGAGATCCACGATCTGATTTACGCCGTTTACATCCAGTACTCGGTAGAGACGGCGCTGGCGGTGTGAGCGATGAGATTTTATTTTGTGCGGCATCTGACGAAGTTCATCTACGCGCGCGCGGTGAGCGAGAGCACGATGGAAGTGCGGATGCACCCGCGGAGCGACAGCAACCAGCGCTGCCTGTCGTTCACGCTGTCGGTGAGCCCGCGGTGCCGCGTGTTCACGTATCGCGATCATCTGGGGAACAACGTCCACCACTTCGATATTCCGGGGCGGCACGCGCAGCTGGTGGTGGTGGCGGAAGCGGTGGTGGAGCACCAGCCGCTGGCGGCAATTCCGGCGGAGCTGGGGCCGGAGGCATGGAAGGAACTGGACGCTCTGGTGGCGGAAGGCGACTACTGGGAGATGCTGCTGCCGAGCGAGTTCGCCAGGCCGACGCCGTTGCTGGCGGGACTGGCGAAGGAACTGGACGCGGTGCGGCGGGACGATCCGCTGAAACTGTTGCACGAGATCAACACGCGGTTGTACGACGCCTTCAGCTATGAGAAGCAGAGCACGCGGGTGGATTCGCCGATCGACGAGGCGCTGAAGACGCGGCAGGGGGTATGCCAGGATTTTGCGCACATCATGATCGCGCTGGTGCGGCAAGTGGGGATACCGTGCCGGTATGTGAGCGGGTATCTGTACCACGGGAGCGAGGATCACGACCGGTCGACGTCGAGCGCGACGCACGCGTGGGTGGAGGCGTTCCTGCCGACGCTGGGGTGGGTGGGATTCGATCCGACAAATGCGCTGATCGCGCGGGACCGGCATATCCGGACGGCGCTGGGGCGGGATTATGCGGATGTTCCGCCGACGCGCGGATTGTTTCGAGGGCGAACGGACAGCGAGTTGTATGTGGCGGTGCAGGTGACGTCGTCGGATGCGGCGCCGGATCTGGATCGGGAGCTGCCGATCCCGGAGGACTGGTCGATGCTGGTGGAAAAGGCGCAGGCGCCACCGCCGCCGGCAGAGCCGCTGCTGCAGATCCAGCAGAGCCAGCAGCAGTGAGCGGGTTGCGGGGTGACGGGGTGACGGGCGAAGCTACTCGATGATGGCCAGGACGTCGCCGGCGGAAACGGTGTCGCCGGGGGAGACGCGGATTTCGCGGACGCGACCGTCTTTGGGGGACTGAACTTCGTTCTGCATCTTCATAGCCTCGACGACGAGAACGCCCTGATGGGCGGCGACGGAATCGCCTTTTTCAAGAAGGACGCGCACGATACGGCCGGGCATGGAGGCCTTGAGGGTGGCCGGGCCTTCGGAGCCGGCGTGGCGGCGGCGAGAGCGCAGAGAGCGGGGATCGTCGATGCGGTAAGGAACGCGCCGGGGGCCGATGTGGAGCGCGGGGTCGACGGTGTCGGGATCGAGGACGACGCGATACGACTGGCCGTGGACGAGGAGCGAGAGGACGCCGGGGCGGAGAAGATGCGCATCGGCTTCGACCAGCTGGCCGTCGATGCGGACGCGCCACAGACCGGGAGCTTCGCCGGGGTCGACTTCGACCTGGCAGGTGCGGCCACCGATTTCAAGGTGCAATGTCATCGGATGGCGGCCTTTAGTCGGCGATGCCGACGGCATCGCGGCGGCCAGCGGTCTTCCAGGCGCTGATGTGACCCCTGCCATTGAGCGCGGCGCCGTTCGTGGAGGGCTTCGTGGCTTCGAAGAGCGCGGCGGCGACGGCGGGAACGGCCGCATGTCCATCGGAGGCAACGTCGGGTGGGGAAGGCGCGGCGGCGAGGAGACGGTCGAGGTAGCCGGTGTCCATGCGGGCGGCGCGAAAGTCGGGATCGTTGAGGATGCGGCGAAAGAGGCCGAGGTTGGTGCGAATCCCGCCGACCACGTACTCATCGAGAGCGCGGAGCAGGCGGGCAACGGCCAGATCGCGGGTGGGCGCGAAGGCGATGAGTTTCGAGAGCATGGGGTCATAGTCGACGGGGACAACCCAGCCCTCGTAGATGCCGGAGTCCTCGCGAATACCGGGACCGCCAGGCTGCAGGAGGCGGGTGATGCGGCCGGGGGAAGGCATGAAGCCGTTGGCGGGGTCCTCGGCATAGACGCGGCACTCGAGGGCATGCCCGCGCAGCTGGACATCGTCCTGGGTGAAGGGCAGAGACTCGCCCTGGGCGATGCGAATCTGGAGATGGACGAGGTCGTAGCCGGTGACGAGCTCGGTGACGGGATGCTCAACCTGGAGGCGGGTGTTCATCTCGAGGAAGTAGAAGTTCTTCCGGTCGTCGACGAGGAATTCGATGGTGCCGGCGTTGGTGTAGCCGGCGGAGCGGGCAAGGCGGACGGCGGCTTCTCCCATGCGGCGGCGGAGATCGGGATCGACGACGGGGGAAGGCGCTTCCTCGATGACCTTCTGGTGACGGCGTTGGACGGAGCATTCGCGTTCGCCGAGAGAGACGCAGCGGCCATGTTCGTCGGCGATGATCTGGATTTCGATGTGGCGGGGACGCTCGATGAGTTTCTCGAGGTAGACTTCGCCGGATCCGAAGGCGCGTTCCGCTTCGCTGCCGGCAGCGACGAAGGCGGAGGGGAGATCTTCAGGGCGCGAGACGGCGCGCATGCCTTTGCCACCGCCGCCGGCGGCGGCCTTGAGCATGACGGGGTAGCCGACACTGGCGGCGACGTCAGCGGCCTCTTCGGGCGAGGCAAGCGCGTGGACGCAGCCCGGCGTGCGCGGCATGCCGGCTTCGTCGGCGGCCTGGCGGGCATTGGTCTTGGAGCCGAGGATGCGCATGGCGGAGGAGCGCGGGCCGATGAAGGTGATGCCGGCGTGCTCGCAGGCCTGGGCGAAGTCGGCGTTCTCGGAGAGGAAGCCGTAGCCGGGGTGGATGGCGCCAGCGCCGGTGCGACGGGCGATTTCGAGGATGAGGTCGCCGCGGAGGTAGGATTCGGGCGCCGGCGCGGGACCGAGGCGATACGCTTCGTCGGCTTCGAGGACGTGGGGCGCGGCGCGGTCGGCGTCAGAGTAGACGGCGACAGTGGAGAGATTGAGCTCGCGGCAGGCGCGCAGGATGCGGAGGGCGATTTCGCCACGGTTGGCGATGAGAACTTTGCGAAACACCTCAGTCAGGGTACAGGGTGCGCGATGCGGGGGTACAGGAAAAAGCGAAGCCCCCGCGCGGGGCGGGGGCTTCGGGATGCGGCTCAGGCGGGGTTTTATTGCATGACCACGCCGCCAGCGGCCTTCTCATTGGCCTTCTCTTCGTTGGCCTTGCGCGCGCCCATGGCTTTCTGCACCCAGTCCTGCGCCGAGGCGAGATCGGCCTTGCGGGCGGCATCGTCGCCACAGTCCAGGTCGGCCTTGCGGCGGTACATGAGGTTGAGATACTGCATGGCGTCATCGTAGTTGGAACGGAGGCTGACGGCCATCTGCAGGTATTTAAGGCCATCGTTGACGAGGTCGGTATTCTCATCCTTAATGGTTTTGCAGACCGCTTTGGGCATTTTGGCGTTGCCCTGGCCGTCATCCTGCATGCCGGCGCCCTGGAGGGCGTGGACGGCGTTCTGATAGGCCTGGGTCCAGTCCACGACGCCGATGGTGTAGGCGGCCTCGGCGTCCTTTGGGTCAGCAGACAGAACCTTCAGCTGCCAGTCCCGAGCCTCGCTGAATTTCTTCAGGTCGTACTTGAGGGCGGCAATCTGCTTGAGGCTGGTAATGTCGTCGGGATGCTCGTGGAGGACTTCCTGGAAACCGTCGATGGCCATCTGCGCGGTCTTTTCGTTCTCGGGGGTATCGAGACCGGGCACGACCTGCTGCGCGTAGGCCGTGGCCAGATAGAGCCGCGTCATGGGATAGGTGGGATCGAGGTTGACGGCTTTCTGAAAGTGATCGATGGCCTCTTCGTATTTCGCCTGCTTGTAGGCCTCGACACCTTTGTTGAGCTGATTGCGGGCCTCCAGGCGTTTACAGCCGGTCGCGGAGGCCAACAGGAGGCCCGTAGCGGCGGCCAGCACCAGTAAACGTGCAATGCGGTTCATTCTGTCTGTCTTCTCCTTCAGCTCGCCGGGAGCCTGAAAAGCCACGCACTCGAGCGCTGCCGAGAGCGATTGTACTGCTTCTGCGGGCCCAGGCAAGGGTACCGGAGTGCACCCGGCTGAGACCCGATGGAAACCGACGCTCCTACTGTCCGGCCGCGATCTTGGGGGTGATGAGGCCGATGTGATCGACACCCACGGCGTGACCGACGTCGATGACGGTGGCGACGGCCTGGAAGTCCAGGTTGGGATCGCCTTTCACGAACATGACTTTTTCGGCACGGGTGGAGAAGATTTCATTGAGCTTGCTTTCGAGGTCGCTTTTGGCGACCGGAGTTTCGTTGATGAGGTAGTTGGGAACTCCGCCCCCGCCGGACTGAATCTGAACGACGATGGTACGGTCATTCTGCTGCTGCTGGTTGGGGTTCTTGGGGGGCTGGGGCACGAGGGCATCCAGCCCGCGCGGCGTGACCGGCACGATGACCATGAAGATGATCAGGAGCACCAGCAGCACATCGATCAGCGGAGTGACATTGGGTTCGGCATTCAGGGCGCCGGAACCGCCTACGCTCATTGCCATAAGTCAAATTCCTCGTTTTCTGACTCTTCTCTCAGTTACTGGCCGCCGGCAGCGGTTGGCGGTTTGGTGGTGGTAATCGTTGGCTGCTGCTGATCGGTCAGCATCCCGACCTCTTCCACGCCTGCGGTGCGCACGGCATCGATGGCATCCATGACGGTGCCGTAATGGGCGCGGGCGTCGGAGCGGAAATAAACGATTTTGCTGGTCTTGTTTTCCAGTTCATCGCGAACCTGCGAGCCGAGATTGGCGATGCTGGTCTGGTTCTGGCCGAGGTACACGCGGCTGTCGCGGGTGATGGCGACGACGACCGAGTCTTCCTTATTGGCGTCTTCCATCGGCGTGGCGGTGGTACTGGTGGCCAGATCGACGTTCACCTTGTTCTGGAGCATGGGAGTAATGACCATGAAGATGATCAAGAGCACCAGCATCACGTCGACCATGGGGGTGACGTTGATGTTGGCGTTGACCTTGGATCCTTCGTTTCTTACTGCGATTGCCATTGGCTAACGCTCCGATCGGAAATTCCGGCAGGGGCGACAATCAGGGGCCGGGAGCGCGCGAGGCAACTCCCGGCTCAAAACGATTCCCGCTCGACCTGCACTTCAGCCCTTTTGCGCCGGGTTGGGGCGCGAAGGGCGCCTGCCGACTACCGGCGGTTGCTCTGCTTGATGAAGTAGTCGATCAGTTCGCTGGAGGAGTTGTCCATCTCCACGTCAAACGCCTCCACGCGGTTTGTGAAGTAATTGAACAGCCACACCGCCGGGATGGCCACAAAGAGGCCAAAGGCGGTGGTGACCAGAGCTTCAGAAATACCGCTGGCGACGGCGCCGATGCCGGGGGTCTTCTGGGTAGCGATTTCCTGGAAGGCCTTGAGAATACCGGCGACGGTACCGAAGAGGCCGACGAAGGGGGCGGTGGAGCCGATGGTGGCCAGCGAGCCGAGCCCTCTCTTGAGCTTGGCGTGAACGATGGCTTCGGCCCGCTCCAGCGCGCGCTTGGAAGACTCGATCTGCTCGACGCTCACGGCGCCGCCGCCGCCGTAGTTGCGGAACTCCTGCAGGCCAGCGGTAACGACTTCGGCCAAGTGGGACTTCTTGTTGCGGTCGGCAACCTTCACGGCCTCGTCGAGCTTACCCTCCTTGAGGGCGCCGGCGACGCGGGGGGCAAACTCGCGGGACTGCTTGCGGGCGGCGTTGAAATAGAGGTAGCGGTCGATCATGACGGCCAGAGACCAGATCGACATGATGAAGAGGACAAACACAACGCCGCGGGCGAGCCAGCCCATGTTGTTCCAGAGGTCGATCGGGCTGAATCCGACGGTCTGGCCTTCCTGGAAGAAGCCGAGAGACGCCGGGTTTGCAACGAGATGGTGGATCTGAGCGAGAATCACTGAATCTTTCCTCCTGAGGCAATGCTGCGGTAGGTGCCAAAGAACGCTGACGGAATGCCATACCCGCAGGACGTGAGGCGGGAAGGCCGGAAAATCGCGAGAACAACCCCGAAGCGGCCATGCCGATCCGGGGCGGTTGAATCAGCTACCAAGACTGAAGACTACATTGACCTGCGTTTCGACCTCGACGGGTTCGCCGTTGAGGAGATAAGGCTTATAGCGCCAGGTGCGCACGGCCTCGGTGGCCGCCGCCTGCAGCATGGGGGGGCCGCTGATCACCCGCAGGTTTTCGATCGTTCCATTTCTGGAAATCGTTGCCTGCAGGACAACCGTGCCCTGAATGCGAGCTGCCTTGGCAATGGCCGGGTACTGGGGCTCTTCGCCGCCGGTACGGAGGCCGGAAATGACACCGGATGACACGGTGATCTTTTTGGGAGCAGCGGCCTGAATTTTGGGCGCGGGGCCGGTACCCAGACTGCCGAGGACGCCGCCCATCACGCCGCCACCGGAGCCGCCCATGCCTTCCATGCCGGCTACGCCGGTCTGGGGAGGAGCGGCTTCCTCTTTCACCATCTTGATTTCCTTGGGGATTTTCGTCGGGGCGGTCAACTGGTTGTTGATCATCTCCGAGACGACGCGCTCGACGTGAACCGCCGGCGGAGGCGGAGGCGGTGGAGGCGGAGGCGGAGGCGGAGCCACCAGCAGAGTCGCCATCATCGCTTTGGGCAAGGCTTCGGGGTAGATCAGGGGGTACAGAATGAGAGCAGCAAGAACGGAACCATTCAGCAGGACACCGACGATGGTGTAGTACTTGCTTTTCGTCTTAATCTGGTGCCCGGATTCCAGCAGGATGTCTTCAAACATTGCCATGGCCGACCTCAGAACCTTTCAGTAGTTGACACCTCGTATAGACACCGCAGGGGGACCCAAAAGTTCCCGCCGATCTTTCGTTCTGACGCGGTGGGGGTACGCGACCGGAGCCGGCAGGGCCGGGATGAATTTCTGGTCTGCGTGGCGGTGCGGGCATGGAGGCCAGCGGGCCAGCAGACGGGAGCCGGGGTCTTTTCTATAGCACACTTTCAGATCGAGATGCACCCCCCGCTCCGTGAGGGCAAGCCTGCCCTGTTTGGATGCAGGTTTCCCGGAGCCTGCGGGGGATGGCAGCATCATACCCTGGCTTTCTTTGCAGCGGGGAGAGAAGCGGCTTTCCCGCGACGGGAGCGCCAGTCCTGGTAGGCGACCAGCATGGGGGCGGCCACGGCGATGGAGGAATAGGTGCCGATGAGGATGCCCACGACCAGGGCAAAGGAGAAGCCGCGCAGGACTTCGCCGCCGAAGAGGAAGAGGGAGAGGACGGTGAGGAAGGTGAGGCCGGAGGTAAGGACGGTCCGGCTCAGAGTCTGATTGATGCTGCGGTTGACGAGGGCGGCGAGGGGCTCGCGGCGGCTGAGGCGGAGGTTCTCGCGGATGCGGTCGAAGACGACGATGGTGTCGTTCATCGAGTAGCCGATGAGGGTGAGGATGGCGGCGATGACGGTGAGGGAGATTTCCTGGTTACTGAGGCTGAAAGCACCGACGGTGATGATGGTGTCGTGGAAGCAGGCCACGACGGCGGCGACGCCGTAGATCAGTTCAAAGCGGAACCAGAGATAGACGAGCATGCCGCCGAGCGAATAGAGGGTGGCGAGCTCCGCCTGGTGCTGGAGGACCTTGCCCACCTGGGCGCCGACGACTTCGACGCTGCGAACGGAGAAGCCGGAGAGCCAGGCGCTCTGCTGGAGGGCGGCGAGGACAGCAGGGTCGACCACGCCACGCAGGTCGTCGATGGAGTCGATGATGCCGCTGTGCTGGTCGTCGCGGAAGTGGACGACGACGGTGGCCTGGTTCTGGTAGCGAGTCTGGGCATCGACGGTATTGCCGAGGTGCTCAGGATCGTTCTGCTGGAGCCAGGAAGCGAGGGTCGAATCGCTGACGTTGTCGAGATCGATTTTTCCCTGGGCCTGGCTGCCGTTCTGCGAGTAGTGCTGGCTGAGCGCGTTGACGATGGTGGCGCGGCCCTGGTCGATGGCGGATGCGCTGGTGGCCTGGAGGGAAAGGGTGATCAGGACTTCGTTATTCGCGGCGGGACCGTAGGGCTGCTGGATGCGGGCATCGTGCAGGCCGGCGGTGTCCATGGCGGAGCGAATCCGGTCGGCATCGGGATGGGCCGAAAACTTGACGCGGACGACGGTGCCGCCGCGGAAATCGACGTCGAGGGGCAGGTGGTGCCAGAAGAAGATGGAGAGCAGCCCGGCAACGCTGAAGATCAGAGAGAAGCCAAGGAAGTACCACTTTTTCCCGAGCCAGTCGATTTTTGGATCATGAAACAGTTCCACGAAGATTCCGCCTTCAGATAGAGATCGGTTCGCCGTGCAGTTTGCGGCTGAGGTGAGCGTCGAAGATGACGCGGGAAACGAAGACCGCCGTAAACAGATTGGCGAGCAGCCCGAAGGTGAGGGTCACGGCAAAGCCTTTCACCGGACCGGTACCGAAGATGAAGAGAATGGCTGCCGAAACGATGGTGGTGACGTGGGTGTCGACGATGGTGGTCCAGGCATGGGCAAAGCCCTGGTCAACGGAGGCCGAGGGCGACTTGCCGGCGCGCAGTTCTTCGCGAATGCGTTCGAAGATGAGCACGTTGGAGTCGACGCCCATACCGATGGTGAGGATGACGCCGGCGATGCCGGGGAGGGTGAGAGTGGCTCCGGAGAAGCCGAGGAAGCCGAGCAGGATGACGAGGTTGAGGAAGAGCGCCAGATCGGCGTTGATGCCCGCACCCTTGTAGTAGACGAGCATGAAGATCATGACGGCGAGAAAGCCGACGACGGAGGCGAGGATGCCCTGGTGGATGGAGTCGGCGCCGAGGGATGGGCCGACGGTGGTTTCCTGCATGAACGCGATCGAGGCCGGGAGAGCGCCCGTGCGCAGGAGCATGGCGAGGTCTTTCACGCGCTGCTGGCTGATACCGCCGCCGGAGATATTGCCCGAGTCGCCAATCTGGCCTTTGATGACGGCGACTTCCTGGACGCGATTATCGAGGACGATGGCCATGTACTTGCCGATGTTGGCGCCGGTCCATGCGGAGAATTTGGAGCCGGCCGCGCTGGTCAGGTAGAAGTCGACCTCCGGCTCACCGGTATTGGGATTCTGACCGGGCTGCGCATCGCGGACATCGGTGCCGCCCCAGATGGGGATCTTTTTCAGCTCGTACCATGCGGTCGGGCTGCCCTCGCTGGCGGCACCGGGAACGCTCTGCACCAGTTCGGCGTCGGGCGGCAGGTAACCGCCGAGGGCCTGGAGGGCAGATTGCTGATCGGGCCAGGACTGGCCATCGCCGATGACTTCGTGCGCTTCGAGGCGGGCGGTGGACTGGATGACATCCTTGACGCGGCCGAGGTCGCTGACGCCGGGCAGTTCGACGAGGATCTGGTAGCTGCCGAGCTGATAGGGCTCGATGATGGGCTCGCTGACGCCGAGCGTGTTGGTGCGGGTCTGGATGACTTCGATGGCCTGCTCGAGGGCGCGCTGCTTCAGGTCATTCTCGACGGAGGGCTTCATGGTGAGGGTCCAGCTGTTGCCGACGCCGGGAGAAATATCGAAGCGGGTGCTGTAGCTGTTCTCGAGGATCGAGCTCACATCGCTAGCGTGCGCGGCGGGGACGTTGGCAACCTGGATAAAGTCGGGGCGGTTGGCGTCAGGCTTGGAGACGACGGCGCCGGCGATGCCGTTCTTCTGCAGGTCGCTCTGGATGCTGGCCACGTCCGTGTCGGTTTCGGTGCCGACAGCCTCATCGACCTTGACCTGAAGGATGAGGTGCATGCCGCCCTTGAGGTCGAGGCCGAGGTGGATGTTCTGGAGCAGGGCCTGCTTCAGAGCCGAGCCGGACAGGCCGTGGGGAACGCGGAAGATGCCGAAGACGAAGACGACCAGGACAGCGATGATGACGATGAGTCTGCTCTTGATATTGGTTTTCATCGGATTCTCTACTTTGCGGTGGCGTCGTCCTGGGTCACGGAGGCGATGGCGCTCTTGACCACTTCAATGCGGAGGTTATCGGGGGGGATGCGGAGCTGGATGGCGTCGTCCTTGATGGAGATGATGACACCGCGGATGCCGCCGGTGGTGGTGACGCGGTCGCCGGTTTTGAGTTTGGAGAGCATATCCTGCCAGGTCCGCTGCCGTTTTTGCTGGGGGCGGATGAGAAGGAAGTAGAAGACGACGATGATGAGGAGGAAGGGCAGGATGCCGGCGATGCCGGTAGGCAGGGCGAAAGGCGCCAGGAAAGCAATGAGGGTCAACGCGCAGTCCTTCTGGCCGGACGGAAACGAGCCCGTCTGCGGCGCATGACGTGATCATTTTCCACGGAAGTGCCCCCGGCGCGTGGTTTCGACATCACGTTCGCGCCCGGGAACGGAATACCTGGAAACGGCCCCCGGCAAGAGCACACACGGTTCCTACCCTGTTGGAGAGCCTGATTCATAGAATCGCGTAGGGAGCGAGGAGTGTCAAGGAGAAGACAGCGGAGGACCGTTGACTCCATCCCGCGATGACGAGCGGGAGAGGTCCGGGCTTTACGGAGTTTCGGATGAAACCGGCGAGCCTACACTGAAGCGGCCGGAGAAAAAGGACCGGGAAGAAGGACCGGGGGAAGCGGGATGGACGGGGCAGGTTTGCATCCGGGACGGATCGAAGTGATCACCGGACCGATGTTTTCGGGTAAATCGGAGGAGCTGATCCGGCGCCTGAAGCGGGCCCGGATCGCGAAGCGGCGGGTGGCGTCGTTCAAGCCCAACCTCGACGTGCGGTATCACCGCAACGCGATCGCATCGCACAGCGCGCAGACGCTGGATGCCGTGACGGTGGCGAATGTGGAGGAGCTGAAGGCCGTGCTGATGCCGACGATCGACGCGGTGGAAGTGGTGGGGATCGACGAGGCGCAGTTTCTCGATGCGTCTCTGGTCAGCCTGGCGAACGAGCTGATGCGGCTGGGAAAGCGGGTGATTCTCGCGGGGCTGGACACGACGTTCACGGGCGATCCGTTTGCACCGATCCCGGACCTGATGGCGATTGCGGACGAGGTCACGAAGCTGTCGGCGGTGTGTATGCAGTGCGGCGCACCGGCGGTGCATACGCAAAGGCTGGGGAGCAATAAGGAACTGGTTGTGGTGGGAGCAGCCGGGGTTTACGAGGCCCGGTGCCGGGCGTGCTTCAAGCCGTGGGTGGACGAGCATGCCTCGGAGCAACTGGAGCTGCCCGTGAGCGCCGGCGCGCGCGAATAGAGGCGGGCGCGAGCCGGGCCCGGCAATGGGTTCGTCAGTGCGACGGCGCCGGGGCCGCGGCAGGCTGCGCTGCCGGCGGCGCCTGGGTGTTGGACATCTTCCGCAGGTAGATCACCAGGTTCCAGACTTCGTCGGTCTTGGCCCGCGGACCTTCGGGGGGCATATCTTTGCCCTCGCCCTCGTGAATGATGTAGAAAATCTCGCCGTCGCTGAGGGTTTTGAGCGAATCGCGGAAGTCGTGCATGGCGAGCTTCTGATCGGTAGCCAGATCTCCCTTGCCGTCGCCGTTGGCGCCATGGCACATCGCGCAGTCCCAGCCGTAAATCTGTTTCGCGCGGGCCTGCGATTCGGGCGTAGGTTTGACGGGGTTGACTTTGCCGACATACTCAGGCGGAATGGCGGATTGGCTCGGCGCTGCGGCGGGGGGAGTCGCCGGGGTGGCGGGGGCCTGCTGCGACAGCGCCGGCAGACCCGCAAAAACAAGAGCCGAGACAATCAGAAAAGGCTTCAACATGGCAGCCTCCTGACACGGATCTCTACAGAAATCCCGGCATCACTTTACGCCTGCAGCGCTGCCGTGGCGCAGGTTTTTTCTGACCGGCAGGGTATTAACGTAACGAACAAGTACCAACCGCGCACACGGCCAGCCCGGAGAACGCCAGGGCCGCGGGCACCGACGGGCGGCGTAAAAAAGCGGCCCGCAGCCAGCAGATGCATGGAAACACTGGCGATCCGAAGCGGGGTGGATCCGTAACCGGCGAGGACTTACTGGTAATCCCTGGCTGGTAATCCCTGGACCCATGCCTCGCTACAATCAGCAGGTGTCTCTCACCTTGCAGATCCACAGGAAGGCCGGGCCGGCGCGGCGCGCCACGCTGACGGTGCCGCACGGGGCGGTCGAGACGCCGGTGTTTATGCCGGTAGGAACGCAGGGCACGGTGAAGGCGGTGCCGCAGCAGCTGCTGGAGGAGCTGGACGTCCGGATCCTGCTGGGGAACACGTACCACTTATACCTGCGGCCGGGGCACGAAGCGATCCGGCGGATGGGTGGGCTGCACCGGTTCATGAGCTGGGAGCGGCCGATCCTGACGGACTCGGGCGGTTTCCAGGTTTTCAGTCTGAGCGAGCTGCGGAAGGTCAGCGACGAGGGGGTCGCGTTCCGATCGCACATCGATGGTTCGTCGCACTTTTTCTCGCCGGAACACTCGATGGATGTGCAGATCGCGTTGGGGTCCGACATCGCGATGGCGTTTGACGAGTGCACGGAGTATCCGGCAGATCGGACGCGGGCGCGAAAGTCGCTGGAGATGACGCTGGCGTGGGCGCAGCGGAGCAAACGCCACTTTGAAGCGCACCAGCATGAGGTGCCGTGGCAGCTGGAGGAGCGTTCAGCGCTCAGCGCTCAGCGTTCGGAGGACGCGTTGAGAGAGCGATTCGAGGGGCAGACACCGAATTTGTTTGGGATTGTGCAGGGAGGAATGTTTGCGGACCTGCGGCGGGAATCGGCGGAACGTCTGGTGGAGATGGATTTCCCCGGATATGCGATCGGGGGGCTAAGCGTGGGGGAACCGCGGGAACTGACGCGGGAGATGATCGCGACGACGCTTCCGCTGCTGCCTGAGGATAAGCCACGTTACGTGATGGGCGTGGGGTATCCGGATGAGATTGCCGAGTATGCGCGGATGGGCGTGGACATGATGGATTGCGTGCTGCCGACGCGGGCGGCGCGGCATGGGTTGCTGTTCACGTCGGAAGGGCGGCTGAATATCAAGAACCGGCAGTATGCGGAGGATCAGGGTCCGGCGGATCCGGCGTGCGCGTGCCTGGTTTGCCGGCGATACAGCCGGGCTTATCTTCGGCATCTGATGGCGGCACAGGAGCCGCTGGCGGCGGTGCTGAACACCGTGCACAATCTCGCGTTTTATCTGGAGACGATGCGCAAGGTGCGGGAGGAGGTCGCTGGCAGCCAGTGGCCGGCAGCGAGTAGCTGATAGCTGGAAGCGAGTCGTTGGGGAGTTGAGAGTTGGCAGTCGGGAGCTTTTGTTGCGAACTTTGGCTGCGGTTCAGGCCGGGTTCGTGAATCGGTCGAGACCGGCGCGTTCGGCATGGGCGGCCATGGCGGCGTTGATGTCGAGGGCGAGGGCCAGGGCGGTTCGTCCGTCTTCGCCGGAGACGCGCGGAGCGGAGCGGGTACGGACGGCCTCGAGGAAGGACTCGATTTCGAGGCGCAGCGGTTCGCCGGGGCGGACCTGGGGTTTTTCGATGCGCAGTCCGGGGAATCCGGGGGCTGCGGTGAAGGCTGCCGCGAGAACGGCTGAAGTCTCTGTCGGGGCGGCGCGCGAGACGTCGATGACCAGAAGGTCCTGGCGGGCGTAGTCGATGGAGACGTACTGGTGCGGCTGGAAGAAGCGCAGCTTGCGCACTTTCTCGGTGCTGACGCGGCTGGCGGTGAAATTGGCGACGCAGCCGGACTCGAATTCGATGCGGACGCTGGCGATGTCGACCCGGCGCGAGAGGATAGGCAGGCCGACAGCGTGGAGGGAGCGCACCGGCGAGTGCACGAGGCTGAGGACGATATCGAGGTCGTGCACCATCAGATCGAGGACAACATCGACATCGAGAGCGCGCGGCGTGAAGACGCTGAGGCGATGCGCCTCGAAGAACATGGGGTGATTCAGCAAGGGCTCGATCGCGGCCACGGCCGGATTGAAGCGTTCGAGGTGGCCGATCTGCAAAATGCGGCTGTGCTGCGCAGCGAGCTCGAGGAGGCGCGTTGCCTGGCCGACCGTGGCAGCTATCGGCTTTTCGATGAGAAGGTCGATCCCGGCGGAGAGCAGAGCTTCACCGACTTTGAAGTGCAGAGAGGTCGGCGTGCAGACGGAAGCCGCGACGAAATCGATCTGACTTTTAGCGCGCGCAGCGAGGCATTCTTCGACGGAAGAAAAGACGGGCGCCCCCCAGTCGGCGGCGGCCGCTCCGGCGCGAACCAGATCGGGTTCGACGACGCCGGCGAGACGCACCGGGAACCCTTCTGCCTCGAGAGCCCGATAGACACGGAGGTGGTTGCGGCCGAAGACGCCGGCTCCACAGACCACTACACCGGGGTGGGAGGAACGTGCCAAAGACAGCGGCACCTACGCCGGTTTGCCTTCGACGACGCGGAGGCAGCGAGAGTAAAGCTCCAGAAGCTGCGTGACCTGATCCTCCGGTTTGGGAGAGCCTGCGGCAACGAAGCCGGTGGAAGGCGTGCTGGCGCGGCCGACACCGGCTGTGGCAGCGACAAACTTCAGCAGGTCCAGGGCGATGTCCTCGTTGCGGCGAACGCCGTTGCCCTGGACGGGGACTGAATCCATTGGGGAGCACCTCTGAGGGGGATGCTATCAAAGGCAGCGATGCGGGAAAACGGAGACTAGGGTTCTGCGATGCACAGGCAGACCCGACCCACGAGGAAGTCGGCGGGGGACTCCCGCGAGGCCAGTTCAATGAGGTCGACCGGCCAGGCGAGGGCGCGCGGCCGGAGCACGAGGCGGCTGGCTTCAAAAGCGACGTGCCGAAAGAGCATTTGCGCACCAGAGCGCACGGCATAGAGATTCGGCTGGGGAGGATGCAGGGGGGCAAGGGAGTTGTAGTGACGGTCGATGATCACGATGGAACCGATGCGCAGCACAGGATCCATGGGCAGGGCCTGAAGGGCGGTGACACGAACGCCGACGAAGCGTTCCCAGTGGCGCCGGCTGAAGGCTCGGCGTGCGGGGAAGCCGGACAGCCATCCCGGGGGCAGGCGGACGGTGGCCTGGACACTGCGGGCGGCGATGGCGGGGGCGGTGATGGCAGCGGACTGGGGAACGATGGGCACCAGATCCATCGGAGCGAGCGCGCCGTTTTCGGGCGGGGAGCGGCGGGGCAAACCCGCCGGCGACAGATCTTCAACGCTCAGCGCCTGAGCGAGGAGGATTCGATCCAGAGCCGGGAGACTGAGGCGGCGGCGGCGGTGAAGGAAGTTCGAGATATGTGCCTGGGCCAGGCCCGTCTGCCGCGCGAGGAGTGAACTACTGAGGATTCCCAGGTCGATGCGGCGCCACGTCTCGAGCCGCAGGCGCTCGTGTAACTCGAGGAATTTCATTCTTCCGATGTTTTCAGGGAGCGATACAGCCATTACTACGGGGTTTGCAGAAAGAATCGCGCGATCGCGAAAACCGCCGCCGGCGGGGAAGACAGCAGTACCCAGCTAATGCCGAAGGCCCGGTTCGCGTCTCCCGGTAATTGATCGCATTGCTCCGTGCAATTAGTGTCGGACTACTTTCACCGGTCAGACATAGTACTTTCGCGCGCAACAGCGAAGTTTCGCGATGTCAGACGCGGGGATGATTCCCATTTCAGGAGGAGACTTTTCTAACTGCAGTAATACTCAGGAGAAGAAACAGAATAGTACGGCTGCCCGCGGGCAGACCGTATCTCCTTCCTCCCCTAACTCCGCAGAAGCTGCACGGAATGAAGCTTTGCGGCCGGCCGAACTCTGGAGAATGACTGATGTACCTGCGAATTTTTCTTAAGGTGTGTGAGGGGTGCGGGGTATTGTGGCTCCGCGCTCAGGACTCTACAGATATCTACTGCGCGGGCTGCGCGCGAAGACTGCGGTCACTACCGCGCGCGGGACGGCCGCGGCGGCGTCGGCAGCGGAGGCGGCACGGATCCGCGGTTGCAGCGGCGGGAGGTGCGGCATGAGCGCGGCGCCGGCCGTGCCATGCGTGGTCGCGGAGGCCACGGCGGTCGCAGACGCGGAACTGCCCAGCTGGCGTTCGAAGCCGATTGAGGGGTTGGCGTTCTATCGGAAGCACTGCGTTGCCCTGCTGCGCCGGTATCTGCAGACCAGCCTGGAAATTGGGCGATCGCCCTCACTGCTGAGCAACGTTGTGCTGCGAGGGCGGGTGTCGAGTTATCGGATCCGCAGCTTTGAAGACGGCATGATCTTCGTGCTGGATGTGGAGAAGTGCCTCATGCGGCTGGATCGCGTTTCGCGAACCGTCGTGGCGCGCATGGCTCTGGAAGATTTCACCGGCGCGGAAGCAGCTATCCTCACCGGCGAGAGCCTCCGATCCGTGGTGCGGATCTACCATGGAGCTCTGGACCGTCTGACCAGTAATTTTCTTGAAAACGGGCTCCTGGATTCAAATGTGGAAAATCTGTCAAGAGGGGAAGGAAAAGTCGAAAGTAACGACGCAACATAAGAAAGGAGTTGCGCAACGCGAAACGCAAAAAAAGTTGGCATGTTTTATGGTCTCAACCTGCTATTCTGAAAATAGAGAGTAAAAAAGAAAAAAGGGACACCTCTGGGTGTCCCTTTTTTATTGGTTCCCATGGAACAGTTCCCCGGGAGGGAACCGAAGGGAAGGCAACCTTGCCGGTATCAGAAACGAGGATTATGCCGAACAGAGATTACACAGAGCGGATGCGGGCAGCATCCTTCCGTCGAGCAGCGGCCGGACTGATTTCCATCGCCATCGCGATCCTGTCCATGCGATTGAGTGCGCAGATCAGCACGACGACCGTCCAGGGCACGGTGTATCGCGCGGACGGCACTCCGGCCAGCGGAACGCTGCTGGTGAGCTGGCCGGCGTTTACGACTCCGCAAAATCAGGCGGTAGCGGCGGGAACGGAGAGCGCGTCGATCGGGGGGGATGGCTTCGTCAGCCTGAATCTGACACCGAATGCGGCTGCGCTGCCGACGGGGACTTACTACACGGCGGTCTATCACCTGAGCGACGGCACGGTGAACCAGGAATACTGGGTGGTTCCGGCCGCGGGAACGGCCACCATTGCCTCGGTGCGGGCACAACTGCAGCCTTCGACGGTTGCGGTGCAGCCGGTATCGAAGGCGTACGTGGACAGTGCCGTCTCATCGCTCAGCGGCTCGTGGCTGCCCATTGCCGGGGGAACGCTGACAGGGCCGCTGAATCTCAGCGGCGATCCGATGGCCACGACGCAGGCCGCGACCAAGCACTATGCGGACCAACTGGCCGCGGCACAGCTTCCGCTATCGGGGGGCACGGTGGCCGGACCGCTGAATGCGAGGCAGTTCGAGGGCGAGCTCTCTGCCGATCAGTGGCAATCCGGCTCCGGGACGAACGACGGCATTGCCATGTCCCTGGCACAATGCGCGTCACTTCCCTACGCGTGCGAGGTTCTGGCGCCGTCGACGTACGCGACGGTGGAGGCGCAGCCCTGGGGGGGTACGTTCGGCTGGCAGGCGCGGCCGAATCAAAGTAAAGGACCTGCTTATAACTCACCGCAGGCTACGATTCTGGACGAGCGCTGGGGACCACCGCAGTGGCTGACTAATGCCGCGGGGACAACCTGGGGTTACATCGGCACCGGTCCTGCTTTTGTCACCAACTGGACGACGCCGATATCTTACCCTGCACCGGGATTAGTGGTTGAGACGAATGTATTCCACGGCACCCGTGCATTGAACAGCGATCAGTCGGGAATCAATGGGCTTTTTAACTTAGCTCAGGTCTGGTCACCGGGATCCGATGATTTTCTGAACAGCGAGGACTATAACTTCTCCAACGGAGACTCGATCGGACTTTTTCTCTGGAATGAGACCTATGGGGGGATGGCAGACGGCGATAACGAAGGCAGTGAAAACCGAAGCTATCAGGGCGAAGCTACAGGAGTGTGGCAGGGAACACTGACCAGCATTACCGCGAACCCCACGACAACCGATCCGAAGGCGAATCCCTGCGACCTTCTCTACAACAGCACAACCAGCGTGGCGACGCCCTGCAACCTGCTGAGCACAACGCAGACCCAGGGCGGGGGCTTCAGGCCGGGAGACGACCTTCAGGTTACGGACCAGACGCAGGCCGACTCGACGGGCTATATCACCTCCATCGCAGGCAACGTGGTCACGGCCTCCTCGGGCGCCGACTGGGATACAAAGTATGGCGACTCGAATGCCTACGGGACACTGTCGGCGGACGTCGGCGATAACAACCAGATCCCGGCGCAGAATGTGACTGCGACCGTGAGCACGAGCTACGGTACGCCGAATACCTCGCTGCCGATCTGCATCTTCGACAGCAGCGGCACGCACTGGGAGTGCGAGCCGGTCACGGCGGCATCGCCCTCGTCGATCACGTTCAGCATCGTCCGCCGCAAATACTATGCGGGCAGCACCTGGGCACAGGGCGGAATGACGGGAATGGGCTTCACGATGCAGGCGGACTGGACGGGTCCTGGGGCTCCTTATGGCGGCGGCGGAAGCGGCACCGCGGGCTTCGGCTATCAATCGGGAACTCCAGGCAATGTGCAGCGGCCCACCTGGCCGATCCTGTACAACACCGGCGGCAACGCCGCTCATATTCAGAACGGAAATCGCGCGGGGTTCGGCACGCGGGGCTATGCGGCGATGGGCAGCGGGGGGACGGTAACAGCCACCGTCAGCGCGGGAACCGTCACTTCCTGTACGGCGAGCGGCGGCAGCGGGTACGCAGACAACCCGGATGCCGACGGTTACATGCAGTCGCCTCCCCAGCTTAGCTACTCGGTCAACAGCGGCGCGACACCTCCGGTGCTGGCACTTACGGGAAACTATTCAACCTCTCTCAGCGGGTGCGAGGTCCTCAGCGGCGGCAGCGGCATCACATCGATTGCAGTTACGGTAACACCGACCAACCCGTATGCCGTCTACCCGATGACGCACGAATTCAATACCTGGAACCCGGCAACGGGAGCGGTGGACGGAAGTTCGATTGCCACGGACTCACTTATGCCGTCCGCTTCGTTCTGGCATACCGGAGACACACTGGAGATCCCACACTACTATGCGGCTGTCTACAGCGTGATGAATGCCCAGGTGAATGAGGCCCAGGGGGCAGAGAACGGCTGGATACAGAACTTTGGGGGAACGTTCGGCGGCAATAACTACGCCTGGTGGCTGATGAACACCAATCAGCCGACATTGTATGCAAGCTATCCGGCGGGATCCAATCCCTGGGTTGTGGGGCAGGGGCAGATGATGACCCCCTATGGATACACGCTGAGCGGATCGTACCGCAATGGTTTCTGGATGAAGCAGCCGCCGTTCAGCACCAGCAGCCTGACCGGAGCGCTGGTCGTCGGTTGCTTCGACTATGTTAATAACATCAATGTCTGCACGAAGTGGACACAGCCGTATAACATGCTGCTGGCCGAAAACGCCAATAACAGCGGACAAGGCGAAGACGTCCTGCAGTACAGCATTCCCACAACCACATGGTCTCTGACCGCGGGAGCCACGGGATTCAGCGGCTGGACTCCGTATTGCACGGAAACGCTGGCGGGGAACGCAGGCGGCGGCTTCTCGGTGACCTGTAACGGGAAGACTTCGAAGCTGGATACCTCGGGCAATCTGTCGCTGCCGGGCGCGGTGCAAGCCCAGGGCGGAATAACGGGCACGACGATCAACGGGGAATACACGGTCGACGGGACGACGTATACCACGCTGAACGCTGCCTGGAACGCGGCGCTGGCGCAGGCGAACGCGAGCGGACAGAACGAGACCGTTCGGCTGGGACCGGGGACCTTTCCCGTGTCGGCAACGCTCGCAGAACCGACCAACGGCGCCTGCGTAAGCCTGATGGGAAGCGCGGCCCCCACGGTCACGGCGGACAACAGCAACGCGTCGACAGTCCTTACGGTGCCATCCGGCCTGGGCGGAGACCTGATCAGCCTGCAGAACGCGGCGGGGACTCAGGCGCAGAGCTGCACTTTTGAAAACCTGATGATCATGGCCAACAGGAACGCGAACCACGCATTCAACCTGCAGTGGTTTCGCGGACTCTACATCGACGACGTGACGATCAACGACACAACGCAGGATGCGATCTATCTCGGCGAGAGCAGCGGGACACATCAGGCTAACTTCGAGATGCGGAATGTGACGGTAAGTTATGCGTCGTCCTCCTTCAGCCCGGCCACGCGGCCGAACTATGGCCTGAATCTGCAAAGCACCGTACTGGACAGCTTTGTGCAGAATCTGCTGGTGAGGAATGCGCTGCAGGCGGCGGTCTACAACGCCGGAGGCGGAACCACGTTCGAGCTGGTTCATGGCTTCGGCTATCCGTATACCTGTACGACGGCCCCGTGCAATAACTCAACGGAGACGAATTCGAGCGCTGCGGATGCCTCGTGGGCGACGAACTATGAGGTGATCGACGCAGGCTCGGGCGGCAACCTGTACTTCAACACGTACATGGATTCGCCGGCGGTGGCCGCCTTCGACCTGAAATCGAACGGAGTGCAGATCAACGGCGGGCACATCCAGTGGCCGGAGACCACGAGCTTTCCCAACGCGACGTTCGCGGAGGTGGAGGCGTCGGTGAACTCCAATGTGGTGATTTCGAACGTCGATTGCCTGAACATGAGTAATACGGCGGGCATCCCGGGATCGCCGGCGGGCAACACCGGAGTCTGGATCAGCTATATGGGCGCCAATGGAGCAACGCCCTCGTATTCCTCGGTGAGCAATCTGGCGGGATGCGGCCAGTATGTGCAACAGCGCGTAGCGGCCCGGCAAACAGCCTTCGATGCCAACGGGAATAACTCGTCGAACACGAATTACGGCAGCGGGCAGGCGGGAGTCACTCCCAAGATCTTCGTGACGCCGCTGAGCACGCAGGCCAACGAAGGGGGCGTGGAGGTGGAAAACTTTTCCGGCGGCCAGGGTGACTCGTTCTACAGCGGGTTCAGCGGGCAGCCCTCCAACTTCGCGGCCATGGCCGACGGCACGATGCGGGGGAGCGGGCTGCAAACGAGCGCGGTGTTCGCGACCAGTTCGACCAGCCTGACCAAAGCGAACCATATCGTCCTGGCAAACGCGTCCGGCGGAGCCTTCACTCTCACGCTGCCCAGCTGCTACACGGCCATGCCGGATGGTCTGCGACCGACGGGCATGGAGCTGACCATCATCAAGACGGACACAAGCGGCAACGCGGTGCAGCTGGCGACGACGAGCAGCGAGACGATCAACGTGCTGGGGTCGAGCGGCGCAGGCTATTCGCTCACGGCGGCCGGCGGGCTGACGCTGGCGTGCGGCCCGGACTCGAACTGGTACAGCACGCAGCAGATCGCGGCTTCGATGGGCAACGCGGCGACGGCGACAGCGCTGGCGGCGACGCCCACGCAGTGCCCCGCGGGATCCTACGCGACGGGAATCGCGGCCAACGGCAACGCGAACTGCGCGCAGTCCTGGCACTTCACCTGGTACGGCTCCTTTGCGGGAACGTTCGGCACCTCCACCAACAACTCGCTGGGATCGATCTGGTCGCCGAGCGCGGCCCTCAACATGACGCGCCTCGACATCGCGGTGGGAACGGCGCCGGCCGGATGCAGCACCTGGCCGGTGATCGGGATTTACGACAGCACGGCGGCGGCGTGGCTGAAAACCGTAACCCTGGCTTCCGGAACCTACAGTTACCGCAACGCGGTGACGGGGGTATCCATCGCAGCGGGTCATAACCTGTCGATGGGCGTCCAGACCGCGGGGGTGGGATGCACAACCAGTCCGGGCTCGGCCCAGCTGACCATGGAATACACCATGAATCAGTGAACGCGGCCCATCATGAATTTCGTGTTCGGGGAAGGCACGCGGGAGGACCTTGTCCGTTTGGGGGAGGAGCTGGACAAGGGTGGTACGACAGCTCTGCAGCTGACGGAGAAGATCCTCAACATCAGAAACCGGCTGGGCCAGCGCGTTGGCCTGGCCGCCAACACGGCGCAGCGTCAGTATGAGGAGAACGCGCGCCAGAGAAATATCGTGCTGAAGGCACGGCAGATGGGAATCACGACATGGATTGCGGGAAGGTTCTTTCTGCGCACCATCCTGCATCCGGGAACGATCACCCTACAGGCCGCGCACAACCAGGAAGCAGCGGAACAGATTTTCCGCATCGTGCACCGCTTCTTCGATCATCTGCCGGAGCCGCTGCGCGGGGGGGCTCTGAAGAGCGCGAGGAGGAGCGCGCGACGGATCGCATTTCCGGATCTGGACAGCGAGTATCTGGTGGAGACGGCGGGCGACCGCAACGCGGGGAGGGGGATGACGATCACGAACCTGCACTGCACGGAGCTGGCGCGCTGGCCAGGGGACGCGGCGGAGATCCTGTACGGGCTGATGGCGACGCTGTCGCCGGCCGGCGAGCTGGCGATGGAGTCGACGCCGAACGGCGCCTGCGGTTGTTTCTGGAAGGAGTGGCAGGAGGCGGACAAAACCGGGACGGTCCGTCATTTTTTTCCATGGTGGCTGGAAGACGCCTATGTGGGGGCCCCGGTGGGGGAGGAATCGATGACGGACGAGGAGCGGCAGCTGAAGGAGAAGTACGGTTTGTCCGCGGAACGGATCGGGTACCGGCGGCAGATGCAACGCAACTTTCGCGGTCTTGCGAAGCAGGAATATGCCGAGGATGCAAACGAGTGCTTCCTGGCCAGCGGGGAGTGCGTCTTCGATCTGGAGTCGATCGGAAGGCGCCTGGCCGAGGTGAACCCTCCGGCCGAGACGCGGCGGAACGGCGATTTGCGCGTGTGGATGCGGCCGGAAAAGGGCCGGCAATATATCGTTGCGGTGGACCCGGCGGGAGGGGGATCGGAGGGAGACTACACGGCCATGGAGGTGATCGACCTGGAGACGGGGCTGCAGTGCGCAGAGCTGGAGGAGCATCTGACGGTTCTGGAAACCGCGGGCGCCGCCGCCGAACTGGCGCGGGAATACAACTCGGCCTTGCTGGTGGTGGAGAGCAATAACCACGGGTCCGGCGTGCTGGCGCATCTGCAGGGGTTCCACCGCTACGCTCCGCTGTACCGGAGCGGCGGTAAGGATGGATTCCTCACGTCGGTGCTGACGCGGCCAGAGATGATCGCGCGCCTCGATGCGGTTCTGGTGGAGACCCCCGGGGCGGTGAAGAGCGAACGGCTGCTGTTGCAGTGCCGAAGCTTTGTGCGCCATGCAAACGGGCACAGCGGCGCCAGCTCCGGCGAACACGACGACTGCGTGATGGCGATGGCCATCGCGCTGGCGGTTCGCGAAGAACGGCTGGCGGGACGGAAAGTGCATTAGCATGGGGAATCCGGAGGAGCGGTGACCGTCCTGGCGATTCAGCAGATTCGTAAGATGCGGGGCGGCGCGCAGAGCCACCTGATGCTGGGCGCGGACGGGAATGCCTGGGTGGTGAAATTCCAGAACAACCCGCAGCATTTGCGCGTGCTGCCGAACGAGATGCTGGCGACGCGGCTGGGTGCGCTGATGGGGCTGACGGTGCCGCGCTGCGAGGTGGTGGAGGTGACGCCCTGGCTGATCGAGCAGACCGGCGAGCTGGAGATGGATCTGGGCCAGCGCCGGGAGCGCTGCCGGGCCGGCCTGCAGTTCGGGTCGCAGATGGTGGGAGGGCTGATGCCCGGGCATACGGCGGATTATCTGCCGGAGGAGCAGCTGCTGGAGGTGAAGAACCTGCGCGAGTTTGCGGGGATCCTGGTGCTGGATAAGTGGACGTGCAATGCCAACGGGCGGCAGGCGCTGTTTTATCGCAGGGGGCGGGAGAAGCGGTACAGCGCCACGTTCATCGATCAGGGCTTCTGCTTCAACGCGGCGGAATGGCGATTCGAAGATGCGCCGTTGCGGGGAACGTACGTGCGCAACGCGGTGTACCGGGAGGTCACCGGATGGGAGAGCTTCGAGCCCTGGCTGTCGGCCATGGAGCAGATGGAGGCGCAGCGCATCTGGGAGCTGGTGGAGGGCCTGCCGCCGGAGTGGTACGCGGGGAAGGTGGCCGACGTGGAGGCACTGGTGGAGAAACTGATCGCGCGGCGGTCGCGGGTGCGGGAGCTGATCACGGAGTTTCGGGAATCGTCGCGCGCGCCGTTTCCAAACTGGAATCGCAGCGCGGGGAAGACGGAGACGAGGCAGTTTGCGGCGCCGGAATGGGGCGATAACGTTGGAGGGGGAGTGGCTCCGGGAAGGGTGATGTGAACGAGCGGGTGCCGTGCGAGTTCTCGCTGGTCCGGTATGTGCCGGATCCGGTGAAGAACGAATTCGTGAACATCGGCGTGATGCTGCGGGACGCGGCACGGCCGGAGGTGGCGGCGGTTCGCTTCACGCGGGACTGGGCGCGGGTGCGGTGCGTCGATCCGGATGCGGACATCGCGATGCTGGAGGCGATGGAAGACGAGATGCGGCGCCGGCTGCTGGAGGCGAACACGGACGCGGTGCCGCTGCTGAAGACGATCGACGATTCGTTCTCGCATCAGATTCAGATGACCGCGTCGAAAGCCTGCCTGGCGGAGAACCTGACGGCGGAGATGGAGGAGCTGATGCGGCTGTATGTGGAGCCGCGCCGGCAAAAGGCCCGCCAGGCGGTGAGCGGGCGTCAGGCCATCGCCCGCAGCATGCGCATGCACTTTGAGCATGCGCGGGTGTGGGAGCTGATGCGCAAGCGGATTGCGGCGTCGGCGTACACGCAGCCGGGCGATCCGCTGAAGATCGACTGCGGCTACCGGCCGAACGGCACGGTGCGGATGTTTCATGCCGTATCGCTGACCGGCGACGTGGAACTGGCCAAGGTGCTGGCCTTCAGCGCGCCGGCGCTGCGGGCGGGCGTGGCGCGTGTCGAGGGAGCGGAGCTGGAACTGACCGCCATTATCGAACCGCTGCGCAATGGCCACGGCGAGGTGACCGGCAGCGAGGACGATGTGGAGCAGTACCGCTTCGGCGTCGGGACGATGGAGGCGGCGCAGATCCGGGTGCTGACGGTGAACGACCTGGAGCGCGTGGCGGAAACGGCGCAGCGGGAGTTGCGGGTGTAGGGGGAGTTGTTAGTTGTCAGTTGTCAGTTGTCAGTTGTCAGTTGTTAGTTGTCAGACGGCGCGGGACAACAGGGTTTTCGAGAGGTACGAGCAAGGCATGGCCAGACGCCATGCCTTTTCGTTTTGGAGCAAAGCAGTCGGCAAACGCCGGGGAGGAGCAAGGACGACGTGAAAATCAGAGAGCAATGGAAGCACGCGCTGGCGCTGCTGGGAGCCGGCCGCAGGGAGGCCGGACAAAAAGAGGAAATGGCGCAGCGGAAGACGGTGGCATTGCCGTCGGTGCTCGCGCCGTATTCGTTCCCGGCGAAGGCGCTGCCCAAGCCGACGCCGGCCAATCTGCGGAAATTCGCGGAGACGCCGGTGGTGCGGCGCGCCATCAACCTCATCAAGGACCGGGTGGCGGCGATGGACTGGCAGGTGCGCCTGAAGCGCGATGGGGACGCGAGCGGGATGGGCGATGCGGGAGAGCGGGCTCGCATCCTGCGGCGGTCGCTGGAGTTTCCCAATCCTTCGGACTCATTTCGCACCCTGATCGAGCAGGCGATTGAAGACGCGCTGGTGGGCGGCTTCGGGGCGATCGAGATGGAGCTGACGGGCAACGCGGAGCAGCCCTTCGAGCTCTGGCCAGTGGACGGCGCGACGATCCGCATCGATCCGAAGTGGGATGGCCGTCCGGAATCGATTCGGTTCGCGCAGGCGACAGGGCTGACGGGAACGGATTCCGTGATACCGCTCGCGGACAACCAGCTGATCTACGTGCGCATGAATCCGCGCAGCTACACGCCGTTCGGCCTGGGGCCGCTGGAGGTGGCGTTCGAGACGGTGAATTCGTTCCTGAGCGCGCATCGCTTCGCCGGCAAACTGGCCAGCAACGCGGTGGTGCAGTACGCGCTGTGGCTGAACGAGACGACGCCGGCGCAGCACGAGCGGCTGATCCGCTGGTGGCAGGACGAGATCGAGGGGACGGGGCGCGTGCCGCTGCTGAGCACCGAGCAGAAGCCCGAGGTGCTGCGTTTTGCCGCGGGCACCGACGCCGATCTGCGGCTCTCCTGGCAGGAGTTTCTGATCCGGATGATCGCGAATGCGTTCTCGCTGCCGCCGGTACTGCTCGGCCTCGAGCAGGACGTGAACCGGTCGACAGCGGCAGAGCTGCTGGACGAGGCCTTTCACAGCGCGATCGTACCCCTGGCGCGGCTGGTGGCGGAGCACCTGACGCGCGACCTGTTCGCGAAGCGGCTGGGGTGGACGGAGTTCGAATTCGTCTTCAACGATCTGGACGCGACGGACGAGATGCAGGAAGTGCAGATGCAGACGGCGCTGCTGGCGGCCGGCGTTCTGACCATCAACGAGGTTCGCGCCATGCGCGGGCTCGGGCCGCTTCCGGGCGCGGAGGCTGCCGCGGCGCAGGAAAAGGAGGAACACGTCACAACAACGGTTACACATCAGGAAATCGGGAGATGACGGGAGAAACCATGAGACTGGAAGCCATGGCAGTGAACCTGCCGGAGGTGGCGGCGCATCCCAACCGCGCCCCTTTTACGGGAGTGCTGACGCTGGTGGATGAGCCGAGCACCAGGCCGCCGTCGGGGGCGCGCGGGCATCGCGTGATCTTCACGCGGAAGGCGGCGCTGGCCGCGCTGCCCTCGCTGCTGGGGATGGCCGTCGATTACGCGCCGTCCTGGGATGGGCACGATGCACGGCGCAAGTGCGGCATCATCACCGCGGCCGACGTGGGGGGATCGCGTCTTCACGTGGCCGGCTACCTTTTCGCGAAGGACTTTCCCGAGGTGGAGCGGCAGATGCGGCAGTGTCCGCCGGGGGCCATGGGCATGTCCTGGGAGCTGGCGGACGCCCACGTGGAGGACATGCGGGCGGAGATCTGGACGCTGACCCGCGCGACCTTTACGGGTGCGGCGATTCTGCTGCGCGAGAAGGCGGCGTATCGCAACACCTCGTTCGAGCTGGCGGCCTCGCGCTGCCGCTCGATTCTCCCCCGCACCGCGGCGCAGGACGGCGCCGATGCGGGGGCAACACGACGTTTTCGGGAGGCAGGATCGACGGCCTTGCGGGGACGAACCACCAGAAAGGAAGAAACATGGAATCACAGACAGGCGAAAGCATGGCCGCGCTGAGCGAAGGCATGGAGCGGATGGAAGCGCGACTGGAGGCCGCGGCGGCGCTGTTCGAGCGTGCGGCCGCGCTGATCGAGCAGCAGGAAAGCGAGCGGACCGGCGAGGTGCGGAAGATCGTCGCCGCGATCGACAGCGGCCGGGAGGCGGAACTGGAGAAGAAGCTGGAAGCCGCCGAGCGGCAGATCGCCGAGCTGCGCGCGCAGATCGAGGCGAAGTCCGAGACGCCTGCGCAATCGGCGCGCCGGACGGTTCCGGCCGCGACGGCGCAGTTCCTGGCCAAGCAGGGCATCAGCACGCTGGAGGCGGTGGAGGCGGGCGCGCTGGATGCGGCGCTGAACGGGCTGAGTCTCGAACAGCGGATCGCGGTGAAGGCGCAGCTGCTGCGCGCCGGGGTGGTGAGCTAACCAGCTGCACGCTCAGCACGAACGTGAGGCCGGCGCGAGCGCCGGCTTTTTTCTTGCCAACGGAAATTCTCAACGAAAGGTAGCTATGACAGCCAATTTTCTCGACATTCACGCCGCAGCGGACTACATCGGGCCCGGCGCGATCGAAGTTCCTCTTTACCAGACCGAGATTCTGGACATCGTGCGCCGGCGCAACCTCTTCGGCCAGCGGATCAAGCAGGTCCCGGCCACCGGTCACCCGTCGCGGTACTTCGAGCAGACGGCGATCCCGAATCCATCGACTGCCGGTTTTGTCGACCCCCGGAACATCGTCGCGCCCGTGGTGACGCCCACGCGTGTGGAACGCAGCGTGCCGCTGAAGGCCATCGTCGCGCAGCTGAACTACAACCTGTTCGACATGGAACTGGGCGCGCAGCAGAAGCAGTTCGCCTACCTGCAGGCCAAGGACCTGGTGGACACGATCGAAGGCGTGATGCTCACGCATGACGTCGCGTTGTGGAACGGCAACGACACATCGCTGAGCACGCCGACCACCATGCAGTACTTCGGCGCGGCGGGGCAGATCGCCGCGGGCGGCAACACGACCACCATCGCGACGACGGCCAGCATCACCGACGGGCTGAAGTCGACGGTGGCTCAGATGTGCGCCAACACCAGCTATGCGGTGCGGCCGACGGCCATCTATGCCAACCCGGTTCTCCTCGATCTGATCGATCGCGAGATGAAGACCGAGTTCAACGTCGTGCTCAACACGAAGGAGATCGCCGCCGGATTCACGGTGAAGATGCTGACCACCCAGGCGGGCGAACTGCCGCTGATTCCGGAGTGGTCGCTGGCCTACACGGGGACGCCAGGCACGGGCAATGCGGTGCTGCCGGCGTACATCGTCACCGAGGATCTCATCGAGTACCACTGGCTGAGCGATCCCAATCCGCGCGTCTTCCAGCTGGGAACGCCGGGCTCGCTGGCTTCGCAGCATGTGGTCGTGAAGTTCGGCGCTCCGGTCGTGAAGGGCGCGAACTACGCGCACTACCAGGTGCTGGTCGACCGGTAATCCGATCTACCCGCTCCGCAGAACAGCGGCGGAGCTTTGGACGAGAAGGGCCGACGTTTCCTCTGCGAGCGAAAACCAGCGCTCGCCGGGGGCCGGCCTTTCCCGCCTGTGCCCGGAGCCCTGTGCTCTGAGCCCTGTTTCAACAAGGAGACTTCATGGCGTCCTATCTTCAGCCAACCGAATACCAGACGTACGGGCTGGCCTCCGATGTCACCGATGACTGGATCACCGCGGCATCGTCGCTGATCGACAGCCACTGCCGGCGCACCAGCCTCAATCCCACGCAGTACAACGAGCGGCTGCGCATCGTCGAAGGTTCGCAGACGGCGCGGCTGACCCATCTGCCTCTCGTCGCCGTGGCGCCGGCCACGCTGCCCTTCGTATCCATCCAGGCGCGTTATGCCAAACCGCGGCGCGGCCAGATCGGGTATCCGCTTCAGGAAGAAGTGCTGTGGGCGTTTTCTCTGCCAGGCGCGTGGACCACGGTCGATCCCACCACCGTCGACTTCGTTGCCGATACCGGCGAGCTGATTTTTCCGCTCAACATCCTCGGCCTGCCCTACAACGAGGTGCAGGTGACGTACACGGCGGGGCTCGCCACGCTGCCCAGCGCCGTGAAGTGCGCCTGCGCGCAGATCGTGAAAAACGCTCAGGCCACACCGGGCCTGAATGTCCGCTCCTCGAAAGTCGACACGCTGCAGCTGCAGTACTTCTCCGGGTCGCTGATCGATGCGACGGTCCAGTCGCTGCTCAAGCCCTGGGTCTCGGTAAGGATGGGCTAAGCCATGGCCGACCTGAGCATTCAAAATCCATCGGGCCTGGCCCAGCGGGTGGCAACCGCGTTGTTACGCGCCGGCGGCGGCGCCACGGCGTGTCTGCAGATGCCGCCCGTCCAGGGAGATTCGTCGAACGGCGGCCAGATCGGGCTGAACGCGCCGGGCTTTCTGTCGCTGGCGCTGGCGCCGGTCGTCTTTCGCAAGGCGCGCGTCGCGATGCAGGACAGCCAGCTGCCGAAGTACGAACTGCTGATCTCCGCCGATGCGGTTGCCGCGCAGGTGAGTCAGCTGCAGCTGGCCTCCGCCGAGGCGTTGTTCACCATGGCCAGCGGCGTCGTCGTCGCGGGCAAGCTGTTTCTCATCGAGGCCGTCTCGGCGTCGGAGAGCCAGGGACAGGCGTATTTGTATCGCCTGCTGCTCCAGGAAGCGAGCGGCGAATGGCCGGTGTAGCGACAGAGCTCAGAGCGCAGGGCTCAGAGCTGCGCATGCAGAGAGGATGTGAACCGGTTCCTCGTATGGAAGGCCGGTCTTCGGGGATTCCGTCCCTCCATCACAACATCGGGCCGCGTCCTGTTTCCGAGCTCCGAGCCCTGGGTCTCTGAGCTCTCCCTGAGGTGACTTATGCAAAACGCAAAAGATACGTTCTACATCACGCTGCGCAGCCGGCTGGCGACTCTCAATCCGAGCCGCACCATGAGCCTGCGAGCGGTGACGCGCCCCGGCATCCTGGTGAGCGAAGCCGAAGCGCCCATGGCGCAGCCGCTGCTCGATGCCTTCGCCCTGAGCTGGACGGGCCTGCAGGCCGACGTGCAGCTGCCCGCCATCCTGGCGCAAATGACCTGCGAGATCCACTACGCGACCGCGGGAACCGAGACCAACGCCGGGCTCGATCGCGGCCGCGCGCTGGAAGAGATGGACTACGAGGTGTTGCAGCTTCTGTATCCGTACTCGGCACAAAAGATGAACTACACACAGAACCCTGCGGTTGCGATGGAGACGATGGTGTTCTGGTCGGAGCCTGAGTTTGGCCCTCTCGTCACGCTGCGCGATCGCCTCAGCCGCGCTGTGAAGGTCACAGTCTTCGCCTTTCAGGAACAGGGGGAACAATGAGCACGCCTGCGACACTTTTGCCCGCCTTGCCGCCGACCGGAAGGTCGGTGCGCGCCTACTTCGCGCCGGTGGACCGCATTCATCGCGTGCCGACGCTCTTCGATCCCTCGGTCAATGGCCGGTTCGCCACCAGTGCGCCGCCGGCGCCCTGGATCGACCTGGGATGGATCGAAGACTTCACCCGCAAATCGACGAGCAAATTCGGGGAGCTTGTGACTGGCAGCCCGGGTACGACGCAGTTCCAGGTGCGCGAGACGGTCGATGCCACGGTTTCGCTGCGCTTCAAAGCATGGAGCAAACTCTCCATGGCCCTCGCAGCCGGGTCGCAGCACATGAACCTGATCGTGCCGGCTGCCGGCGGGGCGCCCAACGGATCCGGGTGCAAGGGCGTTCCGGCAGTGAACCTGACGGCGGGCTCAACCGCGACTTTCCTGGCCATGGCGCCCTCCGACGCCGCCGGATTTGCCGCAGGTTCGCTGGTCAGCGTCGATGTGGACTATGTGGGACAGACGGGCTTCGTCGGCAGTGCAGTGTATGCCGCCTGTGTGAGCAGCGCCTGCGCGGTGAATAACGACCCGGACTATATTCGGCGCGTGTCCTTCAATGTCGCCCGCGTGGCATCGAGTTCATCGACCGGGCTGCAGCTTGCACAACCGCTGATCGCCGGTGTTCCCTCGGCGACCATGCGCGTGCAGCCCATCTCCGGTTTTGTGGATCGCGAGGGCGGCAGCTTCTTTCAGGAGTGGTCGGCGCTGTTTGTCGTGGACGGCCAGCAGGGCGAGCGCGTTCTGTATCACTATCCGCGGCTGCAGTCGATGGCCGGCCCCGCGGAGGCCTCAACGGCGCTGGCTCCGCCGCTGGAACGCATCGCGCTCAGCGCAATGTTTCGCGCCCTGCCCGTCACCGACGTGAACGATGGCGAGCAGGTCGTCTGCTTCCGGACGTTCCTGCCCAGCCCGGCGACGCTGATCTGACGAGGAGGTCCACGTGAAACTCACCATCGATAATTACGACGGCAACGGCCCGGTCGATTACACAAGCTCGATCGTGAAGGGTGAGCCGTTCCGCATCCTGCGCAGGCTCAACCAGCCTGTCATCTGCGAAGTCACACTGTTTCCGGCTGCGGGGCTGGCGAGCCCGGCGCGCAACGGCCGCATCGTCGTCCTGGACGACAGCGGCACAATGCTCTTTACCGGATACGTCGCCACCGAACCGGCCGCGGAACTGGCCGGCCAGGGAATCGAGGGCGCTGTCTACCGTCTGGCGGTGTCGGCCATCAGCGACGAGTTTCTGCTCGATCGCCAAAGCCTTCCGCAGCTGGCTCCCATCTGTGGAGCGTCCAGCGGACAGGCGTTGCAGGCCATGCTCGCGGTTCTGGATCTGCAAAGCGTCACGGCTGCGCTGGCCCAGGCAAACCTCAGCGTGTCGGAATTCCAGACGAGCGACGGCAGCTCCTGGTCGGAAAATGCCGGAGAGCTGGCGGCGATGGTGCGCAGCGCTTACCTGCTGATGAATGGCACGCTGACGCTGACACCCGTGGGCAACGTGACGCATGCCCTCAGCGAGTCCCAGGGCACGCTGAACCTCAGCGGGCTTACGCTGTCGCGAGTTAAAGCTCTGGCCAACGATGTAACCATTTGCGGAGAGACCGAACCCAGCGCCTACGTCACCGAGTACTTTCAGGGAGACGGCACGACCGTCCTGTTCGACCTGACCGAGAAGCCATGGATGCCGGCGCCGTCCAAAGCGAAACCGGTGAGCGACAACTTTCAGGGCCCGGCAATCAACACGCAAATCTGGAACGTCGACGACCCGGGCTCGGCGCTGTCGCTGACATCGGCCGGCCTGACCTGCGGCGGCGGGGGTAGTCCGATCGGCACGACCGTGCTTTCTGCCATCTCAAACCTGGAGCTGGGCGGGGGTCTGGTGATCGAAGTCGGCGGGGTCCAGTTCGGACAAAACACCTCCGGCATTCTGAACGGCTTTTTCGGCGCGGGGCAGACCACAGCGGCCGCCTGCATCGCCGGCTTTCAGATCAGCCAGGCGAACGGCGCGACGGCGATTGCTCCGCTGGTGAACGGCGCCGTGGCGGGCAGCAGCTTCAATCCGGTCGCCGGACATTTGTACACGCTGCGGTTACGTTTCTATGCCAGCGATATCCAGCGGCTGCTGCAGGCGTACTACGCGGTGGGCACCGACAACGGGCTGGAACTGTTCGGCGGGACTCTGCTGCCGGCAGTCGCGAGCATCGTGTTCGAAGTGCAGGACACCACCAACGGCATCGCGGGAACGCCAACGGTGCTCTACTCCGGCAACTTCACCACGTCTCCGGCGCCCTGGTGCCTGTTCGCGCCGCTCAACGCGGGTTACCTGCAGTGCAGCATCGGCAACGTCACCATCGAGCAGCAGGGACCGGTCTGGGTGACCAGCACGCCGCCCAGTGGCGCCCCGATGGTGCGCCGCCTGGGAACCACGGCCCAGGGCGCGGACTGCGCGATCGAGCGGACGGGAAAGCTGCGCTTCTATCCGGCGAGCACGCCCCAGGCCGGCGAAGTGATCGCCGTCTCCTACCGGACCAGCCGCCGCTCGGTGGCCCGCCTCGCGAACGCCGGCAGCATCACGGCGGAAAGCAACGGCGGCAAACTGCCGGGCACCGCGTGCTGGATGGGTTCGGTTCTTCGCCCCGTGCCGCGCAGTTCGGCAGACTGCGAGAATGCGGCCAGCGCGATTCTCGCCGTGTCCACGAGCCGCGCAGCGGCATGGGCCGGCAAGTACACCGAGTGGAACGCGGATGAGCAGGGCGACGTATGGCCGGGAGATGTGCTCGCCGTGGCATCGGCTTCAGCGGGTCTCACCGCCAGTCTGGTTGTGCGTGAAGTGCAGATCGACCTGGCCAGCGCGTCGCCGAATCTGACGAAATACACCATCGCGTTCGCAAACGACTGGGCCGACGAGATCGCCATCAAAACATCGGCGACGGTGCCGGCCGACGCGTGGCTGCCGCAGCAGCCGGAAACGGCAACCCCGCTCGCCAGCCTCAATGCGCTGGCCGTCACCTCCATCAACGGGAGCCAGATTCAGATCGCGGCGGGCGTTACCGCGCCGGCCGGCGGTGGCTTCGAAGTGCGCCGGCGCGACTGGTCGTTCACACCCGGCCCAGGGCCGGATCTTGTGCTGCGCTCGCCGGTGGCCAACTTCACGGTCCCGCGCCAGGCCGCGATGGAGCAGTACTACATTCGCATGTACGACGGATCCACGCCGCCCAACTACTCTCGCTTCTCGAGCGCGGTCTTCGTCAATCTGCCGCTGGCTGGCTCGTAACGGCGGCTTCGGATCGCGGGGGCTGCGGCTGCCGCGCCGGCGCCCGCTGCGCGCAACCGCGCCACACCAGGGAATGACAGGAAAAGGGACCATGACAGAATTTGAAGCACAGGTGCTTGCCGATCTCTCGGTTCTCAAAAACCAGATGACGACCCTCGTCGGTGACGGCAACGCCGGACGCATCGGCGCGATCGAGCAACGCGTGACGCAACACGAGGAGCGCTTTCAGAACGCGAGAGGATTTGTGCTCGCGATCGGTGGACTGGTGACGCTCATCCAGCTCATCGTGGATTACCTGCGGCGCAAGTGAGCTGGCGAATGCTCTAGAATCGACCTCGATGAAAGAGAACCCTCTGGTTGGCGTCGTGATGGGCTCGAAGAGCGATTACGAGACGCTCGCGCCGGCCGTTGAAATCCTGCGCGAGTTTTCTGTTCCTCATGAAGCGCGCGTTGTGTCGGCGCATCGCACCCCGGACCTGCTGTTTGAATATGCATCGCAGGCGGAAGCGCGCGGCCTGCGCGTGATCATTGCCGGAGCGGGCGGCTCGGCGCATCTGCCGGGCATGCTGGCGGCGAAGACTCTCGTGCCGGTGCTGGGCGTGCCCATTCCGGCGACGATGCTGCAGGGAGTCGACTCCCTGCTCTCCATTGCGCAGATGCCGAAAGGCGTGCCGGTGGGGACGCTCGCTATCGGCAAGCCCGGCGCGGCGAATGCCGGCCTGCTGGCGGTGGAGATTCTTGCCACGACCGATGCGGAGCTGCGCGAGCGCCTGCGCACCTGGCGCGAGGCTCGCACGAAAGAAGTGCTCGCGCAGGGTCTTCCCGAATGACGGCGATCCTTCCCGGTGCGACCATCGGCATTCTGGGCGGTGGACAGCTCGGCCGCATGGTCGCGATGGCGGGGCGTTCGCTCGGGTATCGCATCCAGGTGATGGATCCGGACCCCTCCTGTCCGGCGCGGTTCGTCGTCGATGCATGTTTTGAAGGCGCCTGGGACGATGCGCGTGCCGCCGCCGATCTGGCGCGCGGCTGCGATGTGGTCACGCTGGAGATCGAGCAGGTGTCCATCGCGAGTCTCGAAGCCGCCGGCCGGCATGCACCGGTTCGTCCGTCTGCTGAATTGCTGCACGTGATTCAGAATCGCATCCGCCAGAAACAGTGGCTGCGCGAGCGCGGATTTCCGCTGGGCCCGTGGCACCCGGTGCGCTCGGAACAGGATCTGACCGACGCCGTCGCCACGCTGGGCGGCCGCTGCTTTGTGAAGAGTGCTCAAGGCGGATACGACGGCCGCAGCCAGGTGAAGATCGGTTTCGGCGACGAGACGAGGGCCGCCGACGCCTGGCGTCTGCTCGGCCAGCAACCCTGCGTCGCCGAGCAGGCGCTGGAACTGGATCGCGAAATTTCTGTCATGGTGGCGCGCTCGCCGCGCGGCGAGACGAAGAGCTTCCCCTCGGCGACCAATCATCATGAGCGGCAGATTCTGGTCTGGAGCGTGATTCCGTCGCTCCTCTCCTCCGCCATCGAAGCGCGCGCGCAGAAGCTGGCCTGCGAGATCGCCGACTCTTTCACCCTCGAGGGCCTGCTGGCTGTCGAGATGTTTCTCACGAAGGACGGCGAACTCCTCGTCAACGAACTCGCGCCGCGGCCGCACAACAGTTATCACGCCAGCGAACGCGCCTGCGTTACCAGCCAGTTCGAGCAGCATGTGCGCGCGGTCTGCGATCTGCCCCTGGGTGACGTCTCGGTGGTGCAGCCGGCGGCGATTGCGAATCTGCTGGGCGATCTGTGGCTCGATCATCCCCCGGGGTCCCCGGCGAGCGAAGCTCGCGGGGGTGGTCATACCCCGCACTTCGATCGCGCGCTGGCCGTTCCCGGCGTGCGTGTGCATCTCTACGAAAAGCATCAGCCGCGTAAGGGGCGGAAGATGGGGCACCTTTCCGCGGTGGGAAAAACGCCGGAAGAAGCCGTCGAGCGCGTGTTGGAGGCGCAGGCGCTGCTTTAGTGTTGCGACGTCTCATCACAGCTTCGCAATCATCGAATTGCATCGCCCAATTGGGCTTTGAGGAGCTCTGCCAGATATTCGGCCAACTGAGAAACATTCAGCTGACCTTGATCCCATGCCCGATCTGCAGCAGAGAGAGCTGCATAGTATTCTGGTCGCGTTTCGCGGATTCTCTCGGGCACGGTTTTCTTACCCGGCAAAAGTGAACCGTGTTTCATGCAGATGAGGTAATAGCAGGCTGCCCGGGCCGTTCTCCCATTCCCCTCGACGAACGGATGTATCCAGTTCAATCGCCACAATGCAAATGCTGGAAGCAAAGTTGGGTGATCGACTGTGGTCCAGTTCTCATGGATCATGGAGAAGGACCGATCCATGTAGTTGGGAACGTCTTTAAAGTGTGGCGGAAAATGACGTCCCACATAGATCGGGTCTTCACGGTAGCGGCCGCCAAATTGGGCAATGTTGGAAACCGCCGCATGGTTCAATGACCAGAGGGTGTACTTGTCGAAGGCCTCAATTCCCTTCCCTAGGCCGATTTCGACGCAGTTCGACAGCAGGTCGTACTGCCGCAGCAGATTCTGTTCCTGAATTCGCGTGAACAGTGCGGGATTGTCTTTCTCGCGAACAGACACGGTACCTCTGTGGGTCTTCCTTTAGAGGCTGCGTTCACTTACGGATGCATCAATCTAATGTGACGCGAAGCTATGCGCACGCTCTCTCGCGTGATGCGCTCCGAACTGAAGGGGGCATTTCCAAATGCAAAGCTAATTCGCTGCTCCTGTAACTCCTCTTCCGTGACTACCTTTTCGCGCGACTCATCGAGTAGCCGATTCAGCTCCTCATCTGGCGCAGGAACATTCTCGAATTGTTTACGGTCTGCCATACCCGATTCTCACTCCATCCGATGTGAAACTCTACCACAGTGCTGCTTCGAAGAATAAGCGAAAACTCCTTTGCCTATTTCCGACGTTGATACGGTCCAAAAGTAACGGGTTGAAATTGTTCGGCGCCCTCAGCCGATGTCTTCGTTCCAGCCTTCCAGGTATTTCTTCACCTCTGCCATGAACCTGCCCGCGTCGGCGCCATCGATGATGCGGTGATCGAAACCGAGCGTGAGGTGGAGGAAGTGCCGGATCGCGATGGAGTCGGTGCCGTCTTCGCTGGTGACGACGGCCGGTTCTTTGAAGAGGCCGCCAACGCCGAGAATGGCGCTCTCCGGCTGATTGATGATCGGCATGCCGAACTGTTCGCCGAAGATGCCAGGATTGGTGATGGTGAAGGTGCCGGAGCCGACTTCATCCGGCTTGAGCTTCTTGCCGCGCGCGCGCTCGGCCAGATCGGCGATGGCGCGGGCGATGCCGAGGAAGTTTTTCTCTTCCGCTTCTTTGATGACCGGCACGATCAGCCCCCACTCGAGCGCGACCGCGATGCCGATGTTGATGTGCTGGTGGTAGCGGATCGCGTCACCTTCCATCGAGGCATTTACGATCGGCATTTTGCGCAGCGTGGCGATGACGGCACGCGTGATGAACGGCATGTAGGTGAGCTTCACGCCGTTGCGCTGCGCGTACTTGTTCTTTTCCTTCTCGCGAATTTTGACGATGCGCGTGAAGTCGATCCTGAACACGGTGTGCACGTGCGGGCTGGTGCGCTTCGACTCGACCATGCGCTGCGCGATAATCGAGCGCATCCGGGTTAGGGGAACGAGTTCGCCGGGGATGGGAGCGGCAGCCGGAGGCGGCGTCGCGGGCCGGGCTGCGGAAGCGGAAGGAGCCGGCGCCGCGCCTTTCTCGATCCAGGCCAGGATGTCTTCCTTGGTGACGCGTCCACCGGCGCCGGTGCCGGGCACCGCGCTGAGGTTGACGTTGTTCTCGCGCGCGATCTTCCGCACCAGGGGCGAGGAGCGCACGTTGTCCGCTTCCGATGCCGCGACCGCCTGGACGGGCGGAGCGCTGACTGCGGGAGCAGGCGTGGCAGCGGCCGGCGCAGGAGCGGCTGCTTCCCCGGCGCCCCCGATCACCGCGACGACGGTATTGATCTGCGCCGTCTGCCCGGCCGGAATTTTGATCTCAGTGAGAACCCCGGTGGCGGGCGACGGGATCTCGGCGTCGACCTTGTCGGTCGAGATCTCGAAGAGCGGCTCGTCGCGCTGCACGGTGTCGCCGACGTTCTTCAGCCACTTCGTGATCGTACCTTCGAAGATCGACTCGCCCATCTGCGGCATGATGACGTCCTGGCGCGGTCCCGCGCCCGGTTTCGCCGCGGCGGGGGGCGCGGAGGGAGGCGGAGCGGGTTCGCTCTTTGGAGCGTCGGCTTTGGGCGCAGGGGGAGCAGCCGCTGCGCCGGCGGCCGCCGATGCTCCATCGCCGATCACACCGACCACCGCATTGACCTGCACGGTCGAGCCTTCCTGCGCGCGGATCTCGGTGAGCACTCCGGCGGCAGGAGAAGGAATCTCGGCGTCGACTTTGTCCGTAGAGATTTCGAAGAGCGGCTCATCGCGCTGCACGGTGTCGCCGGGCTTCTTGAGCCACTTCGTGATCGTGCCCTCGAAAATCGACTCGCCCATCTGGGGCATCAGAACTTCAGTTGGCATGGACGTTTTTCTCCGCTCGGACAAGGCTTGAGGCGTGCAGACGGGCTGCAGCGGTGGGTGGTTCGGCGCAAAAATCGATTATAAATCCGCACGAGAAGTCGTTTCAGGAGGCAGAGTGCGGTACAGTCATGGACGCCCCCTCACGGAGAATCCATGAAGAATCAGGACCGGCTGTTTGCCACCGCAGCGCTCGTTCTGGGCCTCGCCGTCCAGGTCCCCGCACAAACGCCGACCGCGTCCGATGCCACGCATGCCTGGTACAGTGGAACTTCGCCCTCGGCGCTGGAAAGCTGGGTGAACGACCACCTCCAGGCCGAGCAGCAGGCGGTCGCGCAGATCGGCGGCGTGCAGGGAGCGCACACGGTGGAGAACACACTCGTTCCCTACGACGCGGCCTACAATCACCTCGCAATGGCCAGCCAGGAGGCGTACCTGCTTTCTGAAGTGGGCAGCACTGCGCCGCTGCGCGACAAGGCCCAGGCGCTGGTGCAGAAGATCTCTTCCGCCGCGACGGACTTCAACCTGAACCAGCGGGTGTATCAGGCGGTCGCCGCCCTTGGGACCACCGGACTCGATCCAGCAACCCGCCACTATCTCGACCGGTCGCTGCTGGAGTACCGACTGGCGGGCGTGGATCGCGACGCCGCGACACGGCAGCAGATCCGCCAGCTGCAGGACCGCATCACGGCCCTCCAACTGGCGTTTCAGCACAACATCGATAACGATGTGCGCAAAATTCAGGCGGCTCCAGCAGAACTGGACGGCCTGCCGGCCGACTATCTTGCCAGCCACAAGCCCGACGCGAAAGGCATCGTCACCCTCACGACGGATTTTCCCGATTCCTACCCGGTGATGACCTACGCAAAGAACGCCGCCCTGCGCCGCAGGATGTTTCTGGCCAGCAACGGCGTGGCGTATCCGGCCAACGAACAGGTACTCCGCGATCTGCTGACGACGCGCGAGCAGCTGGCTCAGACGCTCGGATACAAAACCTATGCCGATCTGGCCACGGCCGATCAAATGATCGGCTCGGCTGCGAACGTTCAGAAGCTTCTCGATCAGGTCGACCAGGTTACAGCGGAGCCGGCGCAGCGGGAGCTTGCGCTGCTGCATGCGTTTGCCGAAAAGCGGCAGCCCGGAGTAATCATCTCGTTTTCTGACTCGGCGTACTGGTATGAGCAATACAGGCGCGCGACCTACCATTTCGACTCGCAGTCGGTGCGGCCGTACTTCTCTTACGCGGGGGTGGAGACCGGCGTTCTGACCACTGCGGCGCGCCTCTTCCATGTTGCGTTCAAGGCGGCGCCGCATGCGAACGTGTGGGACCCGAGCGTCGCAGCTTTTGACGTCGAGGACCAGGGAAAGACGGTCGGCCGCATTTACCTCGACATGCATCCGCGTACCGGCAAATACAAGTGGTTCGCGAATTTCCCCATCGTGCCGGGCATCGGCAAGACCCAGTTGCCTGAGGCCGCGCTGATCTGCAACTTCCCTGGCGGCCAGCCGGGCGATCCGGGCCTGATGCAGTACTCCGATGTGGTGACCTTCTTTCACGAGTTCGGGCACCTGATGCACTACGTGCTCGGCAGCCAGGGCCGGTGGTCGGGCGAGGGGTCGTTCAACGTGGAAGGCGACTTTATTGAGGCGCCCTCGCAGATGCTTGAGGAGTTTTTCCACGATCCGGCCATCCTGCAGTCGTTCGCTCGGCAGTATCAGACCGGCGAGGTCCTGCCGGCGTCGGTGATTGCGCGGATGAATCAGGCGGCCGCGTTTGGCAGGGCTGGGGACTGGCGCAGCCAGGTGCTTTATTCCACATTCGCGCTGCAGCTGCACGACCAGGATCCGGCGAAGATCCAGTTCGACGCGCTTTATCGGGAAGATGCCGAGCGTTTCCGCCCCTATCAGTGGGTGGACGGCGACCATATGTACGCCAGCTTCACGCACCTGGCGGGTTACGCGTCGAACTACTACACGTACGTTCTGGATAAGGTGATTGCGCTGGATTTCTTCTCGCAGTTCAACAGCAGGGATCTGCTCGATGGGCCGACGGCCATGCGCTATCGGCGCACGGTGCTGGAGCCGGGCGCGACGAAGCCTGCAGCGGAGCTGGTCCGCGATTTTCTCGGCCGGCAGGAGAACGCGAATGCCATGAGGACCTGGATGAATAAGGAGTTTGAGCCTGCCGCGTCCAATTAAGCAGTAGGTTCGGCGCCCGCGGGAGCCAGTTCCGGCAACAGGTCGGACAGCGATTCCACCGCGAGCACCTGCGAGTGAAAGACGTGGCCGAACTGGCGCGCGACCGCGTTGCCCACGGCCTCCATCGAGGGGGGCGGATCGGCTTCGCGCTCGAGGCTGGTGACCTCGCGGTCGGCAATGCCGCAGGGCACGATGAGCTGAAAGTCGCGCAGGTCGGGGTTCACGTTGAACGCGAAGCCATGCGAGGTGATGCCGCGCGCAATGTGGACCCCTATGGCAGCAATCTTCCTTTCCAAAACGCTGCCGCCCGCAGGGCTCCAGACTCCCGTTCGGCCTGCGACGCGTGTGGTGATCACACCGAAGTCGCTGCAGGCGCGGATGAGGGCTTCTTCAATCTGGCGGACAAATTCAACAGCGCCGAGGCGCGGGGTGAAGCTGCGCAGGTCGAAGATAGGATAGCCCACCAGCTGGCCCGGGCCGTGATACGTCACATCGCCGCCGCGGTTGATCTCGTGGACCTCGACGCCGCGGTAGGCGAGGAACTCGTCGCTGGCGAGAATGTTGGCGCGGCTGGCGTTGCGCCCGAGGGTGAGCACCGGTGGATGCTCCAGCAGGACCAGAGTATTGCCGATGCGGTCTTCGTAGCGCGCTTCGACGAGCGCCTTCTGGAGGTCGAGACCCTCGGCGTAAGGAACACGGCCGAACTGGAGCAGGTTGAGGATCATTGCTTTCAGCTGCGGTGGATGCGTTGCGCGATCCGATGTTCGCGGATAGCTCTGCGAATATCTCTTAGTGCCTCTTCGCGTGTCGCGCCCTGTGACCAGCAACCGGGCAACGCTGGACAACCCACTGCGTAACCTTCATCCGAGAGGTGAAGCACCGCGCGATGGCTCATGGAGCCACCTTCCGCTGACCGCTTTTTCGCTGACCGTTTCATCGCTAACTGGTTCTTAGCTGCTCTCAGACGTTGATCGCCATGCCCTCCACGCTGCCGAATCCATCGAGCATCGCTTCAGCGAGGGTCGGATGGGCGTGAATCGTGAACATCATCTCGTCGACGGTGGCTTCCAGTTCCATCGCTGTCACCGCTTCGGCGATCAGCTCCGTCGCCTGGGGGCCAATGATGTGGACACCGAGAATCTCTTCGTACTTTGCATCGGCGACGACCTTGACGAAGCCTTCGTGCGAATCGACGATCGAGGCTTTGGAATTGGCCGAGAACGGGAATTTGCCCACCTTCACCGTGTAGCCCTTCTCTTTGGCCTGGGCTTCGGTCAGGCCCACACTGCCGATCTGCGGCTCGGTGTAGGTGCAGGCGGGAATGCGTTCGCGCCGGACGGGCCGTGCATATTTGCCGGCAACCTTCGCCGCGACCACCATCCCGGCCATCGCGCCCACGTGCGCCAACTGCGGGAGGCCGGCGACGATGTCGCCAATGGCGTAGATGCCCGGCTCGTCGGTCTGCATCCACTCGTTGACCTTGATAAATCCACGCTCGGGTTTGATCTTTGTGGTCTCGAGGCCGATGCCTTCGGTACGCGGCGCGCGACCCACAGCAACAAGAACTTTCTCGGCTTCCTTCTCGACCTTCTTGCCGTCGGAAGCGGTGAAGGTCACTTTCGCGCCCGTCCTGGTTTTTTCGACGGTTTCGACTTTCGCGCCGACGTTGATGTCGATGCCGCGCTTTTTGAAGGCGCGCGTCAGCTCCTTGCTGACCTCTTCGTCTTCATTCGGAACCACGCGCGGCAGGAACTCGATGATGCTGATCTCGGCGCCGAAGCTGCGGAAGATCGAGCCGAACTCCACGCCCACCGCCCCGGCGCCAATGATGGCCAGCGATTGGGGGATTTGTTTGAGCGAGAGGATCTCGATGTTGGTGAGGATCGCCTCGTCGGCCTTCAACCCGGGCAGCATCTTCGCGTCGGAGCCGGTGGCCAGGATGACGTTCTTCGCCTGCACGCTCGGCGCACCCTTGCCATCGACAGAAACGGTGAAGACGCCGTTCTTCGCCGGGCCGGTCAGCTTGCCGAATCCGGAGATGACGGCGACCTTGTTCTTGCGCATCAGGAAGTCGAGGCCTTTGACATGCTTCGTGATGATCTGGTTCTTGCGATCGAGCACCGTCTGCCAGTTCACCTGGCCTTCGCCGAGGCCGTCGATGCCGTACTCCTTCGCGTGCTTCAGGTGGTCGTAGATCTCGGCGTTAAAGAGCAGCGACTTGGTGGGAATGCAGCCCACGTGGAGGCAGGTTCCGCCCAGTTTTTCCGACTTTTCGATGAGCGCGACCCTGAGGCCGTACTGTCCGGCGCGGATGGCCGCGGTGTATCCGGCGGGCCCGCCGCCGAGAATGGCTATGTCGTAAATCGTATCTGCCAAGGATGACTCCGTTCAGGGGTGAATGAAGCTTTGACGGGGCGGGGCTTTGCGCCCCTGCATATGCCCCAAAGATTCAATTGTACGCAGGCGCTCTCAACGCAAGATGCGCCGGGAAGGGGTCGGGATTCGCGGCAGCGATTTTCCCGTAATTTAGCGCCAGACAGCGCGATACTGAAGATATGAGTGCCGTTCCTGAGCCGATTCGTGTTTCGCTGAAAGACTATCTGGCGACCAACTATAGGCCGGACTGCGACTACATCGATGGTGAAATCGAGGAGAGAAATGTGGGCGAGTTTGATCATTCTTTCCTGCAGGGACTGCTTTTCCGGTTGTTCTACGACAACCGTGAGACATGGCGGACCCGCGTTTCGCCGGAACAGCGGGTTCGGCTCGGGTCGCGGAAGGTTCGCGTTCCGGATGTCTGCGTGATGCGCAGCGAGAGTCCTAAGGAGCAGGTAGTCACGCATCCGCCGCTGATCTGCATCGAGATTCTCTCGCCGAAGGACACGCTCCGCAAAATGCAACAGCGGGTAGACGACTATTTCGACTTCAGAACCGAACATGTCTGGATCATCGATCCCGGGCTGCGCAAGGGCTACGTTTGTTCAAGAACAGGTCTCCAGGAGCCGGACGGTGGAGTTTTCCTGGTACCCGGCACACCGATTCGGGTCGTCTTAAGCGAGCTGTTTGCCGAGCTGGATCGGGCTTAACCGCTACCCCAGCACTTTCGCCGCTTCCTGCGCGAAGTAGGTGACGATGAAGCCCGCTCCGGCGCGGCGAATCGAGAGCAGCGATTCCAGCATGGCGCGCTGCGGCTCAAGCCAGCCCTTCGCGAAAGCCGCCTGCAGCATCGAGTACTCGCCCGAAACCTGGTAAGCGCCGACGGGCACATCGAAGCGCTCGCGGGCGGCGCGGATGACGTCGAGATAGGGCATGGCCGGCTTCATCAGGATCATGTCGGCGCCTTCGCCGAGGTCGAGGTCGATCTCGCGCATCGCCTCGCGCAGGTTCGCGCCGTCCATCTGATAGCTGCGCCGGTCGCCGAACTGCGGAGCCGAGTCGGCCGCCTCGCGGAAGGGCCCGTAGAACGCGGACGCAAATTTCGAAGCGTAGGAGAGGATCGGCGTCTGTTCGAGGCCCTCCTCATCCAGCTCGTCACGGATGGCGGCGACGCGTCCGTCCATCATGTCGCTGGGCGCGACGACGTCGGCTCCGGCACGAGCCAGCGAGACGCCGGTCTTCGCCAGCAGCTCCAGCGAGGAGTCGTTTTCGATCTCGTATTCGTCGCCAGACTTCTTCACGATGCCGCAGTGGCCGTGCGAGGTGTACTCGCAAAGGCAGACGTCGGCGATCAGGATCAGCTTCTTCGCGGCACTCGACTGCTTCAGGGCGCGCAGGCCCTGCTGGACAATGCCGTTGTCGTCCCAGGCTCCGCTGGCCTGCTCGTCTTTCGTCTCCGGGAGGCCGAAGAGCAGCAGGCCGCCGATACCGAACGAGGCAGCGGACTCGGCTTCCTTCACCGCCTCGTCGATGGAGAGGTTGAAGACCCCGGGCATCGAGTCGACGGGCTTGCGGACGCCCTGGCCGGGACAAAGAAAAAGCGGCAAAATCAGCGCGCGGGGCTCCAGATGCGTCTCGCGGACCAGAGCGCGCAGAGGCTCGGTGCGGCGCAGGCGCCGCATCCGGCTGATGGGGAATTCCATGCGGTTATTGTAGGCTGGGCGCTGCGATCTGATCGTATTCCTGGCCGGAGGCGCCGGGCAAAAGTACCCAGAGGGTGTAGATGGCGAGCGCGGTGCCGAGGAACGGCCGGATCAGCGTCAAAAACGCGGTGACGATGGCCAGGACGCGAGCCCAGGAGGCGCGGCGCAGGAGCGCGATGCCGGTGATGAGGCAGAGCACGGCGCGGCCGGCGAGGACAACGGTGATGATCGGCACCAGGAACGGGAAGTGCGCGAACGGGAAGCTGTAGAAGCCGTCGAATCCGTGGCCGAAGGGGACGCCCCAGTCGTGGAAGACACCGGAGAGGACGCCGACAGCGACGAGCCAGCTCATCATGGTGAGGCCGGCGTAGGCGATCCAGAGGATGCCGAGGGTGTGGACGTGGCGATGGACGCGGGTCCAGACCCAGGGGGGCGGCGTGGGCGTGGTGATGGGGATGACCTGGCGCCCGCAGCGCGGGCAATAGGGCTGATAAGGATCGATGGGCTGGCCGCATGCGCTGCAGAACATGGTGTGCACCTCCCGCCAGGCAACAATGAACTAAATGAACTATACGCAGGCGGACAGCGTCCGGTTCCGGACGAAGGAAGCAGCGGCCAGCGGCGCCGGTAGCCGGTTAGTTGGACGCGGCGCTTCCCTTCCGGGTGCGGGCGCTGTTCCTGGAGGACGCCGGCACGGTAAGCTGTTGTCCGGGGCCATCCAGCCCGTTTCGGAGAGTTGCGCATGTCGTGGTTCAGGCGGGAAGACAACAAGATCGAGTCGGGCGAGAACCGGGTGCGCACCGAGGGGTTGTGGATCAAGTGCGAGGGCTGCGGCCAGCCGATCTGGAAGGCGGACCTCGACGCCAACCTGCAGGTGTGTCCCAAGTGCGGGCGGCACGGGCGGATCAGCGCGCAGGCACGGATCGCGAGCCTGCTGGAGCCGGGATACCAGTGGCTGAACGGCGATCTGAAGTCGACCGACCCGCTGAACTTCGTCGATCTGAAGCCGTACAAGGACCGGCTGGCGAAAGCGCGCGAGGAGACGGGGCTGGCCGATGCCATTGTGAACGTGCAGGGCATGCTCGGACCGCACAAGGTGGTGCTGAGCGTGATCGAGTACAGCTTCATCGGCGGCAGCATGGGCGCCGTGGTGGGCGAGACGATCGCGCGGGCCATTGATAAGGCGCACGACGAGCGCGTGCCGCTGATCACGGTGGCCGCCTCGGGCGGGGCGAGGATGATGGAAGGCATCGTGAGCCTGATGCAGCTGGCCAAGGTGTCGGCGGCGCTGGCGCGGCTGGACGAGGCGCGAGTGCCGTTCATTTCGGTGCTGACCGATCCGACAACCGGCGGGGTAACGGCGAGCTTTGCGATGCTGGGCGACCTGAACATCGCCGAGCCGGGAGCGCTGATCGGCTTCGCCGGCCCGAGGGTGATCGAGCAGACGATCCGGCAGAAGCTCCCG
>DATJNE010000169.1:0-9239 GCA_035508305.1 Acidobacteriaceae bacterium | reverse complement strand
TACGGCTTCAGTTCCTTCACCTTCGGTTTCGCGTGTCCCTTGGAGTAGAGATCGTACTGGTTGAATTTCAGCACCCACTCCAGCATCGACCGGTCCTTCTCGTTGCACAGATAGTCGTACGCCCCGTGGCGATGCCAGGGGTAAAACGAATGGAAGCGCAGCATGTACAGCGCTTCGTCCCGCAGGTACGGCTTCATCACTTCCGCAATGTAGCCGTCGTGACCAAAGGACATGTGCACGTGTTCCAGGCCGCAATTCGGCTCGTAGATGCCGAACTTCGTCTGGTACCGGGGCACATTCCGGTCCGGGTTCTTCGCGAAGTACTCCGCAAACACGATGTCCGGCGACCACGCGCACCCCACCGGGAACGTGTCTCCCACCACGCCCCACTGCGGCTCGCCATACAGGCACAGGCACTTGCCCAGATCGTGCAGGAATCCCACCAGCACCATCCAGCGCGGATGCCCGTCCGCGCGGATCGCCTCTGACGTCTGCAGCAGATGCTCGATCTGCGTCAGGTCCGTGTCCGGATCGCTGTCGTCCACCAGCGTGTTCAGGAACTCCGCCGCCTCCCAAACCGTCTTCATACCCTTCGACAGCCCGAAATACTGCTTCTCCTTCGCCAGCACGTAGTCCACGGTCTGATTTTCATGGTTCAGCCGGTAGAATTCCGCCACCCCCGGATTCGCCCCAGCGTCATATTGCCGAAATTCTTCTTTCGATTTGCCTTCCCTGTACCTGCCTTCCAGGAATTCATCCCACTCCTCGAGATCGTGAAGCGGGGCCTGTGTCCGGGGCGAAGCTGTGCTCATGGGAGCCTCCTCGAAGAATCGCTTTTGCGCCAAAGTCTAGCGCGTTGCTGTTGGTCTCAGCAACGCACGCCGCTATCCATCCCGTTGGATCCTCGCGGTGTCCGGCCGGGATGCACCGGCCGCTGGCCGCTCGCTGCCGGTTTTTCCGCTCAGCCCTGCTTTACAATGTCCCAAAGCCGCCAGCCCAAACCAGCACTCTGAAACATTCGAGGCCGGCGAGCATCTTTCCATCATGATTGAGCACCCCCTGCCCGAAGCCCTGACATTTGATGACGTTCTGCTGACTCCCGCCTGGAGTGAAATTGCGCCAGCCCAGGTCTCCACCGCCACGCGGCTCACGAAGCGCATCCCTCTCACCACGCCTCTGCTTTCCGCCGCCATGGACACCGTCACCGAATCGCGCATGGCCATCGCCATGGCGCAGCAGGGCGGCCTCGGCATCGTGCACCGCAACCTCAGCATCGAGCAGCAGGCCGGGGAAATCGACAAGGTCAAGCGCTCGGAGTCCGGCATGATCGTCGACCCCGTCACCATGGCCCCCGAACAGCTCATCTCCGACGCCCTCGAGGTCATGCGCCGCTACAAAATCTCCGGCGTCCCCGTCACCCGCAACAAAAAGCTCGTCGGCATCCTCACCAACCGCGATCTCCGCTTCGAGACCCGCACCGACATCCCTATCTCCGAGGTCATGACCAAAACCGACCTCATCACCGTCCCCGTCGGCACCACTCTGGAGCAGGCTGAGGAGATCCTTCACCAGCATCGCGTCGAAAAGCTTCTCGTCGTCGACGAAAATTACGAGCTCAAAGGCCTCATCACCGTCAAGGACATCCAGAAGAAACTCAAATACCCCAATGCCTCCAAGGATTCCCAGGGCCGTCTTCGCGTCGGCGCTGCGATCGGCGCAACCGGCGACTTCCTCGAGCGTGCCGCCGAGCTGGTCCGCAACCGCTGCGACGTCCTCGCCATCGATTCCGCCCACGGCCACTCCTCGCGCGTCCTCGACGCCGTCCGGGAAGTGAAGAAGCGCTTCCCCCAGGTCGATCTCCTCGCCGGCAACGTCGCCACCCGCGAAGGCGCCGAAGCCCTCATCGATGCGGGCGCCGACGCCGTCAAGGTCGGCATCGGCCCTGGCTCCATCTGCACCACGCGCATGGTCACCGGCGCCGGCATGCCGCAGATCACCGCTATCAGCGAAGCGTACAAAGCCGCCTCGAAACACGGCGTCCCCATCATCGCCGACGGCGGCATCAAGTACTCCGGCGACATCACCAAAGCCATTGCTGCCGGCGCCAGCGTCATCATGATTGGCTCCCTCTTTGCCGGCGTCGACGAGAGCCCGGGCGAGACCATCCTCTACCAGGGCCGCTCGTTTAAGGCCTATCGCGGCATGGGGTCGCTCTCTGCCATGGCGCAGGGCGGCGGCGAGCGCTACTTTCAGAGCTCCCGCGACCTCGACAGTTCGACGGCGGGAACGGAGAGCGTCCTCGAGCGCGAGCGGAACGGCAAAGCCAATCGCCTCGGTAAATTTGTTCCCGAAGGCATTGAAGGCCGCGTCCCCTATCGCGGCGCGCTCGAAGCCATGGTCTACCAGCTCGTTGGCGGCTTGCGCTCCGGTATGGGCTACTGTGGCGCTGCGACGATCGAAGATCTGCAGACCAAAGCCAGATTCGTCCGCATCTCCTCGGCCGGCCTCCGCGAATCCCACGTTCACGACGTCGTCATCACCCGCGAAGCCCCGAATTACCACGTCGAGTAGCCACCGAAACAGGCGGCTTTCCCCGGGCCGTGGCTCGCCCGGGCGCCCCGTCTGGCCCAGCCGCCCCGCTGAAAATCTCTTCGCCTCCCCGCGGCTCGCGCCCTACAATACCTACGGCTCCCGCCCCGCTCTCCGGGCCCATCTTCCCATGGACGCGACCGTCACCGCCCCTGCCGAAGCCGAGCGCTTCGTCCGCTGCTTCGACCCTCACGCCACATACGCCGAGGGTGCGCACGAAATTCTCGTCCTCTCCCCGCGCTGGGGACGCCTCCGCCGCCAGCATCCCCTCCTTGCCACCGAGCCCACCAACCACGGCGCCGACGCCGCATGGACCACCGCCCGCCACAACCTCCTCACCTGCCGCGATCGCTCCATCCAGCTGGCCCTCTCTACCTACCAGCACCGCATCCGCGTCGAAGTCCGCATCGCCGTCACCACCCTCCAGGACGCCGCCTTCGACCTGCGCCGCCACGGTCATGACCTCCTCGACCGCCACGGCCACAAGCACTCCGCCGTTGTCGTCCGCCGCGAAGCCCTCGATATCCGTTCCCTGCCGCCCGATCCTGCCGGATACGCCCGCTTCGAATTTGGCAACACCTTCCAGCTCCCCATCACCGAGGCTGCCATGCTCGCCGAGTCGAAGACCCTCTGGTGATGGAAGCGAAGAGATGTTAGCGAAAAGCTGTTAGTAAGGGCGCCTTGGGTAAGAGTCCTTCGCTCGCCATCGTTCGCTCAATCTGTCCCGCCAACGGTTTCTGGCTGGCGCCTTCAGCGAAACGCCGGTTGCGGCGTCGACTCCCAGCCAACCTCGCCGTTTAGAATCAGCCATCCGCTCCATGCATTCCACCTGTGATGTCATCGTCCTCGGCCTCGGCGCCATGGGCAGCGCCACCGCCGCATCCCTCGCCGAGCGCGGCCTCCGCGTCGTCGCCTTCGATGCCTCTGCACCGCCCCACAATCTCGGCTCGTCGCACGGACGCTCCCGCATCTTCCGCCAGGCCTATTTCGAAGACCCCGCCTACGTGCCCCTGCTGCTCCGCGCCCGTGAGCTATGGACGAGGCTCGAGCGCGACAGCGGCCGGCCGCTCTTCCACCCCACCGGTGCTCTGATGATCGGCCCTGTCTCCGGCAAACTCGTCACCGGGAGCGCACGGAGCGCCCGGCAATTCAGCCTCGCGCACGATATGCTCTCCGCCGCCGAGCTGCGCCGCCGCTGGCCGGCCTTCCGGGTCCCCGACGACACCGTCGCCCTCCTCGAGCCGCGCGCCGGCTATCTCCATCCCGAGCTCTGCATCGAGCAGTTCCTTCGTCAGGCCACGCGCCACGGCGCAATCCTCCACCCCGACACGCCGGTCTCTGCATGGCACGCCGACCGCGGCAGCGCCACCGTCACCACCGCGCGCGGAACCTGGACCGCCGGCCACCTCGTCCTCACCGCCGGCCCCTGGACACCGCAAGTGCTCGCCGATCTCCACCTGCCCCTTCGTGTCACCCGCCAGATCGTCTTCTGGTTCGAGCCGCTCACGCCCATCGACGCCTTCCGCGAAGACCGCTTTCCCGTCTACATGTTCGAAACCGGCGCCGCCGAGCCGATGCTCTACGGCTTTCCCCTCACCGGCCCCAACGCGGAAGGCCTCAAAGTCGCCGTCCACGGCAGCAACATCGAATGCGCCCCGGAAACCGCTCCCCGCGATCTGCGCCCGGAAGACGAGCGCAACATCCGCCAGCGCCTCGCCACAACGATCCCGGCCCTCGCCGGCCGCCTTCTCCACACCGAAACCTGTCTCTACACGATGACGCCCGACGAGAACTTCATCCTTGGCGCCCACCCCGAGCACCCCGCGGTCGTCCTCGCTGCCGGCTTCTCCGGCCACGGGTTCAAATTCGCGCCGATTGTCGCAGAACTCCTCGCCGGCCTCGTCGCCACCGGCGACCCCCATCCCATCCCCGCGATGTTTGCGCCCCATCGCTTCAGCCGGTGACCGCACCGGCGGCCTTCACGCCATCTCGACGCGGATCTCCCCCTCCATCCCCACAATCCTGAAGCTCCGCACCTGCCCTGCCTTAAGCGGCTCCGTCTTCGCCGATCCAGCTCCGCCGCTCTTCCATCGCGCCTGCAGCATATTCGTCAGCGCCGACAGGTCGGCCTTCTCCGGTCCCTTCTTCTCGCTCGGCTCACCCGCTCCGCCCGCCCCCACGGCACACGTTGCGCGAATCCCCTGGCCCAGCTCCACCACCGCGCGTCCCGACCCCTCCTCCACCACGCGTCCCGATACCACATCGCCCACCTTGTGCTCGGCGACGTACTCGTCCAGACTGGTCGGCACCAGCTGCTTCATGCTCAGCTTCATCTGCCGCTTCTCCGCGTCCATGCCCAGCACCTGCGCGCGTACCACCTGCCCCGCCTTCAGCACATCCGACGGATGATTCAGACGCCGGTCCGCGACAATCTCCGAGATGTGCACCAGTCCCTCCACCCCCTCCGCCACCTGCACAAACGCGCCGAACTTCATCAGCCGTGTCACCGGGCCCTCCACCGCCGACCCCGCCGCGTACTTTCGTGCCGCATCCGCCCACGGATCCCCCAGCGTCTGCTTCAGCCCCAGCGACATCCGCCGCTCCCCCGGCTGCACCCCCAGAATCACCGCCTCCACCCCGTCGCCCGGCTTCAGCACATCGCTGGGCTTGTGGATCTTCTTCACCCAGGACATCTCCGACACGTGGATCAGCCCTTCAATCCCCGGCTCCAGTTCCACGAATGCCCCAAAATCCGTCAACCGCGTCACCGTGCCCCGCACGCGATCGCCCGCCTTATATTTCTCGCCCGCCTTCTCCCATGGCTCCGGTTCCAGCTGCTTCATTCCCAGCGAAATCCGCCGTGTCTCCGCATCGATTTTCAGCACCTTCACCCGGACGTCCTGCCCCAGGGTCAGCACATCCTCCGGCTTCTCCACCCGGCTCCAGGCGATGTCGCTGATGTGCAGCAATCCGTCGATCCCGCCCAGATCCACAAACGCCCCGTAGCTCATCAGGCTGCGCACCTTGCCTTCCAGCACCTCGCCCGCCGCCATGGCCGACCACCGGCTCGCCTGCGCGGCCAGCGCCTGCTCCTCCAGCACCGCGCGCCGGTCCACCACGACATCCTCGTCCGCCGCGTCCACCTTCGTGATGCGCACTTCGATCGATTGCCCGACCAGCTCGCCCATCTCTTTCGCATCCCGCGCCCCGCTGCGCGAACCGGGCAGAAACGCGCGCACCCCCACATCCACCGTGAGCCCGCCCTTCACCACCCCGGTCACCGTGCCGGCAATCGTCGCCTTCTCCGCAAACGCCGCCTCCAGCGACGCCCAGTCCGTCGGCTGCTTCACCCTGAACCGCGACAGCTCGTAGTACCCCTCGGCGTTCCGCTGCTTCACCGAGACGTGCACGCGATCGCCCGCCTTCACCTCATCCGCGTTATTCTCGAAAGCCGCGCGCGGCAGCACGCCCTCCACCTTGAACCCGATGTCGAGATACACGGTATCCGCCGCCACCGACACCACCGTCGCCTCCACCTGCCGGCTCTCGGTTGGCGCGTGATGCCCGTGCTCGAACTCCGACAGCATCTCCGCAAAGGACTCGGCGGGCTCGGCCTCCGCTTGCGGCCGCGCCGGCTCTTCCGGCTGCGTCTCCGGCGGTTCCGGCACCGCCGCTTCCAGCGCGGACGACACTTCAGCCGCTCGCTCCGATGCGCTCTCCGCATCGATCGATGGTTTCTCCTCAAATGGCTCAGCAGGGGAAGGGAAGTTCTCGTGATTCATGGCGGGTTACCCCTATTCTGTCACGCCCGGCGCGCCGAATCGGTCCGCCCGCTCCGCGTCCGATCTCCCGCCATCCCGCATCCGGCGCCGCATCCATCGGTGCGCCTCCCGTGCCCGATCCGCCATCCAGCAGTCGTTGCGGCTCCTGTTATAGTGGAGAAGGCCGTTCGCCTCGGGTGTCTTCCGCGAACCGGTTCCAGCCTTCTGGCGCCATGGTGTAATTGGTTAACACGCCGCCCTCTCAAGGCGGAGAGTTCGGGTTCGATCCCCGATGGCGCTACCAAATCTTTCAACAACTTAGCGATGCTGGAGTGAGCGCGTACGTCACGCGTACGTTATGCGTACGTCATAGAGCCTGTCGGCACTGCGTTTGGGAGACTGCGAGCACTGCGCGCCGAGTCCGAAAGCATGACGGACCATGCACCCCCACCCCCCCTAGGAATGGCCCATCCGGCGCGGGGCCCCTCGTCGGCAAGATCGGGGAACACAAGAAAGTTCGGTCATGCCCCGATAACGCATCGCCACACAGGTGCCTACCGATGCCGAGCCTTTCTCCGAATGTCGATCGACTTTGGGCGTTTCGCTCTGCTCGCAGCATCCATGATCGCTGCGAGCGGCAGACTGGGAATGCCATCGATTCCTCTGTCCGCCAGTTCGGATCTTATCGGTTTGCGGCAGATCGGAACGGCGCGCAGGTGTTTCTTTATCATTTGAACCCTCCAAGCGGTTAGCAGATTAACATTTTGCGAACGGCGAAGCGGCCCCGAGAATCAGCGGAGTCAACATCGGGCTTGAGAACGAACAGGACGATGATTTTGTGCTACCTTGTGGTCGCAGAGGGCGTCGAAGCATGGCAACGTATTCAGAGCTAGAGGCCTATTCACGGAAGCAATCAGGGTGCGCGATCAAAACGTGCTGGATCGCAGACGTAAAGAGAAGGCATGGTTTGATTACCCGCAGTGCGCCCAACCGCATCGATCCATCGAAGCCAAAATATCCCTGTCCTGCTGACAAGCGCCCAGTCATCGAACAAGCCCTTCGCCATTTCGGAATGATCTAATAGCGTCCTGCTTGCCGCGATGAGAACGATACTGGCTTTCACATTCCTCATTCTGCTACAGGCAAACGGGTGTGATGAATCGAAGCCGTCAGCCCCTGAGCCTCGCCATCAGGAACATTACCAGCGGTTCGTACCAGTCCCGCGCGAACCGGCCAACGCGGTCGGACTTCCATGGTCCGGATTCTTTGCGCTGGATACCAAGACTGGGCAGCTTTGCAGAACTTATGAAACGCCGAAGTCGACCGACTGGGACGGGATCGTTCTGTGCAAGCAACTATTCGATCAATACCCCGATTGACGGGCTGACGATAAATACATGGTCGAATACATAGCAAACACTCGCAATGAGGCGCTGGAATTTGCGAAGCGGACGCGGCGGAACCTAGCTTTCATAGAGAACGCCGCGAAGGAACAGGCCGATGTTCACGTAGTGACACAACTCACGCTGTCGCTGCTTGGTTTGGTCGTCTTCCCACGAGAGAAAATGCTCTTTGCACATGCGGAAAAAGTGACCATCGACAAGATGATAGCTGAAGGCTGGCCGCGCTGGAGTATTTCCAAGGATGATCGTCGGCATGATCGCACCACAAATCTCAAAGTCTTGCTCGAAAGACTCCGCAACGCGATTTGCCATGCGAGGATTGTGTTTGACTCTGATAGCCGCAGCATTAACGACGTTAGTATCACGGTTGAAGACGGACCGCGCCCGAAGGGAGGGTCCGCATTTGAGGCAGATTGGATCGCGACTATTAGTGCTGCAGATCTTCGGACCTTTTGCTATCGCTTCTTCGACTTCGTTGAAGACAGCATCGGATGAGGGCATTTCATAAATTCCGCACCGTCCACTACAATCCGCCAGCGTCTTTCTACAGAAACAGCCTTGACACTCGCTGCGATCCCTGCCACTGCGCTTTGAAGCGCAGTCGCGCTACCGCACCATGTAGCACCCTCGCAGTCGCGAGCAGAGCCCGCCAGTCGGCAAGCCTTTGGATGTGAAAATCTCATCCCATCGAGGCACAGTCATGGCGGTAGTCCAGCTTGCAGACATCATCCAGCCCGAATACTTCGCCGAATACATGGCGAACAACAGCATGGTTTCCACCGCGCTCTTTCAGAGTGGCGTGCTCGTCCCAAACGCGCTGATGCAGGGGCAGCTTTCGATGGGCGGCGACGTGCTCAACACTCGCCACTCCGCAACCCCAGGGGAAATCAGCAGGCCTCCCGCGCCATGACCTGGAAGAGAGGGTGGAAGCACCGATCCGGCACCCTCGGCCCTGCCACCCTCCCCGCATCCTTTTCCCCAGGGACTGGGTGAACCACTGCAACGGTCCTACACTGGTTCCGTGAAGCTCTGGATCGCCGCCGTCGGCGCTCGTCCCCGCGACCCCTTCGACGCCCTCGCCCGTCTCTACCTCGACCGCATCGCGCCGCTCCTGCCCGGCGCCGGCAAATCCGGCCTGGAAGCTCCCCTCTTCCGCTCCGAAGACGCTCTCTGGGACGCCGTCGAGCGCGAGCGCACCCGCACCGCTCCGCTCCTGACGCTCCTCGACGAGCGCGGCCGCCAGCTCTCTTCGGCAGCCCTGGCCCAGTGGCTCGGCCGCGAGCGCGACCAGGGCCGCCAGCTCCTCATCCTCGCCATCGGCCCCGCTGACGGCTGGTCCGCCGCCGCGCGCCGCCGCGCCGCCGAGCATCTCTCCCTCGGCCCCATGACTCTGGCCCACGAGCTCGCCCGCGTGGTCCTCTGCGAACAGATCTATCGCGCCCTTACCATCCTCAGCGGCCACCCGTATCATCGAGGCAGCCGGTAG
>DATJNE010000168.1:0-71387 GCA_035508305.1 Acidobacteriaceae bacterium | reverse complement strand
CCGCTGGCGCCGGGGGTGGAGTCGCGGGCGGTGCAGACGGCGAGCGGGCTGCACAATATCGATCTGGCGGCAGGAGAGCGGGTGATGTTCGCGTATCCGCTGACGGATTATTTTGCCAACGTGAAGGCGGAGCTGCTGCCGGCGGGGCAGTATGCGGCGCTGAAGCAGACACTGCTGGCGAATCTGCATTTTCTGGAGTCGGAGCGGGGCGGGCCGACGCGGGCCGAGGCGCTGCCGGCGGGTCTGCACGGGTTTGAGGTGCACGGCAACGACCGGCAAAAGCTCGAGGGCAACGTGCTGGGGATGTATCTGATGTTCGACGACCGGACGCACGTGGCGACGACGATCTACTTTCTGAATCAGCAGGCGTGGGCGCGGAAGTTCCAGACGATGGATGAGTACGGGCGGCTGCGGGACAATTTTCTGCGGACGTACACGGGGTGCGTGCGGCAGAACCAGGCGATCGAGAAGTAGGGGTTTTGTCGCCGGGAACGCATTTTCATTCGAAATTGTTGAGGTCGGTATCGGGAGCGGGGTGGCCGAGCAGGCGGCACATGGCGACGATCTGGCCTTTGTGGTGGAAGGCGTGCGTGAGCATGTGATGGAGGATGAGGGCCGGCGTGCGGACGGCAACGTCGCCATCGGGGAAGTGCAGGGCAGCGGGCGCGTTGAGTTGCTGCTCGGTGAGACGTGACAGGTAGTCGAGGGTTTGAGAGCTGACTCTGCTTTCGAAGGCGCGGGCGTCGGCGACGGTGGGGAAACGGGCGGGATCTTCGTCGGTGAAGGGCGCGGCGCGGAGGGTGTGCACCCAGAAGGCTTCGCAGTTGAGGATGTGGATGACCTGAGCGCGCAGGTTTGAGAAGCCGAAGCCGGGGACGTCGCGGGAGTAGTCGGCGATGGGGATGGTAGCGAGGTGGTCGAGGGCGCTGCCGAGGCAGAGGTGGGTCCAGCGATGGAATTCGCGAATGCCGGAAAGGGTGAACATGGGAGTCACGGTTCAGGGTAGACGATTCCGGGGCTAAAGCCCTTTTCATTTTTGACGACCCGAATTCCGCGGCCTGAAGGCCACGGCTTCTACCGTGGTCCTGCTGTGCAGGACATGTTTGCGCGCAGCGCGACCGCCGCGATGGCTAATCGTCGAGGCCGAGTTTTTTCCAGAGGGCGTCGATGCGGGATTTTGTAGCAGTGTCCATTGCAATTTCCTTCGGCCAGGGGCGGGTGAAGCCTTCGGCGGACCATTTGCGGGTAGCGTCGATGCCCATCTTGCTGCCGTAGTTGGGCAGGCGGGAGGCGTGGTCGAGGGAGTCGATGGGGCCGAGGGTGAACTGGATGTCGCGTTCGGGATCGATGTTGTTGGCGACGCGCAGGGTGACTTCGGCGAGGTTCTGGACGTCGCAGTCCTCGTCGACGACGACGATGCATTTGGTGAACATGGCCTGGCCCATGGCCCAGATGCCGTTCATGACTTTGCGGGCCTGGCCGGCGTAGCTCTTGCGGATGGAGACGATCATGAGGTTGTGGAAGACGGCTTCGACGGGCAGGTTAATGTCGACAATTTCAGGCAGCGTGAGGCGGAAGAGCGGGAGGAAGATGCGCTCGACGGCTTTACCCATCCACGCGTCTTCCTGGGGCGGCTTGCCGACAATGGTGGCCGAGTAGATGGGATCGCGGCGGTGGGTGATGCAGGTGAGGTGAAGGACAGGGTAGTCCTCGGCGGGGGTGTAGAAGCCGGTGTGATCGCCGAAGGGGCCTTCGGAACGCAACTCGTCGAGGCGGACGTAGCCTTCGAGGATGATTTCGGCGTGAGCGGGAACTTCGAGGTCGACGGTTTCGCATTTGACCAGTTCGACGGGCTGCTGGCGGAGGAAGCCGGCGATGAGGAATTCCTCGACTTCGGGCGGAGCGGGGACGATGGCGGAGAAAGTGGTGGCGGGATCGGTGCCGATGGCGACGGCAACTTCTAATTTGTCACCGACAATGTGACTCATGGCGACGGTGGCGCCGGCGGTTTCGGCCATGGTCGCGACGCGTGAAGACGCATCGGGGTCTGCGGCGCGCAGCGCCTCGCGGAGATGTTCGGCGGCGTTTTTCTGGCGCTGCCAGTGCATGCCGGTGGTCTGGCCGTCATAGAGCTGCATGCGATACATACCCATGTTGCGGCGACCGGTTCTGGGATCGCGGGTGATGACGCAGGGCAGGGTGATGAAACGGCCGCCGTCGAGGGGCCAGCACTGCAGGATGGGGAACTGGTCGAGGGAGAAGTTGTCGCGGAGGATGATTTCTTTGCAGGGCGCGTCTTTGGCGGAGATGGTTTTGGGAAAGATGTTGGCGATGGCGGTGAGCTGGGGCAGCATCTTCATTTTTTCGAGGAAGCCGGTCGGCGATTTTACTTCCATCAGCGCGCGGATGCGGCCGGCGATCTCGTCGAGGGAACCCCTGTCGGGGTCGAGGCCGAGGGCGAGCTTCATGCGGCGCTCGGAGCCGAACTGATTGATGAGGACGCGGGCGCCGGGATGGCCTTTGACGTTCTCGAAGAGAAGGGCGGGGCCGCCGGCTTTGGCCGTGCTTCGACCGGATTTCGAGACGCGGTCAGTGATCTCGGCGATTTCGAGGAGGGGAGAGACTTCTTCGCGGATGCGGCGGAGCTCGCCGGCTTTGTCGAGGGTTTTGATCCAGTCTCTGAGGTCGTCGCAGGGCAGGGGTTTTCTCCGAAGTGATGGTATCGGTTCTAACTATAGCGGGAGCCGGGAGGATGGAGGGAGGAGGAAGCGGGAGGAAGGGAGGAGGATGGAAAAACGTGGGGGAGAGCGGCGGAAAGAGTCGCGTGCGGACGCGGCCGGTTTATTTGAGGGACGAAGCGCGCAGGCGCGTGGCGGCGAGTTTTTGCGCGGTGCTGAGGGCGTCAGCAGCGCGGACTTCGACATCGGGAGCAACGCCGACGACTTCCCAGTCGCGGGTGGCGTAGGGATTGATGGGGCGGAATGCGGGAATGCCGATGCCGAAGTGATCGTCGATGCGATGAAAGACGCCAATGTGGGCGCTGCCGGCGGTGGTTTCACCGATGAGGGTGGCGCGGTGCAGCATCCTGAGGTTGTAGCTGAACTGCTCGGCGCCGGAGATAGTGAGGACGGAGGTGAGGATGTAGACGGGCGCATTGGCGAGATGGCCGGCGGGGAACGGAGCGGGCAAGGTGGATGGCTGCGCCTCCCTCGGGTTGTACCAGGGCTGCGGGCGCGGGAAGAGATACGAGGCAACGAGCGCGACCATAGTGGGATCGCCGCCGCGGTTGTCGCGCAGGTCGAAGATCACGGCCGCGGTGTGATTGAGGGACGCCATGGCTGCGCGCATCGGTGCGGCGCAGACCTCGGGTGGCGGAAACGCATTGAGCCGGAGGTAGCCGATGTTGCCGCGGAGAACGGCGGCGCGTTCGATGCCGCAGTGATCCGCGAGAAGGGCCGCACGAAAGGCGGCGGGAATCCGGGGCGAGGGCGGGGCGACGGGCTGAGGGGGCAAGGGGTTCGCGCTGTAATCAACGATGAGGTGCAGGTCGCCGGTAGCGGTGCGGATTTGCTGCGTGAGGAGGACAGCGAAGGCGGATCCGGAGGTTGCGGCGTCATCGGCACCGTGGTTTTCCTGGAAGAGGACGTGCTGCGCGGCAGCTTGCCCGAGGCTGCGGTCGAAGTAGTAGGTTTCCAGATCGGTGGCGACGGCGGCGACAACGCGGTGACGTTCGGCGGGGTCAAGGGGGACGAGGGAGGCAGCGCCGGTGGGGGCTGCGGGACCGGTAGCCGCTGGGGCGCCCGCAGAAGCCGAGGCGTTCGCAGGTACCGTGGACGCGCCGCCGAGGGAATTTCCGGCTGGAGGGGGCGCAGAGGCAGAGACAGGATGATTTTGCGCGATGCGGTCCTGCGCGGGCCGCCAGTGATGCCGTGTGCCGGCGATGCTGAGAAGGACGACGAAGGCAGCGAAGCTGGCGGCGGACAGCAGGCCGGCGATCCCGATGGCGCCGGGACGGAGGGGTTGCTCTTCGAGGACGCGGAAGGACGGCGTGAGATGCGAGGATGCTGCAGCGGCGCCGATGGAGGGTGCGGAGATGCGGTGGGCGCGCGGGAGGGCGAGGGCGGTGTCGGTGAGGAGGTCGAAGGCGAGGCGGAGGCGGGCGAGGAGGCCGGTTTCGTCGCGGAGACGGTCGCGGAGGAGCTGGAGAGATTCTTCGCCGTAGCGGGCACGGAAGCGCGCGGGGTAGAGGCGGAGGAAGAGGGCGAAGATTTTCTCAGACATATTCCCCTCGAAAGATTTTGCGAGCGCGGGCGATGCGGAGGATGTCGGCGAGGCGGCCGGCTTCGGCGCGGGCGAGCTTGCGACCGGCGGAGGTGAGGCGGTAGTAGCGGCGGCGCTCGGCGTTGGGAGCGTCGTGGTTGCGGGGCGGAGAGGTTTCCTCGATGAGGTTTTCGTCGAGGAGGGTCTGGATGGAGCTGTAGAGGGTGCCGGGGCCGAGGCGCATGCGGCCGCCACTTTGTTCTTCGACCTGCCGCATGATGCCGTAACCGTGGCGGTTCTCATCGGCGAGGGAGAGAAGGATCTGAAAGGCGGCAGCGGGGAGCGGGTCGAGTTTACGCTTTGGCATAGTCGTTCATCGATATAACGAGGATCGACTGTACGCGAGAAGGAGTGGTTTGTCAAATCAGCTGGGAGCCGGGAGCCGGGAGATGCTAGTCGTGGGCGAGGAAGTAGTAGACCGCGGGCGTGACGATCAGGGACAGGGCCATGGAGATGAGCAGGCCTCCGATGACGGCGATGGCGAGGGGCTGGAGCATTTGGGAGCCGGAGCCTAAGGCGAAAGCAAGGGGCAACATGCCGGTGATGGCGGCGAGGGCGGTCATGACGATGGGGCGCAGGCGGCGGCGGGCGGCCTGGATCATGGCGTCGCGGGGAGGGAGGCCGGCGAGGCGGAAGCGCTGATCGGCGTCGAGGAGGAGGATGCCGTTTTTGGCGACGATACCGATGACCATGATCAATCCCATGAAGGAGGCGACGTTGAAGGTGGTGCCGGTGAGGAGGAGGGCGAAGATGACGCCGGCGGTGGACAGCACGGAGGAAACGAGGATGGATGCGGGCGCGGAGAAGTTGCGGAATTCGGCGAGGAGGACGCCGAAGACGAGGACGAGAGCCAGGAGCAGAACCTGTAACAGTTCGTGGAAGGATTGCTGCTGCTCCTGCCAGGTACCGCCGTAGTTGACGCGGACGCTGGCAGGCAGGTGGAGATCGGCGACGGCCTTTTTCACACGGGCGATCGCGGTGCCGAGGTCGGAGCCTTCGAGGCGGCCGGTGACGGTGACCAGCTGCTGCAGGTTTTCGCGGAGGATTTCGTTCTGGGGCGGGAGCTGCTGAATGCGGGCGAGGGAGCCGAGGGTGGCGAGTTTGCCGGTGGAGCTGACGAAGACGGTGTTCTCAATGGCGTCGAGGGAGGCGCGGTGGGCGTCGTCGAGGCGGACGCGGACGGTGTAGGGGCGGCCGTTCCGGATGAGGGGTTGCGGAGTGGTGAGGCCGTCGAGGATGGAGGTGGCGTCGGCGGCAACTTCGGAGGTGGTGAAGCCGTAACGCGCGGCGAGGCCGGGATCGACCTGGAAGACGGTGGCGGGGCCGCTGATGGTATTGTCGATGCCGTTTTCGACGTCGACGACGCCGGGGACTTTGGCGATGGCGTCGCCGACGCGGGGCGCGAGCTGATTGAGGAGATCCTGGTTGGAGGAGAAGAGCTTGATCTGGACGGGCTCGGGTGCATTGGAGAGATCGCCGATCATGTCCTGCAGGACCTGGGTGAATTCGATGTCGAGTTCGGGCTCGGCGGCGCGGATGCGTTCGCGGGCGTCCTCCATGATTTCGTCGATGCCGCGGCTGCGGTGATCGGTGAGCAGGACGCTGAAGTCGCCGGTGTTGGCCTCGGTGACGGCGGCGAGACCCATCTGCAGGCCGGTGCGGCGGGAGGTGGTGGTGACCTCGGGGATGGAGTGGAGGATTTCGTTGACGTGGAGGAGGACGCGGTTGGTCTCCTGGAGGGAGGAACCGGCGGGCATGATGTAGTCGAGGACGAAGGCGCCTTCATCCATCTCGGGAAGCAGGTCGGAGCCGAGGCCCTGATAGGCGAAGTATGCGCCGACGATGAGGAGACCGCAGGCGGCGGCGAGCCAGAGGGGTTGGGCGAGGGCGAGGCGAAGGACGCGCTCGTGAAGACCCAGGACAGGCGCCATGATGCCGCGATGGTGTTGGGACGGGGCGGGCGGCTCATCGATGGGAACGACAGGGCTGCGGCGGTTGTTGCCGCGCAGGAGGGAGAGCGAGAGGGCGGGGGTCCAGGTGAGGGCGAGGGCGAGCGAGGTGAGCAGGGCGACGGTCATGGTGAGGGCGAGGGCGCGGAAGAAGGTTCCGGTGACGCCGGTGACGGAGATGAGAGGCAGGAAGACGACGATGGGGGTGATGGTGGATCCGATGAGGGGGTGGGTGATTTCGGCGAGGGCTTTGCGGACGGCGTCGAAGCGGTTTTCACCGGCCTCGCGGTGGAGGGCAATGTTTTCGACGACGACGATGGCGTCATCGATGACGAGACCGACGGCAGCGGCGAGGCCGCCGAGGGTCATGAGGTTGAAGCTCTGGCCGAGGGCCCAAAGGGCGATGAATGTAACAAAGATGGTTACAGGAATGACGAGGCCGGCGACGAGCGAGGCGCTCCAGTCGCGCAGGAAAAGCACGAGGATGAGAGCGGCGAGGATGAGGCCGATGAGGATGGCGTCGCGGACGCTGGCGATTGAATCGCGCACGAGGTGGGACTGGTCATAGAAGGGGGTGATGGCGACGTCCCGGGGAAGACTGGCGCGGAGCCGGGCGATCCCGGCGGCAACTTCGTCGGCGACGGCGACGGTGTTGGAGTCGGGCTGGCGGAAGACGTTGATGAGGACGGCGGGCTGGCCGTTGGACGTGACGATGGTATAGACGGGCTCGGTGGCAGGGACAACCTGGGCGACATCGGAAAGATGGACAGGCACGCCGGCGGGGGTGGTTTTGACGGAAATCCGGGCGAGCTGATCGAGGCTGGAGGCCTGGTCGCCGACCAGGCCAAGGATGAGCTGCTGATTGGCTTCATAAAGGCCGGGAGACTGGACGAGGTTGGTTTGCTGGATGGCGTTGACCAGGTCGGTGACGGCGAGCTGCGCGGCGATGAGTTTGGCGGTGTTGGGGATGACGTGGTACTCGGGGACCTGGCCGCCCTGGACGACAACGGTGGAGACACCGTCGAGACGATTAAGAGGGGGCTTGAGCTCGTAGGTGGCAAGCTCCCAGAGGCGGGTTTGGGGGATGGTGTTTGAGGTGAGGGCGTAGCCGACGATGGGGTCGAGGGTGGCGAAGGTGAGGCGGTTGGTGGTGATGACAGCGGTGGACGGCAGCGATTGCTGGATGCGGGCGACGGCGGCGTTGACGAGCTCGAGGGTCTGGAACATATCGACGTTCCAGTTGAAGAAGAGATCGACTTCGGCGGAACCGCGGCTGGTGATGGAGCGAACGGTCTGAAGGCCGGGGACGCTGTTGACGGCATCTTCGAGGGGGCGGGTGATGGCGACTTCCATCTGCTCGACCGGCATGACGCCGTTGTCGACGCCGATGACGACGCGGGGGAAATTGGTTTGGGGGAAGACGGCGATGGGAATGCGGAAGGCAAGGAAGACGCCGGCGACGGCGAGGACGATGGTGAAGAAGAAAATGCTGCGCGCCCAGCGCGGGAGCCAGAAGGATCCGGATGGCGGTGTGGAGTCGATCACTGGTCGTCGTCCCCTTTGCCGGGGGCGGGCTTCTGCTCGTCGGAGTCAGCGGGGGGAGCGACTTTGACGCGGGTGCCGTCGTCGATGGAGGCGGCGCCGGTGGTGATGACCTGCTGGCCGGCGGCGAGGCCGGCGGTGATCTGGGTGATGCCGGCGTCAGCGATGCCGGTGGTGACGGGAGTCTGATGGGCGATACCGTCGGAGCCGATGACGAGGACGGTGGATCTGCCGGAAGCGGCGACGACGATGGACGCGGAAGGCACGACGATGGCTTTGGGCGCGGTGCGTCCGGCGATGGAGACCTGGACGGCGGTGCCGGGGCGGAGGGTACCGTGGGGATTTTCGAGGCGGACCCAGACTTCGACGGTGGTGCTGCCCGGGTCGAGCGCGGGGCTGACGAGGGTGATTTTGCCGGGGACGGGGTCAGCAAGGCCGGGCACGGTGACGGAGGCGGGATCGCCGGCTTTCAGTAATTGTGCCTGTGGCTGTGCCAAATGAATCTTTGCCAGCAGGGCGGAGGTATCCATGACGGTGATGAGGGGGGAGCCGGAGGCGGCGGTTTCGCCGGCGTAGAGGGGGCGATCGGTGACGATGCCGGCGATGGGGCTGCGGATTTCGGAGTAGCTGAGCGCGGCCTGGGCGCCTTCGTATTTGCCGCGGGCGGATTCGAGGGTGCCCTGGGCGGCTTTGAGGGCGGCTTGGTGGCTGACGGCTTTCATCGCGTCGAGATGCTGCTGCGCCTGGGCGAAGGCGGCCTGGGCCTGGACGAGTGCGGCTTGCGAGGTGTCGAGATCGCGGCCGGCGATGGCTCCCTGGGCAAAGAGCTGTTTGCGGCTGTTGACGATGCTTTGGGCGAGGTCGAGATTGGCTTTGGCCTGGGCGTAGTCGAGCTGGGCCTTCTGATATTCCTCGGGGACCTGGGCTTTGACAGCGGTTTGGTAGTTGGCGTCGGCGGCGTCGAAGGCGCCCTGATTATCGGTGAGGGCGGCGGAGAGGTCGTTGTTCTCGAGGGTGACGAGAAGCTCGCCGGCTTTCACATGCGAGCCGCGCTGGACGTAGAACTTTTTGACGGGGGCCGTGATTTTCGGGGTGATGGCGGCCTCGGCGACAGGGGCGAGGACGGCATCGGTAACGATGTGCTCGGTGATGGACCCGAGCTGGGCAGCGGCGGCCTGGACGGGGACGGCGGTGGCTTCCGGAGATTCTTTTTTGGAGCAGCCGGCGAGAAGAGCGAGGGCGAGCAGGAAGCAGGGAGCGGAAAGCAGAAAGGGGGAAGCGGGAAGGGGGCGTGGCATTTCCCCACTGCCAAAACCGGGGAGACGGGGGGCACCCGGGATCAGTATGGAGCGAGGGCGCAAAGGCGAGTTCGAGCAAGCAATGGTCATCAGAGGCTTCCGGTGAGGGTTTGCAGGTTGGCGCGGGCGACGCGGCTGCGGAGGATGCCGTCGGCGAGGGCGGCCTCGGCCTGGGCGAGCGAGGATTCGGCATCGACGACTTCGAGGGCGAGGGCTTCGCCGGCGGAGTAGCGGAGACGGGTGAGGCGGAGGCTCTCACGAGCGGTGTCGACGCTGGTGCGGAGGGAGGCGACCTGGTCGGAGGCGGTGCGGGCTTCGTTGTAGTCCTCGTCGAGCTGGGCGATGAGCTGGCGCTGGGTATTGGTGAGGGCCGCCTGCGCGGCTTTTTCCCGGAGCTGGGCCTGGCGGACGCGATCCTGTGTGGCGAACCAGTCCCACAGAGGGACGTTCATGGTGAAGGCGGCGGAGAAGCCAAGGTTGCGGTCGCCTTTGGTTTCGCCGTTGACGGCGAGCTGAGGGGCATTGAGACCCCAGGTGTAGTTGAAGCCGAAGGCAGGCATGTAGGCGAAGCGCGCGGCGGAGACTTCGCTCTTTGCGGCGTGGAGCGCGGCGAGGGCGCTGCGCAGGTCGGGGTTGTGGCTGGAGGCGGCGGCTTCCACCGCGGGCCGATCGGGAAGGGCGGCGAGCGGCTGATTCTCGTCGGCCAGGGTGTAGGGGGAGCGGGGATCGGGGAAGAGGAGAACGCCGAGGTCGAGGCGGGCTTTTTCGGCGGCGAGGGAGGCGTCCTGAAATTCGCGCTGCCGCTGCTGGAATTCGAGGTCGGCCTTAACGACATCGGCGTGGGCGACTTCGCGTCCGGCCTCGAGTTTGCGGGTGAGATCGACGAAGGCATGCGATTCGTCGAGGGCACGCTGGGCGACGGCGACTTTTTTGGCCGAGGCGACGACGCCGAAGTAGGCAGCGACGACGCGGACGACCAGATCGCGGCGAGCGCTTTCGAGGTCGGCGGAGGCCTGAGCAGCGAGAGCGCGGGAACGGCGCCAGACGGCGATGTTGGCGAGGCTGACGTTCTGGTTGACGAGCAACTGGGCCCAGTACTCATGCACGGAGTCGTTGGCGACGAAGACGGGGAGCGACTGGAGGCCGATAGCGGCGGTATCGCTGTGCAGGCCGTTGGGCTGGGTATAGGTGTAGATGCCGGTGGCCGAGGCGTTGGGCAGCAGGGCGCTGCGGGTGATGGCGGCATCGAGGCGCGCGGAGCCGGCAGAGGCGACGGCGGTGCGAAAGAGGGGATCGTTGGCGACGGCAGCAGCGATGGCCTGGTCGAGCGTGAACGAAGGCAGCGTTGCGGGAGCGGCGGGGGCGGAAGCGGATGACGGTGCGGGCTGCGGCGGCTGGGACAGGATTTGCGGGAAGACGGTCCGGGCAGCGAAAAGCGTGACGCACGCGAGCAGCGCGGCGCATCCGCGAGCGAGGCCGGATCGAGACATGGCCGGAGGATAACAAGGACACCTTAAGGAAGGCTGAAGGAGCAGCCAGCAGCAGGCAGCTGGCTGCGCGCAGCTCAGCGCCGGGGCGAGGATCGGCTAGCGAAGCTTCTGCTCGTTCATGAGCTCGGCGAATTCGGGCGTGGCGCGCAGAGAAGCGAGGGTCTGGTCTTCGAGAATCTTCCTGCGGTCGCTAAAGCCTTCGTCGAGGGCTTTGCGGAGGAATTCGATGGCCTCTTCCTTTTTGCCGGAAGCGGCGAAAAGTTTCGCCAGGCAATAGTCCTGGAGGGCGCGATCATGAGCGGGCAGGGCCTCGTTGACGAGAAGGCTGGAGTTGGACTCGAAAACCATGGGGTCGAGAGCGAAGGCGGTGCGATAGGCCTCCACGCCGCGTTCGACTTTGCCGCGGGCGAACCAGGCGGTGCCGAGGTTGCTGTAGATGGGCGCGGAATTCGGCTCGAAGCGGATGGCTTTCTCGTAGTAGCGGATGGCCTTCTTGTAGTTCTTCGTCGCGTAATAGACGGCGCCCATGTTGTTCATGGCTTCGGGGTAGTCGGGGCGGAGCCGGAGGGCGCGCTGGTAATCGCGGCGAGCCTCATCGATGGCGAAGAGGTGGTGGTAGGCCATGCCGAGCTTGTTCCAGATGACAGCGTTTTTTTCGGGAACCTGGCTGTAGGCGTCGATGGCCTGCAGATACTGTTCGTGAGCCATGGCGAGATCGCCGCGGATCTCGGGCGAGAGATCGACAGCCGCGACCTGGGGGGCGGAAACCGGGATGGGGCGGGCGGTGAGCTGGGGAGGGGACTGGGCGGGCTCGGTGTTTTCTGCGCAGGCGCAGGAGAATGCCGGAACGGCAAAGAGGGCGGCAGCGGTAAGCCGCGCGGTGAGGGCGAAACAGCGCTGCATAAGCGCCTCCCTGACCGTTCTCCGGAAGCAGAAGCGGTGTGCCGGTTCAGGGCGAAACCGCAACCACACTGGGGAAAAGCGAGAACGGCCCAGCCTGGCGAGGCTGGATTGACCCTAATCATGACGCGAAAAGCTACAAAAAGGAAGCACGCTGTGACAGGAAGTTACGCGGTGGTCATGGCGTTCCCGGCAGCCGCATCGGCGAGGAGATTACAGGTGCGGGATGAACGGCGGAGGAAAGGGGTCAGGAACCGGCGGGCAGAACAGGGGCGGGCGAATGGAGGCGGTCGCCGAGCAGGGGGTAGTACCAGCTATAGAAAAGGATGGCGTAAGACTGCTTGACGACACCGATGAAACCGTAGAGGGCGACGATCATGGAGACATAGACAGCGAGGATGGCGATGCCGGCGAGGACGCAGTAGAGCACGAAGAGGGTGACGCCGGCGGGTCCGGCATGCCAGAGGGCGAGGTAGAGGACGAAACCGAGGCCTGCGCCGCCGCAACCGAGGATGGCGAGCACGAGGAAGAGGGCGAGACCGCCGACCATGCCGATGCCGAGTTCGAGGACGAAGCGGAAGAGCAGATAGAGGGCGAGATGCCAGAAGCGCGTGCGCAGCAAAACGAAGAAGCGGGAGATGGCGACGTCGAGGGACGCGTCCTCGAGGGCGAGATGGGGAAGGATGAAGTCCTGGGCGATGGCGTTGACGATGCCGGCGGCGATGGCGAAGACGAAGAAGATGCCGTAGAGGGGAAGGATGTGCGCGAAGACGATGGTGGGATCGGAATCGATCTGCCGGGGCGAGAGGTGGCGGAAGAGAACGATGAGGTGAAGGAGGAGTGGGCCGCCGGTAAGCGCGAAGAGGAGCAGAAGACCGAGGCAGACGAGAATCATGAGCCCGGCGAAACGCCAGGTCTGCGAGCGGTAAGGCGTCCAGGCGCGGGCGATGACGCCATGGCGGTAGAGGACGAGATCGAAGAGAGTGAAGCGGAAACGGCACCAGAGCCAGATGCAGAGCAGGACGAGAAGGAAGGCGGCAACGGCGGCGATGACGATGGCCGCGACGAGGATGGAGTTGAAGCCATGGGGAGCGGCAAAGGAGGAATCGGTGCGGTGGAAGGCAACGCCGAAGACGGCGGCGAGGACACCGAAGAGGACGGCGAGGGCTTCGGCGGCGATGCCGAAGAGGGCGCCGTAGATATTGCCCTGGGTGAGGGCGGCGACGAGGGCGATCCGCATGAAGAACCAGAAGCGAAACGGAGCATTGAGGCCGGGCGCCGGGCCGGGGGGATAGAGGATGGTGCGGGTCCGGCTGAAAGCCGGAGAGATGGCATCGACCGGCGACTGCGGTTGCATGATGGCGGGCCTTTCGTGAGTCCGCGATCAGCGTACAGCGTTCAGGGTGCGGGTGAAAGAGCCGATTGCGTCCCCGGATGCGCGAGGGATCGGCCGTTCGGAGCGAGGGAACCGAGGGGAAAGGGGTTTTTATAATGAGGAAGCATGACGACGATTCGGGAAGCACGCAGGGAAGACGCTGGGCTGATCCTGGAACTGGTTCGCGGGCTGGCGGAGTATGAGCGGGCGCCGGACGCGGTGCAGGTGACCGAGGCAGAGTTGCTGCGGGATGGGTTTCCGGAAGCGGGCGGGCAGCGGTATTTCGAGACGATCCTTGCCGAGGAGGAAGGCGGCGAGGCGTCGGGTTTCGCGCTGTTTCACCCGGTGTACTCGACGTGGCGGGGGCGGGCGATGCATCTGGAGGATCTGTTCGTGCGGCCGCAGTTTCGCGGCAGGGGGATTGGGAGGGCGCTGCTCGAAAAAGTGGCGGCGATTGCGGTGGAGCGCGAGTGCGTGATCCTGTTCTGGCACGTTCTGGACTGGAACACGCCGGCGATCGAGTTCTACAAGACGCTGGGGGCTGAGCCGCTGGAGGAGTGGAGGCGGATGCGGGTGAGGGATGAGGCTCTTCGCGCGCTGGCGGGCAAAGCACCGAGCGAAGCGAAGTGAGGCGGACGGACGTCATTCCCCGGCAGCACAAGCCGGGCCGTTTCGATGGCTTTCACGGCACGGCTGCAGCCGTGCCCCTTCCAGGCACGAAGAGCGTTGGGCAATGAAACGAATACGGATTATCGGCGGGGGACTGGCGGGTCCGGAGGCGGCGCTGCTGGCGGCGCGGATGGGCGCGGATGTGGATCTGTACGAGATGCGGCCGGCGCGGACGACGCCGGCGCATCAGACGGGGGAGTTTGGGGAGCTGGTCTGCAGCAATTCTCTGAAGAGCGAGAGCGAGAACACGGCGCCGTGGCTGCTGAAGCAGGAGATGCGGCGGGCGGGGTCGCCGTTGCTGGCCTGTGCGGATGCGAGCGCGGTTCCGGCCGGGCATGCGCTGGCGGTGGACCGGGTGGAGTTCTCGCGGCGGATCGAAGAAAAGGTCGCGGCAGAGGCGAGGATCACGGTGCATCGGGAGGAAGTGACGCGGCTTGGGCCGGGAAGTGGGTTTGAAGACGGCATCACGATTGTGGCGTCGGGGCCGCTGACCTCGCAGGCGCTGTCGGGGGAGATCGCGAAGCTGACGGGGAGCGAGCACCTGGCCTTCTACGACTCGATCAGCCCGATCGTGGAGGCGGACTCGATCGATGGGGAGAAGGTGTACCTGGCGGCGCGGTACGACAAGGGGACGGCGGACTACATCAATTGTCCGATGACGCAGGCGGAGTACGAGGCGTTCGTCGACGCGCTGCTGGCGGCGGAGAGCGTGGAGGCGAAGGAGTGGGAGAAGCTGGAATATTTTCCACCCCGTGCGTCAACACCGGACACACAGGGACCCCGGTACTTTGAAGGTTGTCTGCCGATTGAGGAGCTGGCGCGGCGCGGACGGGACACGCTGCGGTACGGGCCGATGAAGCCGGTGGGGCTGCGCGATCCGCGAACGGGAAAGACGCCGTGGGCTGTGGTGCAGCTGCGGGTGGAGAATCTGCGGGCGGACTCGTACAACCTTGTGGGCTTTCAGAACCACATGAAATTCGGGGAGCAGGCGCGGATTTTCCGGATGATTCCGGGGCTGGAGGAGGCGAAGTTTCTGCGTTATGGGCAGATCCATCGCAACACCTACATCAGCGCGCCGACGGTGCTGACGCCGCTGCTGAACATGAAGGCCCACCCGGGGATTTTCTTTGCGGGGCAAATTTCCGGAGTGGAGGGGTACACGGAGTCGATCGCGACGGGGATGCTGGCGGGGATGTATGCGGCGGCGATGGCCGGGGGCGAGACGGCGGAGCCGGTTCCGCGGGGGACGGCGCTGGGGTCGCTGGTGCGGTATATCACGGAGGCGGATGCGAGGCGGTTTCAGCCGGCGAACATCACCTTCGATTTGCTGGAACCGCTGGACGAGGCGACGCGGCGGAAGGTGCGGGATAAGCGGGAGCGGCATCGGATGCAGTGTGAGCGGGCGCTGGATCAGATGGATCGCTGGCTGCGCCAGCGATCTATCGGACAGGAGACAGGAGACCACGATAAGGACAGGCTGACCTGCTAACCTTGATCCAGTTATGAAATTTGGCGTGCTGGTGTTTCCGGGATCGAATTGCGACCACGACACCTATAACGTGGTGGCCGAGATTGCGCATCAGCCAGTGACGTTTTTGTGGCACGATTCGCCGAGCCTGGAAAACTGCGACGCGATTCTGGTGCCGGGCGGATTCGCGTATGGGGATTATCTGCGGACGGGAGCGATTGCGCGATTCTCGCCGGTGATGCAGTCGGTGCAGAAGTTCGCCGCCGATGGCGGGCTGGTGCTGGGGATTTGTAACGGCTTTCAGATCTTATGCGAGGCAGGGCTGCTGCCGGGCGCGTTGATGCGAAATGCGGGGCTGAAATACATCTGCAAACCGGTGTATCTGCGGACGGAGACGGCAGATTCGCCGTTCACGCAGACGCTGACGAAGGGCGAGGTGCTGAAGATCCCCATTGGGCACATGGAGGGGAACTACTTCTGCGACGAGGCGACCCTGGCGGCGCTGAAGAGCCAGGACCGGATCGTGTTCCGCTATGCGACGCCGGACGGCGCCGTGACCCGGGAGGCGAATCCGAACGGGTCGCTGGAGAACATCGCGGGCATCCTGAACGAGGGGCGGAACGTGCTGGGGATGATGCCGCATCCGGACCGGTCGAGCGAGACGCTGCTGGGATCGGCGGACGGGTTTAAGATTTTTGCGTCGCTGGCGGGAGCGCTGGCGCGATCGGCATGATCGACATTCATCATCACCTGCTGTTCGGGACCGACGACGGGCCCAAAGACATCGACAGCTCCGTGGCGCAGGCGGAAGCGGCGGCGGCGGACGGGATCACGCACATCGCGTGCACGCCGCATGCCAACGACACCTGGGAGTTCAATCCGGAGAAGAACCGCGAGAAGCTGGAAGCGATCCGGGCGCGCATCGGGAACCTGGTGACGCTGGGGCTGGGCTGCGACTTCCACCTTTCCTACGAGAACATCGAGGACGCGCTGCGGCATCCGACGAAGTTCACGATCAACGGGGGGAAGTATCTGCTGGTGGAATTTGCGGAGTTCATGATCCCGCAGAGCATCGGCGATACGTTCTATGAGTTCACCGTGAAGGGAATCCGGCCGATCATCACGCACCCGGAGCGGAACCCGATTCTGCAGAAGGACCACCTGAAGATGGCGGAGTGGATGCGGACCGGGTGTCTGGTACAGATCACGGCATCGTCGCTGAGCGGGCGGTTCGGGCGGCGAGCGCAGAGCCTGGCGTGGGAGCTGATGGAGAAGAACTGGGTGCACTTCATCGCGACGGACGCGCACAATCTGGAGGGACGGCGGCCGTCGATGCGTGCGGCGTATGAGGGGATCGCGAAGCGTTACGGCGAGGGAACGGCGGAGCGGATGTGCGTGAAGAATCCGCGGGCGGCGTTTGAGAATCAGCCGCTGGGGCAGCAGCCGGAGCCGGAGGGTGTGTACGTGTACGAAGACGAGGCACGGCGGCCGGGGCTGATGGGGCGGCTGTTCGGGAAGTAGGAGCCGCAAGGCAGCGAGGCCGCAGGTCCGCAAGGCAGCGGGGACGCTACTGGACGCCGTGGGCGTTGAGATGGTCCGCGTATTGCTTGTCGGACTTCAGGATGTGCTGGACGAGCCAGTTCTGGAGAAAATTGAGAACCGCGACCAGGTTGGGCCTGCGGCCTTCGTCGAGATCCTTCTTGTGTTTTTCGACTTCGGCCATGAGTTTGGCGTGTTGGTCGTGGTGGGCGGCGAAATCGGGGTAGCCGGTCTGACGCATAGCGACTTCTTCCTGGAGGAAGTGGGTGCGGGTGTAGACGGCCAGCTGGCCGACGACGTCGCGGATCACGTCTTCTCCCTTGCCGACACGCATGGCGTCGGCGAGGGCATTGAGGATCTCGAAGAGCTTCTGGTGCTGGGCGTCGAACTGGCGGACGTGGACGCTGTAGGAATCTTTCCAGACAAAGACGGCCATGGGGCATCTCCCGAAGTCCATGCGGGACTGCTTTCTCTATCGGCGGAGAGCGCCGGGAGGTGAGCGGAAAGCAGGAAGGAGCGGGGAGGGAGAAGGAAGGAGGGAGGCTGGGGCTAAAGGCCGAGGCCGCCGTCGACGGAGAGAATCTGGCCGGTAATGAAGTGGGGGCCGGTGGCGAAGAAGAGGACACCGGCGGCGACGTCGGCAGCGGTTCCGTTGCGCTGCATGGGAGTGCGGCGGGCGAAGGAAGCGAACTCGGGATCGACTTCGCCGTTGACGATCATGCCGGGAGCGACACAGTTGACGCTGATCTCGGGCGCCCAGGCTTTGGACATGGTGCGGGTGAGCATGTGGAGGGCGGCCTTGGACGTGCAATAGTGGGCGTGGGTGGGCCAGGGATGGAGGCCGCCGAGCGAACCTATATTAATGATGCGGCCGCGGGCGGCTTTCAGATGGGGCCAGGCGGCCTGGGCGGCGAGAAACGGGGCGCGGGTGTTGGTTTCGAACATGGCGTCCCACTGTTGGACGGTGATGGTTTCAAGAGCAGCGGTTTCGTAGCGGCCGGCGTTGTTGACGAGGATATCGAGACGGGAGAAGCGCGCGACCGCGCCTGCGACGGCGGCGCGAATCTGCACGGGGTCGCGGAGTTCGGCGCGGAAGGCGGCAGCCGTTACGCCGAGAGACTGCAGGTCGGCAACGGTTTGATTCGCTTCCGTTTCGGAGTCGCGAAAGGTGATGGCGACCGACGCGCCGGCTTCGGCCAGGGCGAGGGCAAGGGCGCGTCCGATGCGCCGGGCCGCGCCGGTGACGAGAGCCGTTTTCCCCTCCAGAGGGCGCGGGTGCATGGCCCGATTTTAAATCCCATGAAGCCGGGCAACCTTCTTTCCACCAGGTGCAACCGGCACGCGGGGCGGGAACATCCTAGAATGAGAACTAAGGACTCCCACCCATGCTGAAGCGTTGGCTGATTCCGGCGGTTGCCGCGGGCTGCGTTGCGGCAGTGTGTGCGGGCTGCGCGGGAAGCGGAGGAACGCGCGCCAGACTGGCGGCGCAGGGCGTGGCGCCGGACGACGTGGGGATGCATGCGAATCCGAATGCGCCGTACATCCTGCCGGGAAGCGAGATGCCGCACCTGATTGCGCGGGCCACCGAGCAGGAAGCGGAGAATGCGGGGCCGTGCGATCCGGATGTTCTTTCGGTGGAGGAAATAGCGGGCGACGCGAACGGGATCTTCCGGTCGGTGAAGCTGGCGTTCATGAATCGCGGGGCGGCGCCGTGCAAGGTGGGCGGCTATCCCAGCGTGGCGCTGGTGGATGCGCAGGGCGAGAACATCGGCAGCCTCTCGATGGAGAAGGTGAGCTCAACGGAGGTCGTGGCGGAGTTGTCGAACACGCACGCGGCCGGTTCCGGGGCGGCGACGCCGTGGGTGACGCTGATGCCGCACGCGGTGGCCGCATTCCAGGTGGCGTGGACGACGGGGCCGGAGTGCCCGCGGGTGTCAAGGATTCTGGTGACGGCGCCGGGCACGCGGCGCGCGTTTTCGATCAACCAGCCGCTGCAGATTTGCTCCGGGCGGATCCAGGTGACGGAGTTGAGGCTGGATCAGGGGGACGTGTAGATCGGCGATCGCAGCGTTCAGCGTTCCGTTCCCGGTGGCTGAAGGCGACGGCGGCGAGGACGATCAGCAGGGGGAAGAACTCGAGGGTGTAACGGGGCTCGGGGGCTTCGAGAGTCAGGAGCAGGGCGCAGCGCAGCAGCACAAAGGCGAGGATGACGCCGGAGAGACGCGGGCGTTTCAGGAATCCGATGAACGCGGCGATGAGATAGGCCAGGTTGAGGGCCGCGTAACCCAGAGCAAAATCGGTTTCGGCATTGTGGCGACCATACTGCCACCAGCGCAGCTCGATCCAGAGCATCTCGGTGCGCGGGCGGAGGGTCATGTCGGCCAGGCGGGCCAGGGGGAGCAGAACGTAATAGCGGAAGGGATGGGCGCGGATGCGCTGGGCGGCGAGAGCAGCAAAGCGCGCGTCGATCCGGGGCGTGATGGTGGTGACGCGGTTGTAGTCGTCGATGAGGTTGCGGGTTGCGATGAATTGCCGCGGCGAATCGAAGGCGCGGGAGGGGAGATCGGCGAGGTCGATGGCGTCGTTGTTGGCGGCCCAGTAGATGTCCCAGGTGCAGGCGAGGTCGACGCAGACGGTTTTGGTCCAGCGCTGGAAGCCGGGATCGGAGCTTTCGCCGGGGTCGACGGCGTAACGCGGGGCGAGGGGCTGGAAGAGGTGGAAGGTGCGGGCATTGCGCAGGGTCCAGGGGATGAAGGGCAGGATGGAGAGCAGGCCACAGGCGAGCGCCCAGCGGATCATGGGCGCGGCGCCCCAGCGGCGGGCGCCGTAAACGACGAGGGCGGGACAGAGGGCGAGGGCGAGCAGCGCGCCATCGGGGCGCAGGAGGGTGGCGTAGCTCCACGCGGCAGCGAGGGTAAGAGCCCAGGGCCAGCGCGGCGCGGCGAGAAAGCGGTCGAAGGCGTAGAAGGCGAGAGCGATGCAGAACAGCTCCAGGGTTTCTGTGAGCGGCGTGGCGACGAAATTGGCGGTGAAGGGGCAGAGCACGGCGAGCCAGAGGGCCCACCAGCCGGCGCGAGGGCTCCAGAGACGGCGGGCGAGGGCGGCGATGAGCAGGCAGGTCCCGAGGTCGATGGCTGCCTGGAACAACATGACGGCGTTGTAGTTCTCCACGCCGAAGAGGCGGAAGCAGAGGATGAGAAAGAGAGGATACCCGGGCAGGCGGATGAGGGTGGGCTGGATGTGCGCGCCGGCATTCAGGCCGTAGAGGCCGTGGAGCATCCAGTTTTTCGCAATATCGCCGTAGAGGAGCGGGTCGCCTTCGACTTCGGGGTAAGCGGCGATGAACCAGAGGCGCAGGGCAGCGCCGGCCCCGAGGGCGAGGGCGGCGAGCCAGGCTTTGCTGCGGGCCCATGCAGGCATTGGGGATATTAGAACAGCCGGTCGCCGCTCGCCGGTAGCCAGGAGCGGGAAGCGGGCATGTGAAGCGGGTGGCAGAGGCGATGGTCTGCGGAGGCCAAAGCGAGGGGGAGAGCGTGGGTCCTTATCGTAGGATTGAAACAGGCGCATGAAGCAGGTTTTCTACGATCCCAAACAGCGACGGCGGAAGATTTTCCGACGGCTGAGCGACCTGTCGATCATTCTGCTGACCGTGGTGGGGGCGGTGTTTGTCTTCAGCGTGCTGTCGAAGCAGAGGCTGCCGGAACTGCTGCTGCCGACGCAAAAGCGCAACATGAAGGCGCTGAAGGAGCGGCAGCCGGAGCTGGCGCGCAGGGCGGTGGCGCGGCCGGCGCGGCGCGGGTCGAAGAAGCATCCGACCGACATTGTGCCCAACCAGGACGAGGGACTGCGCGCGGCGTTTTACGAGAACGACGAGGCGAGTTATTCGGCGCTGAAGGCGCACATCCATCAGATCGACATATTGTTTCCGGACTGGCTGCACGTGGTGACGGCGAACGGCAATCTGGTGGCGGCGACTCCGCTGTTCCCGGTGCATTTCTACAGCGTGGTGGATGCGGCGGGGGTGCACGGTGTGGATCCGGAAAACCGGGTGAAGACGACGATCGAGGAGGCGAAGGAAGACACCGACGTCGTTCCGATGCTGAACGACTACAACACGCTGACGCAGGCATGGGACGGCAATACGATCGGAAAGATGCTGGAGAATGCGGCGGCGCGGAACCGGCTGCACATTCAGCTGGACAGGTTTCTGTACGCGAATCCGAGCTATCGCGGCATCTGCCTCGACTTCGAAATGATTCCGGACGAGGACGAGAAGCTGTACGGGGAGTGGATCGCGGAGCTGCACCGCGATTTCCGCGCGAAGAACCTGCGGATCTACGTCAACGTGCAGGTGGGAGCCGATGACGCGACGGTGCGGCGGCTGGCGCAGGCCAGCGACGGCATCATCCTGATGAATTACGACGAGCACGAGGAAACCAGCGATCCCGGGCCGGTGGCGGGCGAGCCGTGGTTCGAGGCCAATCTGCAGCGGGTGCTGGAGCTGGTGCCCAAGCAAAAGATCATCTGCGGAATGGGGAATTACGGCTTTGACTGGGCGCTGGGGCTGCCGGTGAAGGGGAAGAAGCCGTCGAGCAAGGTGGTGGACGTCACGGATCTGTCAGTGCAGGACGCGTGGCAGGAGGCGGCCGATGCGGGTGCGGATGTGCATCTGGAAGGCGACGAGCTGAATCCGCACTTTGCCTACGACGACGAGGACGCGCATCTGCGCCACGAGGTTTGGTTCCTGGACGGGGTGACGGCGCTGAACGAGCTGCGCGCGGGGCGGCAGATGGGGATTCGCACCTTCGCTCTGTGGCGGCTGGGCGAGGAGGATCCTTCGCTGTGGCAGGTGTGGGATCGTCCGAACGCGGCGAACGCGCCGGAGCTGCTGAAATCGGTGCCGCCGGGCGAAGACGTGAATACCGAGGGGGAAGGGGACATTCTGCGGATCGTGGCGACGCCGGAGAAAGGCGAGCGCACGATCCTGATGGACTCGGACAACTTCACGGTGATCGACGAGGACATGAAGCGGCTGCCGCAGTCGTACACGATCGAGCAGTACGGATACGATCCGCACAAGCTGGCGCTGAGCTTCGACGACGGGCCTGATCCGGTATGGACGCCGAAGATCCTCGACGTGCTGCAGAAGTATCACGTGAAGGGCACCTTCATGGTGATCGGGGAGAAAGCGCAGGAGAACATCGGGCTGCTGCAGCGCGTGGTGCGGGACGGCAACGAGATCGGGAACCACACCTTCACGCATCCGGACATCAGCGAAATTTCGCCGCGGCAGCTGGAGCTGGAGCTGAACTGGACGGAGCGGCTGTTTGCGGCGGAGACGGGGCTGCAGCCGCTCTATTTCCGGCCGCCGTATTCGATCGACCAGGAGCCGGACACGAACGACGAAGCGGCGCCGGCCTACCGGATCCAGCAGATGGGCTACACCATCATCGGGGACAAGATCGACACCGACGACTGGAACGAGCATCCGCACAAATCGCCGCAGGAGATCACCGACAGCGTGCTGCAGCAGCTGGAGGAGATGAAGACGCACCCGTGGATGAAGGGGAGCATCATTCTGCTGCACGACGGAGGGGGAAACCGCGCGGCGACGGTGGCGGCGCTGCCGGTGCTGATCACGACGCTGCGGGCGAAGGGCTACGAATTCGTGCCGGTCTCGCAGCTGATGGGCAAGACCACGGCGGAGGTGATGCCGCCCATTTCGCCGAAGATGCGCTGGCAGGCGCGCATCGACTGGGTTGCGTTCTTCCTGTTCTCGTTCTTCGCCAACTTCGTGGTGGATATTTTCTTTATCGGCGACGTGCTGATGAGCGTGCGTCTGGTTCTGATGGGCATTCTGGCGACGATCGACCGGGTCCGGCAGCGGAAGATTCCGGCCGGGGAGTATCGGCCGCGGGTGGCGGTGCTGATTCCGGCCTACAACGAAGAGAAGGTGATCGTGCGGACGATCCGGTCGGTGCTGAGGTCGGATTATCCGAATCTGCGGGTGATCGTAATCGACGACGGGTCGCTGGACCGGACCTTCGATGTGGCGCGGGAGGCGTATCCGAAAGAGATCGAAGAGGGGCGGCTGCTGGTGCTGGCGAAAGCGAACGGCGGCAAGGCGGAGGCTCTGAATTGCGGGCTGGATCACGTCGATGAGGAGATCTACGTGGGGATCGACGCCGATACGGTGATCGCACGCGAGGCGGTATCGCGGCTGGTGCGGCATTTTGCCGACGGGCGGGTGGGCGCGGTGGCGGGCAATGCGAAGGTGGGGAACCGCATTAACACGTGGACACGGTGGCAGGCGGTGGAATACATCACCAGCCAGAATTTCGAACGGCGGGCGATGGATCTGTTCGACGTGGTCACGGTGGTGCCGGGGGCGATCGGCGCATGGCGCAGCGACGCCGTGAAGGCGGCGGGCTGCTATCCGGTGAACACGGTGGCCGAGGATGCGGACCTGACCATGAGCCTGCTGGAGGCGCGCTACAAGGTGATCTACGACGATCGGGCGCTGGCCTTTACCGAGGCGCCGGCGAATGCGCGCAGTCTGATGCGGCAGCGCTTCCGCTGGTCGTTCGGGATTCTGCAGGCGGTGTTCAAGCATCGCGGGGCGGCGCGGACCAACCGGGCGATGGGGTTCTTCGCGCTGCCGAACATTGTGGTCTTCCAGATCCTGCTGCCCCTGGTGTCGCCCTTTATCGACATCATGTTCGCGTGGGGGGTGGTGCAGTATCTGGTGGACCGGCACTTCCATCCGGAGACGGCCAGCGCGGCGACGGTGGACAAGCTGCTGGTTTACTTCCTGGCCTTCATGCTGATCGATTTTCTGACTTCGCTGCTGGCCTTCGCGCTGGAGCCGCGGCACCCGGCGAACCGGGGGGACGGGTGGCTGTTGTTCCACGTGTGGCTGCAGCGGTTCAGCTACCGGCAGCTGTTCTCGATCGTGTTGTTCCGGACGCTGAAGCGGGCGCTGGAGGGGCGGCCCTTCAACTGGGAGAAGATCGAGCGGACGGCGCGGATGTCGCGGCAGACGGAGAAGATCGCGGCGGGGGACTGAGGGCGGGCGCATCATGTGCTCGCGGAGCACTGCCGATAGAATCGTTAGAGCAATCTGCGGAAGAATCTCAGGACCCGGGTGCCCATGGTGAACCCCCTATCGACCTCGCCTGTTGCGCTGAAGGCGCTGAGCTTTCAGGAACTGCTGCTGCGTCTCCAGACGTTCTGGGCCGAGCGTGGCTGCGTGATCGCGCAGCCGTACGACGTGGAGGTGGGCGCCGGCACGATGTCGCCGGACACCTTTTTACGAGTGCTGGGACCGAACCCGGTGGCGATTGCCTACACGCAGCCTTCGCGGCGGCCGGCCGACGGGCGCTACGGGGAGAATCCGAACCGGCTGTACAAGCACACCCAGCTGCAGGTAATTCTGAAGCCGCCGCCGGCGGATATCCAGGAACTTTACCTGCAGTCGCTGGAGGCGATCGGGATTCGCCTGAGCGAGCACGACATCAAGTTCGAGGAAGACAACTGGGAGTGGCCGGTGGGGGGCGCGTGGGGGGTGGGCTGGCAGGTGATGCTGGACGGCCTCGAGATCACGCAGTTCACCTATTTCCAGCAGTGCGGGGGGATGGATCTGGACCCGATTGCGGGGGAGATCACCTACGGCCTGGAGCGGATCGCGGCGTTTCTGCAGGATGTGGATTCGCTGTACGACGTGGTGTGGGCGGTGGATGCGAAAACGGGCCGGGCGGTCACGTATGGCGATATCCGGCTGGAGGAAGAGCTGCAGCTTTCGGTGTACAACTTTGAGGCCGCCGACATCAGCAAGCTGTGGGAGCATCTGCGGCTATACGAGGCGGAGTGCCAGGCGCTGCTTGATGCGTTTCATGAGCAGTTCAAAGGGGAGAAGGCAGCGGAGCGGAAGGAGAAGATCCACGACCGGCTGGTGCACGACGGCGGGGCTCCGCCGGATGAGGACAGGAAGGCGGCACTGCGGCGCTTTCCGGTGCTGGGCGCTTATGAGCTGTGCCTGAAGTGCTCGCATCTGTTCAATCTGCTGGATGCGCGCGGAGCGATTTCGGTGACCGAGCGGGTGGCGGTGATGGCGCGGATCCGCAACCTGGTGGTGGGGGTGGCGAAAGCGTACGCCATGCAGCGGCAGAGGGCGGGGGTGCGATAGCGATGCCGGATCTTTTGTTCGAAGCAGGCATGGAGGAGATTCCGGCGCGGATGATTGCGGCCGCGGAGGCGGAGCTGACCGAGCGGGTGGTGGAGCTGCTGCGCCGGGAGCGGTTGCTCGAGGACGAGCACGAGATTCACAGCTATTCGACGCCGCGGCGGCTGGCGGTGCAGGTGAACGGGGTGCGTTCGCGGCAGAAGGACGCGACGCGGGAGATGACGGGACCGGCCTGGGGGGTTGCGTTCAGGAATGGCGAGCCGACCCCGGCGGCGCTGGCGTTTGCGCGCAAGGCGGGGATCGGCGAGGAGCAGCTGCGCAAAACGACTTTCGAGCAGGAGCATCTGCGCGGCACCGATCTGCATTCCGAGCTGCTGCATCGGGCCCAGATGCAGGACAGGCTGAGCGGTGAGCCGGGCGAGGAAACGCGTCTGCTGAAGGTGACCAGCGCGAAGGGCGAGTATCTGGCGGCGATGGTGCGGGACAAGGGGCGGGCGGCGACCGAAGTGCTGCCGGACCTGCTGGCCGGGGAGCTGGCGGCGGTGTATTGGCCCAAGAATATGTACTGGCGACCGCTGAAGATGGAGACGTTTGTGCGGCCCATCCGGTGGATCGTCGCGCTGCTGGATCACCAGATTCTGCCGGTGGAGTTCGCCGGTGTCTCGGCGGCGAACATGACGTATGGGCACCGCATCCTGCACGGCGATGCGCCGGTGACGATCGACCACCCGGACGACTACGTGGGGGTGCTGGAAGCGGCGCAGGTGACGGCGGATGTGAGGCTGCGCCAGCACCGGATTCGCAAAGCGCTGGATCTGGAGACGCGGGCGGTGGCCGGTGCGCGCTGGCGCGAGGACGCAGCGCTGCTGGACGCCGTGACGCATCTGACGGAGTGGCCATCGGTGGTGCTGGGCAGGTTCGACCCGGAATATCTGCAGCTGCCCGAAGAAGTGCTGGTGACGGTGATGCGGGATCACCAGAAGTACTTTGCCGTGGAGGATGCCGGGGGCCAGCTGCTGCCGTACTTTCTGGCGGTGCTGAACACGCACCCGGAGGAGAAAGGCATTGAGACCATCCGGCACGGGCATGAGCGGGTACTGCGGGCGCGGTTCAAGGATGCTCAGTTCTTTTGGCGGATGGACCAGAAAACGCCGCTCGAGGAGCGCGTGGAGATGCTGCAGTCGGTGACCTTCCACAAGGAGCTGGGCACCTACTGGGACAAGACGCAGGCGAACCTGAAGATTGCCGGGAACCTGGCCGGGCTGCTGGAGGAGCGCGGAGCGAGGCTCGACCAGGCAGCGCTGCTGCAGGCCACGGAGCTGGCGAAGACCGACCTGACGACGGAGCTGGTGAAGGAGTTCACCGAACTGCAGGGCATGGTGGGCGGGCTGTACGCGCGCGCGCAGGGGCGGGGGGAAACGGTGGCTCGGGCCATCTACTGGCAGTATTCCCCGGCGGCGATGGAAGACGCGATTCCGCCGACCCTGGAAGGACAGGTGCTGGGCATTGCGGATCGGGTGCAGACGATCGTGGCGATGTTTTCGATCGGACTGGAACCGACGGGCTCGAAGGATCCCTACGCTCTGCGGCGCGCGGCGAACGCGATTGTAAAGATCCTGGCGGAGACGGGGTTGCCGCTGGTGCGGACCGATCTCTTCCGCGCCGTGCCGGGAGAGACGAACGAGGAGACGCTGAGGAAGCTGGCAGCGTTCTTCGAGGAACGGCTGGTCTTCTGGCTGCGCGAGGTGCGCGGCTTCGCCTATGACGTGGTGAACGCGGTGGTGGCGGTGCCCTCGGACAATCTGCGCGATGCGATTGCGCGGGCGGAGGCGCTGACGGCGGTGCGCGGCTCGGAGGATCTGGCTGCAATTGCGGCGGCGTTTAAGCGTATCAAGAATATTTTGCGGCAGGCGACGGAGAAGGGGATTCTGCAGCCGGGGCGGGAGCTGGGCGTTGTGAGCCGGCAGACGCTGCAGGACCCGGCCGAGACCGCGTTGTTCGAGGCATCGACGAAGCTGGCGCCGGAGGTGGAGGAACTGGGACGGCGGGGCGAGTATCGCCAGGCGATGGAGAAGATTGCGACGCTGCGGCCGCACGTGGATCTGTTTTTCGACAAGGTGATGGTGATGGCGGAGGACAAGGCGCTGCGGGACAACCGGCTGGAGCTGATCGGGTCGGTTCTGCGGGCATTCTCGAAGATCGCGGATTTCTCCGAACTCGTCGCCCCGCAGTGAGACGCGAGAAGGATGTGAAGTACCCGGGAAACACAAAGCGGAAACCGGAACAGACCTGGCGCGACGTTGAGGCGTATCTCGACGCGCTGCAGATCGCGCCCGATCGGGTGCTGGAGGGTGCTCGCGCGGCCAGCGCCGCCGCGGGCCTGCCCGACATAGCGGTGACACCGAGCCAGGGGAAGCTCCTGTATCTGCTGGCGAAGATGCGCGGCGCGCGGAAGATTCTGGAAATCGGAACGCTGGGCGGATACAGCACGATCTGGCTGGCGCGCGCGTTGCCGGGCGATGGCGTGGTCGTGACGCTGGAGGCGGATCGCAGGCACTTTGAGATCGCACGAAAGAACATCGTGCGCGCCGGGCTGGCAAAGGTCGTGCAGCGGAGGCTGGGCCGCGCGCTGGACACGTTGCCGAAGATCGCGGCCGAGGGGATCGGTCCGTTCGATTTTTTCTTTATCGACGCGGATAAGGAAAGCACGACGGAATATTTCGACTGGGCGCTGCGGCTGTCGAAGGCGGGATCGGTGATTCTGGTGGACAACGTGATCCGGGATGGCGAGGTGGCCAATGCGCGGACGGCCGACGCGCGCGTGCAGGGAATTCGGCGCTTCAACGAAGCGCTGGCGCGGGAAAAGCGGGTGAGTGCGACGACCCTGCAGACGGTGGGCCGCAAGGGCTACGACGGATTTACGCTGGCGCTGGTGTTGCCTGCGGCACGATCACCGCGGCGCCGTTGATTGCGTCATCGGCAAGCGCAGCCAGGGCGTCGTTGACCCGATCGAGGGAGAAGACGGTGGTGTGCGGGCGAATGCCGATCCGGGCGGCAAGTGCGACGAAATCGCGGCCATCCTGGCGGGTCATATTGGCAACGCTGCGCAGCTGGCGCTCGCCCCACAGGAGCGAGTCGTAGTCGAACTGCGGAATGCGATCAAGGTGGATGGCGTTGATGGCGACGATGCCGCCTTTGCGCAGCGAGGCGAGGGCGGCGAGAACCACGTCGCCGGAGGGAGCGAAGGTGACAGCGGAATCGAGGGGAAGGGGTGTACGCTCGGTTGCATCGCCGACCCAGGCGGCACCGAGTTCGCGCGCCAGCTGCCGATGGGAAGCGCCGCGCGTGGAGACGCAGACTTCGCAGTTCCAGTGGCGGAGGACTTCGATGGCGAGATGCGCGGACGCGCCGAAGCCGAAGAGGCCGACGCGGTCGCCCTGCCGGATCTCGGCGACGCGCAGGCTGCGGAAGCCGATGATGCCGGCGCAGAGCAGTGGAGCGAGATCGGTGGCGGGAGCTTCCTCGGGGAGCGGAATGAGGAAGTCGGCACGGGCGACGGCATACTCCGCATAGCCGCCGTTGACCGAGTAGCCGGTATAGGTGGGGTGGTCGCAGAGATTTTCGCGGTTTTTGCGGCAGAGCGGGCAGGTACCGTCGACGCCGCCGAGCCACGAGACGCCGACGCGATCGCCGACGCGAACCGAGTCCACGGCGGAGCCGGGTTTTGCGACGCGCGCCACGATCTGGTGGCCGGGGATGACGGCGTCGCGCAGGGGTTTGAGCTCGCCGGCGACGATATGCAGGTCGGTGCGGCAAACGCCACAGGCTTCGACTTTGAGCAGAACCTGGCCGGGGCCGGGCTCCGGGATGGGCAGGTCTTCGAGCGCCAGCGGGCGCGAGGCGACAGGTGCGGGGCGATGCAGGACGGCGGCGCGCATTCTTCTTTAGAGTAGCGCCGGCCGTATGGGCTGGAGTGCGGTCAGGCCCGCAGCAGCTCTTCCCAGAGCTCCTCACGAACGGGGAGACCGAGGCGGAGATTCTCGGCGCGGGTTTTGAGAATCTGCTCGCCGGGATAACGCACGGCCGCGGGATTGGCGGCGAGCACCGAGGCGACGATGGCGTCGGCCATGCGCGCCGAATCTTCGGCGGGCTGCAGACGTGCGAGGCTGATGGCGAGAAAGACCTGGGAGAGGCCGGTTTCGCGCAACGGGTCGGCGGGGAACTGATGCGTTGCGAGGCCGCCGGAGAGCAGCGCAGCGAGCAGGTCGAGCATCATAGCGAGGCCCGAGCCTTTCCAGTAGCCGATAGGAAGGGGGCGCTGGGAGGCTTCGATGGCGGCAGGATCACGCGTGAGGTTGCCGGCGGCGTCAAAGCCGCCGTCGACGGGGAGCATCGCTCCCCGCTGCCGATAGGCGGTGAGGGCGCCGTAGGAAAACTGCGACATGGCCATGTCGAGGATGACGTGTCCGGCGGGGCGGGGCACGGCGACGATGAGGGGATTGTTGCCGAGGGCGGGAACGGATGCGCCCCAGGGAGGAAGATTGGCGAGGGTATTGGTCCAGCAAAGGCCGATGACGCCAGCGTCGGCGGCCTGCCAGCCATAGGTGCCGCCGCGCATCCAGTGGTTGGTGTTGGCGAGGGCGACGCAGCCGATGCCGTGTTCGGCGCTGAGTTCGACAGCGCGGGCCATCGATGCCCAGGCGTTGAGGTTGCCGGGGCCGCGGCGTCCGTTCCAGCGTTCGATGGCGGCCAGCTGTTGCACGCAGACGGGTGCGGCGCCGGGATCGACGGAGCCGTTGCGGATCATGGCGAGAAAGCGCGGCACGCGCTCAATGCCGTGCGAATAGACGCCGTCGCAGGTGGTTTCGGCGAAGAGACGCGCGCAGCGCGCGGCGCGATCCGAATCGAAGCCGAGGCCGGCGAGGGCTGCGGTGAGGGCGGACACGACGTCGGCGAAGGGAACGCGGAGCATTATAGGAGAGGCTTCAGATCTTCGAAGGTGGTGGGGATGAGCTCGGCGACGGTGGGATGGATGTGCATGGCATGCGTGAGCAGCGACGCGGGCTGGCGCGCGTACATGGCGGTGAGGATGCAGTGGATGGCTTCGTCGCCCCCGGTGCCGAAGACGGTCGCGCCGAGGATGTGCTGCGTTGCGGCATCGACGAGGACCTTGATGTAGCCGAAGGTCTCGCCCTTCTCGATGGCGCGGCTCACGCGGGTCATGGCGCGAAAGCCGATGAGCGCGGGCTTGCCGGCGGCGCGGACTTCGGATTCGGACATGCCGATGCGGGCCAGGGGAGGATCGATGTAGAGCGCATGCGCAGGGATGCGGTCGCTGACGCGGCGCGAAGCGTTGTCGAGCAGATTGCCGGCGGCAATTTCGTAGTCGTTGTAAGAAGTGTGGGTGAAGGCGCCGCGGCCGTTGCAGTCCCCGAGGGCAAAGATGCCGGGGACGCTGGTGCGCAACTGGTCGTCGACCGGGATATAGCCGCGGTCGTCGGGCGTGATGCCGGCAGCGGCGAGATTGAGGTCGGCGGTGTTGGGAGTGCGGCCCACGGCGAGCAGGATGTGCGAGCCATCGATGTGGGGCTCGCCTTCGTCGCAATCGAGGCCGACCGAGAGGCGGCCGTCGCGCTGCTCGAGGTGGATGCAGTTGGCCCGGGTGCGGGCGGCAATGTCTTCGGAGCGGAAGACCTCATGGATGACTTTCGAAGCGTCTTCGTCTTCGCGCGGAGCGAGGCGCGCGTCTTTGTCGACGATGGTGACCCTGGAGCCAAAGCGGCGAAACATGTGCGCAAACTCGAGGCCGACGTAACCACCGCCCACGACGATGAGGTGTTCGGGCAACGTTTCCAGATCGAGGATGGTGGTACTGGTGAGAAACGGGACGGAGTCGACGCCCGGCATGACGGGTACCAGCGGCCGGGCCCCGACGTTGAGAAAGATTTTGGGCGCTTCGAGGATGTCGTCCCCGACGCGCATGGTGGCGGGTGAGGCAAAAGCGGCGGTTCCGGTAAAGACGGTGCAGTTCTTCGTGCCGCGCAGCCACTTTTCGACACCGTTACGGGAGTTGGCGACGATGATGTCTTTGCGGGCTTTGACAGCGCGCATGTCGACGGTGACGGAACCGGCATGGACGCCAAAGTCTTTGCCGCGCCGGGCCAGATGGGCGGCGTGCGCGCTGGCGACCATAGCTTTGGTGGGCGTGCAGCCGGTATTGACGCAGGTGCCGCCGAAGAGGCGCCGCTCGACCATGGCGACCTTCCATCCCGCGCCGGCGAGTCGTGTGGCCAGAGAGGGCCCGGCCTGGCCGGCGCCGACAACAATCGCGTCAAAGGAATAGTTCATGCCACTCTTAGGATGGCGAACAGGGCGATCGCGATTCCAACCAGGTCTTCGAGAATCGCGGCGCGAAAGTCGCGGCCGAACAACACCGCCAGTTTTGCGCGCGCCGCCGCGCCGCCCAGAGTTCCGACGACGGCGCCGAGGGCGCCGGCGAAAATTCCCGGGACGAGTTTGCCTCCGGTAGCGCCCACAGTGGCGCCGACCAGCGCGCCGCTGAGAATGCGGATGGTGAAAGGAAGGGGCTGTTTGCGGCTGGGGGTCTTTGGCAGCTTGTCGACCACGAGCTCACAAACGGCGAGGACGGTGAAGATGACGGCGGTCATCAGATAACTCATGAGGGCAACGTAGGTATTTCCCAGTTTGAGCAGGTCGAGACGCGCGAACCAGCTAACGATGGCGGGGGCGAGCATGGAGCGGAGTCCCGCGACAAGGCCAACGAGAAAAGCAGAGAGCAGAAGCATTGCAGTCTCCTGAAGCGCAGCAGCTGAGCGAGGGGTTGGTTTGGGCTCGCGTCACTGAAAATTTCCGATCAGAACGAACGGCGCCCAATAGTATGGATGAGCATACGACGAACCGGGGGTCTCCGTCGCGGGTTCGCCGACGATTTGCACGCCGCGGCCAGGGGCGCGATGCGGAGCCGGCGGCGACGAACCGCGGAGCAGAGCCAGCTGGGCCTGGCGCAGCGCCTCCGCCTTGCCCATGCCCGGCTCTTTGACCCAGCGTGCATAGAAGTCGCCCATGAGGCGGCTGGTGCTGAGGTCGTTGACATCCCACAGCGTGGCAAGGACGGCCTCGGCATCTTTTTGCTGGGCGATCATGCCCAGCGAGTCCATCTCCAGGCCATCCATGGCGGTATCGCCCTTCGCGGTGCTGCAGGCGGAGAGGGTGAGCAGACGCGTTCCATGGAAGCTGATGGCGGAGTCTTCGAGCTGCGAGAGAGTCAGGGGAAATCCCTGGGGATCGCCGGCGTCCTTGCCGCCGAGCATGAGGTACGGCTGGGTCCCGCCGCCGGATTCGAGGACGAAGTGGCTGGCAATATGGACGACAGGGAATCCGGATCCTGAGCCCAGCTGCGCCTTGACCGCCGACCAGGTGAAGCGTTCATCGGGGATGAGGAGTCCTTCCATGGGGCCGTGAGAGGCGGGATCGGAGGGGTCATGCACGACAGCGTCCAGTTCAGAAACGACGCCGGGAAGCGCGGGCAGGCCGCCGTAGCTCTTCGACAATCCCATGGCGAGGACGCGCAGAGATGACTTGTCAGCGTCGGGGGCGGCCATGCGGCCATAGCTCTCGGGCGTGAAGAGCACGTTGTTGAATCGCTCGGCGAGGTAACGGTGGCCATCGTAGAGGGCGGCCATGGGGAGGTAACGCATGGCGCCGTCCAGCGACCAGAGCAGCGTGGGAGCGCGGCCGCCGCTCCGCGGAGAGCGTTCGAGCGCTGCCAGTTCGCTCTCCAACGGAGAAAGGACGATCGCGTACAGCTCGGCGAGGTGCGGTTTCGGATCCGACGAGGGCGTACGCAGCTCCGCGCGCAGCTGCTGCACCTTGTCGTTGAGTTGTGCGGGCGTGGCCTGCAACTCATATTTCCGGCGGGACTGGGGGGTAATGACGATGACGTAAGCGCGGTCATCGCCGAGAAGGAGACGGATACCGATGACGCCGGGGCCGAGCTCGGCGAGCGTGTTCTGCAGGCGGCTGATTTCGGATCGCTCCTCGCTGAGCAGGGTGTTGGCCGTCCGGGTTCCGGCGCTGCGGGCGAGCTCGGGATAGAGCGTCTTCCGGAAGAAGTCGGAGACTTCGCTGTTGCCCGCCTCGATTTTGGCTTCAAGCGATCGGAGCTGAGCCTCGTCGCCGGAAGTTCGGTTCGTTTTGGCCGTGAGGGCCGCATATTGGGCGCTCAGGTCGGACAGGGCGGCCGTCGCCTGATCGTGAGCCGCGAGGTCGGTTTCCACCTGTTGTTCGGCGCGGGTGAGAGTGAGCGTGGCGGCGTGAGGATCGGAGCGATCCGGTGCGCCGAGAACAACCTCGCGGAGTTCCTGCTCCTTGAGGAGGTCGAGGACCTGTTCGGCCTCGCCGAGGCGGTTGGCCTGGAGAAGCAGTTCGGCGAGGGTACGATAGGTGGGGGATTTCGAGGCTGCGAACTGCTCCTGGAGGCTCTGGTCGAGGCCGCTGATATTTCTGCGCATCCGCTGATACGAATTCACAGCCTCCGTGCCGAAGAAGATCGCCTCTTCGAGGCGATGCTGGGCGCGGAAGTCAACCATGAGCGAAGCATCGATGCCGCCGGCGAGATCGGGGTCACCCGCAGCTTGAGCCAGGGAGAGCGCAGCGAGTTTTTGGGGAAGAGCCTGTTCCATGCTGCCCTGTGCGGAGAGGACGCGGCCAATGCTGGCGAGCGCGAAGGCCTCGCCACGGCGATCCTGCACCTGACGCCACATGGCGAGGGCCTGGTAGTCGAAGTCGAGCGCTTTGTCGCGCTGGCCAAGATCGGCACAGGCGCGGCCAATGTGGTTCAGAGCCGCGGCCATGCCGCGGCGATCCTGTGTGTCGCGCCAGATATCGAGAGCCTGATTGTAGAAGTCGAGCGCCGGCTGCGGCTGGCCGAGCTGGTAATGAATGCGGCCGATGTCGTAGAGCGCGAGGGCTACGCCGCTGCGATTGCCCACCTCGCGCCAGAGGGGGAGAGCCTGGTTGTAGTAATCGAGGCCCTGCTGTTTCTGACCGAGATCGTCGTAGATGCGGCCGATGCCGTTCAGGGTGGCGGCTTCGCCTTCGGGATGGCCGAGCTCCCGCCACAGGGGCAGCGCAGCCTGGTAGGAATCGAGGGCTTTTTCCTTCTCGCCGAGATTGGTATAGGTGCGGCCGATGTTGTTGAGGGTTTGCGCTTCGCCGCCGATTTCTCCGGCAGAGCGCCACAAGGGAAGCGCCTGATTGAGATTGTCGAGAGCATCCTGGCTGCGGCCCATGTCGGAATAGCAGCGTCCGAGATTGTCGAAGGCACTGGCTTCGCCGGCGCGGTTGTTCACCTGACGCCACAGGGGCAACGCCTGGTTGAGAACCTCGATGGCCTTGTCGCGCTCGCCGAGGTCGTTGTAGACGCGACCCATATTGGTGAGGGTGGAAGCTTCTCCCTGGAGGAGGTTGAGCTGCTGCCAGACGGGCAGGATTTCGTTGAAGAGGTCGAGGGCCTTCTGTTCCTGGCCGAGGTCGGTGAGGATGCGTCCTTCGACATTTTTGCTTTGCGCCTGCTGGCCTTTGCTGGTTTCGATGGCGAGGGCCTGCGCACAGTAGTCGAGTCCCTTTTGCGGGTCGCCGGCTTCGCGGTAGAGATTGGCGAGGGTATTCAGCTCCGATGCTTCAGCGCGGGTATTGTGCGAGCCACGCGCGGCGGAGAGCGCCTGCTCATGCTCGCCGATGAGACGGTGCAGGGCGCCCGGCTGCTGGGCGAAGGCCGTTGGCGTGAAGGAACTGGCTGCGAGGAGAAAAACCAGGAGCATCCTGGCCGAATTTGCTGCGGTCATATTGGTACCGTCACTGTCACGAATGGAGCCTGACGTTATTGCGCAGGGCGGGGAATACTGCGCACGGTGGTCAGGGTGATACTCCAGTTGGTTGGCACCTGGCCGGGGTTGCCGCGCGTGCCGCTGCTGGTGTTGCTCAGCAGCTGTTCGAGCGGCGACTGGGCGCCGCGATTTTGCGCGACGCCTTCAAAGTTCAGCATGTAGGGGTCCGACAGCGGCTGCGCGGTGCTGAGCATGACGAGTGTGTCGACCCCAAAGGGCGGGCCGATGCGCAGCGTGGGGGCCCCGGGCAGCACAAACTGGCCGGGTGTATCGGACTCGTTGGGGAACTGGTTGTCGGAGTTGCCGTGCGGATAGAGCAGGGTGCCGTGGCCGTGGCAATCGATGTCGAGGATATAGACCCAGCGCTTTTCGCTCACGTTACCGCCGGCCTGCAGGCCCAGCCTCAGCAGATCATCCTGGTGTGTCAGGGTATCACTGGCGATCGGTGCGCCTCCGGAAGCGGGAGTCAGAGCCAGCGTGTAGTACGCAGCATGCGATGCATCGGGGGAGCTGTTGGCGAGTTCGAGCCAGCCATGAACTTTGGCAAGCAGCGAGGCGTAGCGGTTCAGCGTTGCCGCGCCCTGCTGAATGGCGCCGGCGTCGGGGATGGCGACCCACTGACTGCGCACCGGGTATTGCGAAGCGGGCGAGCAGCCCGGGCTGTGAGGTGCAGCGTTGGGACCGGGAGGTCCGGAGGCCAGCTCATTCTTGTGGAGCCATGCCCATGCCGGGCCCTCCGCAGTGAGAACGCCGGCCAGCGCGTAGTGCGCGGTCGCCAGGTCACCGGCATTCTTTACGGCACTGGCGGGGTCGGGGGGCAGAAGCTGCGCAGCCAGCTCGCGTGGCGGCGGCAGGTTGACCCAGAGTTTCGCGTTCGGCGGAACCCTTTGCCGGAGGATGGCGGCGGTGAGCGCAGGGCCGAGGCGCAGCGGTGAAGGCGCTCCGGCCTCCTGCAGGGTCCAGGCCGTTCCGTCCCAGCTGAGCATATGGGTCCACGGTTCCTCGGCGGGATCGGAAATCAGGGCGATGCCGGAGGATCGAATTTGAGCGGCGGCGGCGAGGATGGTCGCCTGCGACAAGGTCGCGGGCCAGGACCAGACGAGAAGGGGTTGGGACTGCGGGGGCGTCCATTTCGAGAGCGTGAAGATGTCGCCGGTCTTCACCTCCGCGCCGGGAGGACTGGCGACGGTGGCGATGGAACGCGCGATGCCATCGAGGGCGATGATCTGGAGGCGGACCGGAGAACCGCCGGCCTTACCGAGCGCCGAGGTGAATTCGCTGCCGGCGCCTATACCCGACGCGCGGCCCACGTCGAGAACGACGTTTCGCGTGCCGGATGTCCCCAGCACGGCTGCGCGAATGGTGGGGGGATCCGCAGTTGCTCCGCCGAAGAGCGGCTGCTCGCGGCGCTCGGCAGTCGCGTCGAGATCGGGATCTTCGTCGGGAATGTCCAGGCTGCCGATGACCGCACGCACGCGCTGGTAGACAACTTCTGCGGGGGCATCCGCCGGCAGCACCTGCAGAGCTTCCACGAGCGCGGCGGTGAAAGCCCCATGTGCCTCGGTGGGCGGGGCGGTATCCGGCATTTCCATCGAACTCTGGTCCTGCTGCACGGCGGAGAAGACGAGCGCCGGGTTGTCGGTTCGCTGGGAGGGCGCGGGCCGCGGTTCGCCGCCGGGGAGCAGTTCAGGCGCTTCGGCAATGTCGCGCGGGTCGAAAGGCAGATCGCGCACACGGTACTTTGCCGAGATGCCGCGGGCAACGCCACCGCTGTGGCAATTGTCGAAGATGATGGTGAGGTGAACGCCCTTATCGAGGGATGCGTTGAAGATGCCAGTCATCTCGCGATCGCGCACATCGTAGCCACCCTTGTACGCGTCGGAGGGAACGAGTGTGCTGTCGGCGTGGAGGTACTGGCCGTTGACGAGGACGGTGAGCTTGGTTCCTTTGCTATTGATGCGCAGCGATCCGTGGCTGGCGGCATAAAAGACGACGGTATCGCCGCGCTGGGGCAGATCGACGAGGTACTTCCGCATCGCGGCGAGAATGCCGTCGCGGGTGGTTAGATCGGCGGAAAGCACAACGATGCCTGGCGGGGGATGCGGCGGGCCGGGGTTGGTGAGCAGCACGACGTGGCCGGCAGGAAAACCGAACTTCGGGCTGGTCAGCAGGTCGGCGATCGACTGCGCATCGTTGACGGCACCCTCGAGGTTCTGGAAATAGCCCAGTTCGCAGCGACCGTAGGTGCAGCCGGGAGGGTGGATCGCGCTGGTACCGGGCGGCTCGTAGGTATTGATGCCGATGAGGAGGGCGCGCTTCGTCTGCGCGGGCGCCATGGCAGCGCTGAGGGTACAGCAGACGGACGCAAGGGCGAGAGCACGCCAGGCGTTCATGCCAGATCCTCAACCCTACTGCCGGGAAAACTTCCCTCGAGTATAGCGGGTCACTCATGCTGCCGGCAGACAGGCGGCCCGGCGGCTGCCGGCTGGGGAAGTCCGGCGCCCTGCAGGAGGGTTTGCATCTTGAGATACGCGGCGTTAGTCCAGCCAAAGCCGACGACGTTCTGGCGATAGCCGGTGGCGACCTGCACATCCGACGACCCGGTGACGACATCGTATTTTTCGTGGATGGTGCGATCGCAGACGTAATTGTTGCGCACCGTGGTCATGAACTCTCGCGCGACGCGCGCCGCATCTTCGAGGTCGCCTGCTTCCTTCAATCCCTCGACGGTGATCCAGGTGGCGGGCGCCCAGCCGTAAGGCAGGTCCCACTGCACGCCGGAAGCAAAGGTGCTCATCGCGACTCCGCCGCGTTTCTCGAAGAGGTTCAGATGCGACTCGACCTGGCGCGCCTGCTGTGGCGTGGCCGCGCCGGCCCACAGAGGATAGAAAGTGGTCAGATAGTCGTAGGTTGACTGTTTCCCGGTGACAAAGTCGTAGTCGAAGTACCGGCCTTTCCCGGGATTCCACAGATAGTGATTGATGGCGGCGCGGCGTGCCTGGGCCTCGGCGTCCCACTGCTTTGCCTCGTCGGGCTTGCCGAGTTGTTGCGCCATCCATGCCAGATCGCGCTCATATTTGTAGAGCAGCGAGTTGAGACCGACGGCTGCGTAGTGATGAGTCGATCCGTCGAAAACGCCGAAGCGAAAGCTGGGATCGAAGCCGGATTCGCGCATGGCGCGATCGCCCTTGTAAAAGTCGCGGGTGAGCCAGTGCGTGCCGATATGAGCCTGGGCACACACCGCTGAGATGCCGGGATCGCAGCTGATGGAGGTGAGCTTCTGACGATCGGCGGGGCCCGGATGCGCGGGGCCTTCGACCAGGTAATCGGTGTGCACGTCAGGATGGGCAAGCAGCCACGCAATCACATTGCGATAGTAGGCATCGTCATCGGCCATCTCGGCGACGGGACCTTCGCCGTAATCGAAGTAGCGTGCCAGGCCAGTGTCGCCGGCCCGGTGCGCCTCGCTGATCCACAGAGAGTGATCGCGGACGGCAAAGCCATAGCCTTCCGCCAGCCATGCGAGCGCCTCCTGTTCGTTCCCGGCGTCGGTGTCGGCCTGCCAGAGATCGCGAATTTCGGACGACAGGAACGGCGGCTGGGACCGCGTGAGGTAGTACGTACGGTTAGCGTTGAGCAGGCCGCCATAGTGCCCGATTTCGAAGAAAAAATTCTCGATCATGTCGCGCGCCAGGTCGACGCGCCCGCTGCCAAGCAGTCCGAGCATGATGAAGTAGCTGTCCCACCCGTACATCTCGTTGAAGCGGCCGCCGGGGACGACGTAAGGGCGAGGCAGGTAGAGCAGGCCCTGGGAGCGAAGGTCGATTGGCTGGCCAAGGCGCTCGATCCTGACAGGCAGCCGCTCCACATCGACGCCGCACTTCTTCTTCAGGGCGGCGATCTCGGGCGGCTCGGGGATGTCCTTGGGGAGATAAAGCACCGGCCGGGTGGTCACCTTGGGATCGACCAGCGTGCTGCACTCGAGCATCGAACGGCGCAGAGTGTTCCACGCATCGCGAATATAGATATCGATGGGCGGGGGCGGCTGCAGGGTCGGTCCGGCAGAATCGCGGGACGGCCTTGCCGGGGCGGTTGTCTGTTGTGCGACGCCGCTCCCTGCGCTGAAGGCGAGCATCGAAACGAGTGCCAGTAGGGCGCTGCGCTCTAGGATCCCGCGTCTCAGGAAATCTGGATGCGTTGGGATCATTGCCTCCACCATCCGCGTCAGCATGATATACGGGAAAGTTCAGTTCGCGATGCCCGTCTGTGTCGGAACGAACGAAGTGGTTCAGGGAGGCGCGGCGCATGAGTGACTGGTTGCGCGGAAGGACCCGCGGAGCAGGTGCGTTTGGGACTGGCGCGCTGCTCGTCCTGCTCAGCAGCGCCGCCGCGGCTCAAACGATGGGCATGCCGCAGGCGACGAAAGGGACATTGACGATCCAGCGCCAGGCGATTCCGGAATTGCCGTTTTCGGTGGTCGGGCCGCACGGCGCGATCCTCGGCCGCCAAAACGGCCAGTACGAACTGTGGCTTTTCCCCTGGAAGATTCTCAGCGGGATGAGGATGTCGGTTGAGATGCAGGATTACCCGGTGCCGATCGAGGTGAATCCGCTGGCGGCAGAGATTTGCGTGCAACCGGATGAGACGACGATCACCTATTCTCACGCCAATTTCACCCTTCGCCAGATTATGCTGGCGCCGAAGGAGGACGGCGCGGGCACCGGAGCCCTGGTGCTCTACGAAATGCAGGCGATCCGGCCGATGACGGTGACCTTCAGTTTCGATCCGGTGATGCAGCGCATGTGGCCGGCGGACTCGCCCCCCGCGCCGTCGCCCGAGTGGGCGAAGAACAGAGACGGGTCGGGGTTCTATATTTTGCACCTTGCATTTCCCGATCAGGTCGCGGCGCTGGCGATTCCCGGCAGCCAGCCTGGCATTCTGGCGCCGTACCAGGAGCATCCGCAATCCTGGCCGCTGCAGTTCGTGCTGCACTTCGATCCGAAGCAGGATGCGGGCAGGGTGTATCCGTTGCTCATTGCTTTTGCCAATTCCCCGGCGGCCGCGACAAAGGAAGCGCTCCGGCAGCGCCTGATGGAGCTGCAGAACCAGGTGGGCGCGATCCGCGGCAGCAACCGCGCGTACTACGCGAACCTGCTCGCGCGGCACACGTCGATTGAGACGCCCGATGCACATCTGAATGCGGCGTTCTCGTGGGCGGAGGCGGCGATCGATCAGCTGCGGGTGCAAACGGCTCCGGGCGCGAGCGACGAGGCGCTGACAGCAGGTTTCGTCGGTTCGGGTGACGTGACGCGCCCTGGGTTCGGCTGGTTCTTCGGCCGCGACGCGCTGTGGTCGCTGTACGCGGTGAACAGCTATGGGGGATTCGAAACCACCAGGCAGGAGATCGCATTCCTGCTCCGACACCAGCGCGGCGATGGCAAAATCATGCACGAGCGGTCGCAGACGGCCGAACTGGTGCCGTGGGCGTCGCTGCCGTACGAGTATGCTGCCGCGGATTCGACTCCGCTGCTGGCAATGGCGGCCGACGACTATCTGAAGATCAGCGGCGACAGGGAATTCATCGCGTCGGTCTGGCCGGGGTTGCAGCGCGCCTGGAACTTCGAGACAACGCACGACTCGGACGGCGACGGCATTTATGACAACTCGCAGGGCACGGGATGGGTGGAGTCGTGGATTCCGAAGATGCCGCACCAGGAGATTTACCTGGCGGCGCTGGACGAGCAGGCGAGCCTGGCCTTTGCGAATCTGGCGCGAGCGACGGGGCACAGCGATCTGGCCGGGCAGGCGGAACAGCGCGCGTCGCGCATTGCGAAGACGATCGAGACGGAATACTACCTGCCCGATGCGCAGCGGTACGCCTTCAGCTGGAATGGCGGCGAGGGCGTCGACAGGACCGAGAGTATTTTTCCGTCGGTGGCGTGGTGGGATGGAACGTATGGGCTCGAGCACGCGGAGCCCATGATGCAGGGCTGGGCCGGCAGCGATATCTCCACGGACTGGGGCACGCGCATCATCAGCGACCGGACCGGCTTCTACGATCCCATCAATTATCACCAGGGAACGGTGTGGCCGCTGTATACAGGCTGGGTTTCCGTGGCCGAGTATCGCGCCGGGCAGAACCTGGCGGGTTACACGCACCTGATGCAGAACGCGAACCTGACCTGGGCGCAGGATCTGGGCGATGTGACGGAGCTGCTTTCGGGGCGGTTTTATCAGGTGCTGGGGCGCAGCACGGCGCACCAGCTGTGGTCCTCGGCGATGGTGATTTCGCCTGTGCTGCGGGGCCTGTTCGGGCTGGAGTGGAATGAGGGCGGCGACACGCTGACGATCACACCGCATCTGCCCGCGGAATGGACGCAGGCGTCGATCCAGCGACTGCCGTTCGGCACCGGCACGGTCGATCTGACGCTGCAGCGCGAGGGGCGAGAGCTGGTGGTGAAGGCAAATGATCCAGGATTGCATCTGGCGTCGCGCGCGCCGGGAGCCGCAGAGAAGGACGGTGTGCTGCGCATCCCGCTGCCCGCCGTCGAGGCCGGCATCGTCGAACATCTGCCGGAATCCGGAGCGGAGACGCACCAGATGAAGGTGCTCGCACAGAGTTACGGCGAACGGTCGCTCCTGTTGCGGTTGTCCGCGCCGGGGGGCACAACGCAGATGCTGACCGTGAGGGAGAATCGTCCGGCCGGCAAACTAAGCACGAGCGAAGGTGACCTGGGCGTGGCAGAAAATGGACTACGAACGCTGCGAGTGCACTTCGCCACGGGCGAAGACTACGTGGACAAAACCGTCACCCTGCGCTGGTAAGCACGGCATGGTCGTCCGTCTCATCGGTCTCTGGCCCGCCTGATTCACCAATAGAGTCAGGGACAGTTACTGAACTCTCCCGATATAGACACCGTAGGGTCCGAGCTGGATCGACTGCAGAGACGCCGGTTCAGCGGCGCCGGGCGATTTGAGCATGGTACGGACGCCGGTTGCGTGAATGCCTCCTGCAGAAAGGTCGAGGCTGACGGTCTGATGCTGATCGGTGAAATTGCATGCGACGACGACAGCTTCACCGTTGTGCGCCCTGCGCAGCCACGAGAGAACGTGCGCGTCGCTGGTGTCGAGCATCGTTTCCGCCCCGTCGCGCAGTGCCGGATCCTGTTTCTTCAGTGCGATCAGCTGCCGATACCAGCTCAGCATGGAGCCGGGTTCGTGCTCCTCCGCCGCAACGTTCGTTTGTTTGTAACTCGGTGGAATGGGCAGCCAGGTCTTTACCCCCGGAGGGGAAAAGCCCGCGTCGGGACCGTCGTTCCACTGCATCGGAGTGCGTTCGCCGTCGCGACCCTTCTCCTTCGGCCAGCCGGTGATACCGATGGGGTCCTTCACGTCCTGCCTGCGTGTGGGCGGCGTGGTGACCATGCCGATTTCATCGCCGTAATACATCATGGCGGTGTCGCGCGAGGCGAACAGGATGGCAGCGAGCACCCGGCCCACGCCGTCTTTGTGATCGGCTGTGACGTAGCGATCCCAGCGGGGATTATCGTGGTTGTCGAAGACGAAGAGGGGCTGGTCGCCGCCAATCTCGGTTTCCGCTTCGCCGATGCGTTTGCGGAAGAGGCCGGCGTCGAGGCGATTGATGAAGCCCACCTGCATGTCCATGGGCAGGTCCAGCTCGTCGTTGCGGGGCCCGTACATTTTTCGCAGATCGGCGATGGAGCCGAGGTAGGTTTCCCCGATCAGAATCACCTTGCGGCCGCGGGTTTCGTCCTCCACCTGGCGCAGCTCGCGCAGGACATCGTGCACTTCGGGCAGATCGTCGGTCTTGTCGGTTTTCACTTCCTTGTCGCCGTAGGCGTTGATGAGCGGCTTGCCGTCAGGACCGAGAACATATTCTTCATCGCTGAACGTGGGATCTTCGAAGAGAGACGTGATTGCATCGAGACGGAAACCGGCGACGCCGCGCTGGATCCAGAAGCGCTCCACGTCGTACATCGCTTTGCGGACGGCAGGGTTATTCCAGTTGAGATCGGGTTGCTGGATGTAAAAACGGTGGTAGTAATACTGCTGCCGCGCCGGGTCCCACTGCCACGCGGAGTGGCCGAAGACGGAGAGCCAGTTGTTGGGCGGCTCGCGATGGCCGTTGACCATCTTCGCGTCGTGCCACATGTACCAGTCGGCTTTGGGATTGGTACGCGAACTGGAGGATTCAAGGAACCACGGATGCTTGTCCGAGGTGTGATTGAGGACGAGGTCCATGATGATGCCGATGTTGCGCCTGCGCGCTTCGGCGACCAGGCGATCGAAGTCGGCCATCGTGCCGTACTGCGGGTCGATCGCCGTGTAGTCGGAAATGTCGTAGCCAAAGTCGACCTGAGGCGACGGGTAAATGGGCGTCAGCCAGATGGCGTCGACGCCGAGCGCCTGCAGATAATCGAGGCGCGAAGTGATGCCGTTGAGATCGCCGATGCCATCGCCGTTGGAGTCCTGAAAGCTGCGCGGATAAATCTCGTAGATGACCGCGTTCTTCCACCAGTTCGGATTGGTCTGAAACGAGTTGTTGCTTTGCTGGGCCAGTGCGGAGGCGCTGCAGACGAACCCGAGTAGGAAAGAAAGAAGACTGCTAGCCGAGGATTTCATGCGCAGAACACTCCTGATTGCCGGGAGAATACTCGCCGCATCCTGCCGATGCGACGGGCGGCAATCCAGTCCCGAATGCTACCACGTCGCAGCAGATTCAGCGCGGCGACAGCTGGGCCAGGTTGGCGCGTGCCTGCGCGTCGTTGGGCGCCAGTTGCAGCGCGCGCTGAAAATCCGCGCGCGCAGCGTCACGTTTTCCCATGCGGGCCTGGAGGACGCCGAGATTATTCCATCCGTCGGGATCGCGCGGATCGAGGCGCAGCGCCTCGTTTTGTTCGTCGATGGCTTGCTGCAGGCGGTTCATGCCGGAGAGAATCTGAGAAACCAGGGCATGCACCTCGGCCCTGGCGGGAGCCAGCTTTTCCGCGGCGCGGAGCTGCGCCAGCGCGTCGCTCATTTGCCCCGTCTGTGCAAGGGCCATGGCAAGGCGTTCGCGCGTGTCGATGTCTCCGGGATGCTCTTCCGAGGCAGCCGTGAGCAAAGGGACGGCATAGGCGGGGCGTCCTGAAGCAAGGGCAACCTGGCCGAGCTGATACTGTGCGGTGAAGTCATGTGGGTCGATGGAGAGCGCCGCTTTGAATTCGGCTTCGGCGGCAGTGTCGTTCCCTTCGCCGGCGCAGGCGATGCCGAGTCCGTCGTGCGCAGCCGGGTCGTTCGAGCAGTGCTCCAGCGCGAGACGGAAATCCCTCTCCGCATCCGGGAATCGTGACTGCTTCAGCTCGAGGCTGGCCAGGTTGAAGCGCGGATCGCAGCTCTCCGGACTGGCGGCGATGGCGTGGCGGAAGGACTGCTCGGCGCCCAGCGCGTCGCCGGATTGCTCCAGCACAGCGCCGAGGCTGTTCATCGTGCGACCGTCATCCGGGTGGTCGTGCAGAATGGCTCGATAGGCGGCCGCGGCCTGCAGGTTGTGGCCGAGGCCCGCTTCGGCCGAAGCGAGGTTGTAGAGGGCGATGGAATCGCCCGGCTCCTGTTGCACGCGGTGCCGCATCCAGGCTTCTTCGAGCAGCAGCCGCGGGTCGGGACTTCCTTTGGGAACATCGACGGGCAGCACCTGGACCCAAAGATGCGCCATCTCATCGACGGAACGATTGCCGGCACGCACGCGAATCGGCGGTGCGTTGGGATTGTGGATGTTCTGGTCCGAGTTGTCGTACACGTAATGCATGTGCAGGACGGAGCCGCGCGGCAGAAAAACAGGAGCGCGGTAACGATAGACCGACTGGCGATCGATGTCCCAGTTGGGAATGCGGATGAGCCACTTCTTCTGACCGCCGGGGAGGATGGCCCAGCCGTCCAGTTCGCGGCCCAGGTAGTGTGCGTGTGGATAGATGCCGAGGACGTCGACGTCGACCGGCAGCCGCAGTTCATCTGCGACGACGAAGTTGCGATCTCCCGCCGGAATATCCAGCTCGCGATCGGCGTCGAGCTGCAGCAGCATCGGATGACTGGTGGGGGGTTTGTCTGTGAAGTAGAGGCCGATCTGCGCCTGGATCGTCTCCGGCTTGCCGCTGGGTTTCAGGTGCATGTTGAGGATGAGATCGTTGCCGGGGTCGAGCCGCCACGGCATGCCGGCTGGTTCCACAAGGACCGGCGTATCCGGCTTCCAGAAGAGAAAGTGGCTGTCGGGGTCGAACGTGTTGCCGCCATCCAGTTCCAGCTCCATGCCGGGGATCCCGTCCTTCCAGTCGTTGGGGTGCTCGCGGCGATACGAGGCGGTGCGATCGATGAGCACATTGGCGTGATGGACGATCTGCGGGACGCCGGGCAGGATCTCCATGGCGCGTATGTAGTGGGTTTGCGCGAGCGGGTAGGGAAGCACGAAGTTGCGAAAGACGTCGGTGCCGGAGGCGCGCAGGGCGTATGGGCGCTGGACGGAGAGAATCAGATCGGGCTGGCCCATCTGCCAGGTGGCGTCGTAATGCGGCGGCGCGGGCGCCGCGGCAGGGTCGCCTTCGGGCGCACCCGACTCGACCCACCTGCGAATGAGGGCGACATCGTCGTCGCTGAGCCTCCGATCGCCGGTAAAGTCACCGTATCCCGGAGCCGGCAGCCACGGCGGCATAAAGCGCGACTGCGTGACGTCGAGCATCTGCGGTGCACGGCGGCGCGCATCGGCGTACGAAAGCAGACTGAAAGGTCCCGCCCCGCCGGGATGATGGCACACGGCGCAGTTTCGATAGACGATCGGTGCAATCTGGCGGCTCCACGTCACCGGCGCCTGCGCAGCCGAGGTCGCCGGATGCGGCGCTGAGACAATTGCCGCGGCGCAGGCAGCCAGCGACAATGCAGCGGAAAACAGATCCCTCATGGCTCGTTGCGCGGCACGATAGAACAGCCCACGGGCGGACCGCCGGGAGGTGGGATCGTGCGACCCTGCACCAGCGCGCGCAGGGCATCCTCCAGATCGTGCTTCTGAGCAGCCGGGCGCTCTTGTCCGAGCGAGAGGTAACGGTCGTCGATACGACCGCGATACACCTCGTGCAGTCCGGATTCCTCGGGAATGAAGATCGCAACTTCCGGCGTGATGGTGGCATGAGCCATCGAGGTGAGCCGTTGCCGGGTGTCCAGCAGAGTGTCGCCGTGAACGTCGAACTGCTGATCGTGATGCCGCACCACGTTGGCGGTGTCTTCAGGATTCGGGTAGACCCACCAGAAGCGAATGCCGTCCGGGGCGAACTCGCGGTCGAGCCGTTCGATCTCCGGAATGTAACGATTGGAGATCGGACAATCCGACGCGGCAAAAAAGAGCACCACCGCGCGGGAGCCTGGGGGCGCGAGGCGATCGATGGCGCGGCCGTCGAGATCGACGCCGAAGGGCTGCGCCGCCCAGGCAGCTGTGGAGACCCAGCAAACCGCAACGATCCATGCGCGTGACGCCATAGCGTGTCAACGGTAACATGCCTCAGCAACCGCATGAAATCCCTCACCGCTTAATCGATTGATCGCGGAATAAACCGGAAACCTATCAGGCCGCTTCCCCGCGCGTCTCGGTGACAGGGTCGGGCGGAGTGATTACGACCCCTTGACAACGCTTGCTGACTTTGCCTACATTCAACGCCGCAGACAGGAAGTATCGCCCAATCGTGCGGCTTTTTCTCCCCAGTCCGCGAGCGGCAGCAATCTGGCCGCAAGCCGCGATCCCAAGGTAAGTTACCGCAACAACAGCTGTACGCAAGCGAGCAACTCAAAACGCGGGCGACCTCACCGGGGTCGCATTTCGCTTTTGAAGGGAGATCGCTGCGGAAAGTGCTGCTTGTGTTTCTTCGGTTCAAGGATCGGGGCGGGAACGACAAGTTCCCGGGAAGTTATTTGGAGGCAATTATGAAGGGGTCGAGGCTCTTTGCAGCCTGCGCCGCATTCGTGGCGCTGTCTTTCTCCCTGCCGTCGCATGGACAGGCGGTTTACGGATCTATCAACGGCACAGTCACCGATAACACGGGCGCCGTTGTGCCCAACGCGACAATCACGGTCACGGACATCGAGAAGGGGACTTCGGTGACCGTCCAGTCGAATGCCTCCGGCGAATATATCGTCGAGCATCTGATTCCCGACACGTACAACGTGAAGGTGGAAGCGCAGGGGTTCCAGACGTTTGCGGCAACCGGGGTACTGGTGCAGGCCGATACTTCTCCGAAAATCGATGCGGCTCTTCAGGTGGGTGCGCAGACGCAGACGGTGAACGTGAGCGCCGATACGATTCCGGAACTCAAGACGGATCGCGCCGATGTGGCGACGGAGTTCACCACCCAGGAAGTGGAGAACCTGCCGATTCCGGATCGCAATTTCGCGAATCTGCAGTTACTGCTTCCCGGTGCGCAGTCGCTGAGCTGGAACCATGCGGCGGACGAAAACCCGCAGGCCAGTAAGCAGATTCAGGTCGACGGCCAGGCCTTCGGGGGGGTGGCGTACCAGCTGGATGGCACCGACAATCAGGATCCCATCCTCGGCATCATCGTCATCAATCCGCCGCTGGATGCGCTTTCCGAGACGAAGATCACGACCCAGAACTTCGACGCCGAGTTTGGCAAGGCGGTTTCGTCGTTCATCTCTGCGCAGACGAAATCGGGATCGAACAGCTTCCACGGCAGCGCATTCGATTATCGGGAGAGCAGCGCCAATCTTGGACGCGATCCGTACACACAGTTTCCGGGTACGGCTTTCCCTCCGGGATTGAAGAACCAGTTTGGCGGTTCGGTGGGAGGGCCGATTTTCAAGGACCGTCTGTTCTTCTTTGGCGACTACCAGGGTGTGCGGCAAAAGGTGGGAACAGCGGCGACGGCAACGGTTCCGACGGCACACCTGGTGGCGACCTGCCTGGGGCAGGCTACGGCAAGCAACGGGGTGGCGGGCTGCGATTTCAGCGAGTATGCGGCGGCCGATAACCTGACCCAGCTGATTTATCAGCAGACCTCGGGCGGCTCGGTTCCATACTCGGGCAATGTGATTCCCACCGGCCAGTTATCGATGCAGGCGATGGCTTTACTAAAGCTGCTGCAGCCGTATGCTCCCAATAAGGGCGGGGCGGGGGCAGTGATGGATAACTATGCCGCGAGCGGCACGGGTTTGTTCAATAACGACCAGTGGGACGTGCGCGTCGATGACACACTGTCCCAGTCGATGCATGCTTTCACGCGGTTCAGCCGGTTTACCGACGTGCTGTCCGGAACCACGATGTTTGGCGCCGCGGGCGGACCGGGCTTCGGGATCGGGGGATACGGCGGCGTTTCGAATGGCGCAGACGACAGTCTGGCGGCGGGCATGGACATTTCCATCAGCCCGAAGCTGCTGACCGACTGGCGGATCGGCTATTACCGCTATAACGTCATCGATCACAAGTACGATCAGTCGACGGCATTCGCAACGCAGCTGGGAATTCCGGGCATGAATATTCCGGGGAACGCGTTCACCAGCGGCGCCCCGGGTTTCAACATCGCAGACGCCAACATCTTTGCGCCGAACGGCCCCAATAACCCAACGGGCGGCGGGGCACAGTATGGATCCGGGCTGAATATCACGCGATGCAACTGCCCGCTGACTGAGCGCGAGGATCAGTTTCAGATCGTGAATAACTGGACCAAGCTGATCGGCAACCACGCGTATAAGTTCGGGGTGGATTTGCGCTATGCGCGCAACCTGCGCGTGCCCAGCGACAACGACCGCGCCGGGTTACTCAACTTCTCTCCCGGGCCGACCTCTAACAATGGAGCGTCGGGCGGCCTGGGCATGGCGACCTTCGTGCTGGGAGACGTGAGCAGCTTCAACCGCTATGTCAGCGTTTCAACGAATGCGAAGGAGTTCCAGAAACGCGACTTCTTCTACGCGCAGGATACCTGGCGACCGCGTCCCTCGCTCACCATCAACTACGGCATCCGCTACGAGATGTACTTCCCCGAGTCGGTGAACGGCAAAGGCAACGGTGCTCTGATGGAACTGAATGGCGGTTCGGGAGGCTATCAGACCGATGGCTATCTGCGCGTCGCGGGTTACGGCAATGTGCCGAGCAACATGGGATGGGGTGCTGTTACGAACGCGTGGAATCCCCGCATTGGCGTGGCCTGGTCCCCGGATTCGAAGACGGTGATCCGCAGCGGCTATGGCCGCAGTTTCGATCTGGGCGTGTTCGGTTCGATCTTCGGGCATGTCGTCACGCAGAACCTGCCGGTTCTCGCAAACCAGTCGGTGAGCGCGTCGACTACAACGGGAGCGGCCTTTACCCTGACGCAGGGGCCACCGGCGTTCCAGTTTCCCTCGGTGCCCTCCGACGGATTGCTGCCCGCACCCGGCTACGGGGTCAGTCCCAAAGCGCGGCCGAACACCATGCGACTGCCGACCCTGGATGCATGGAACCTGAGTGTCCAGCGAGCGATCACGCCCACGCTTTCGCTGACCGTGGCCTATGTGGGGAACAAAGGAACGCACACGCTGAGCGCAGGCGACGGCAATAACACCAATCCTAATGAGGAAGGGATGTTCCTGCCCGCGGAGTACAGCGTGACCGGTGCCGCACTGCATTACGATCCGAGCGTTGCGGGGGGGACGATCGCCGCGAACGGCGGAACATCGACCTCCAACTTCCTCTCGCGGTTCTATGGAGGCGGACTGTCGGCGTGTACCGGCGCAGCCTATGAATCTCAGTTGATGGCGCAGAACGAGCCCTTCGTCACTTCCGGCATGTGCGGCTGGACGCAGGGCATCGGGTATTACGGGGACGACCAGAACACAAATTTCAATGCGCTGGATATTACTCTGGCGAAGCAATACACGCGTGGATTATCGTTCAACGCGCAGTACGCCTGGCAGCGGTCCTTTAACTTCAACAGCGGCTTCTATACCTGGGACAAAGCAGCGACCTACGGTCCCGATGACTGGCTGCGCACGCAGCAGTTCGTCGTCTATGGTCTGTATCAGCTGCCTTTCGGCAAGGGGCGGATGTGGGCGAGCAACGTGACGCACTGGCAGGACGAAGTTATCGGCGGATGGCAATTCAGTCCCGTCCTGAACTGGTCGAATGGTTTGCCTTTCACCCTCAACGTGGGTGGCGGATGCGGCGCTTCGGTTCCGGGCAGCGCGCCCTGTTATCCGGTGGGAAAAAGGAGCGCTCTGCATACGAGCCTGTCCGGGTTCAACGCCGCCAGCCATACGCGTACGTTCTGGCAGACGCCTGCCTCAGGGACATTCAGCGAGGCTGGTCTCGATCAGTTCGGAACCATCGGCCGCAACAGCTTCTATGGTCCCGGGTATTTTAACGGCGACCTGACGCTGATGAAGAATTTCCCCATCCGCGAAAGCATCGTTGCTCAGTTCCGCATCGACGCCTTCAACGGTTTCAACCACATCAACCCCGGCAATCCGTCGACGACACTCACCAATGCGCCTGGCACGATCACCGGCGAGCCGGCGCTGGGGATCTACACCAATCCACGGCAACTGCAGTTCTCGCTGCGTGTGGATTTCTGAGCTGCATGTCCCTTTTCCCGGAGGGGAGCTGGTGTCCCCTCCGGCAGCTGCGCAGGAGTAAACTTCCCGCATTATGTTTTGGGGTCCGTGTTTCTGTGCGTGCGCCTTGTTTGCTCTGATGCCGGGTGCGCCTGCGCAGAACAACGCCGCGGCGAGTCCGCCGTCGGTGGCGGAGGTGCGGTCGCTCATCGATCGGGGCCGACTCGACGACGCGCGGCGGGAACTGGACACGCTGGCCGGAGAAAAACCAGAGGAAGCCGGCGTCGAGCGACTCCGCGGGATCGTGGCGTACGAGAACGACCGCCTGGCGGAAGCCGATGCGTCCTTCGCGCGCGCGCTCACTCAGGATCCCACGGACCTGGAAGCCATGCAGCTGCGCGGCGTCACTCTCTACCGTCTGGGAAAACCGGATGAGGCGATTCCTCTGCTGGAAAAGGCGCATGCCGCGGAAGCCGTGGCGAACGCCGATCCGAACTATGTGCTGGGACTGTGCTACATCAGCACAAGACGCTACGACGATGCCCGCCACGCTTTTGCGATGCAGTACGACTTTTCGCCGGACTCGGCGGCGGCGTGGCTGGTAACGGCGCGTATGCTGCTGCGCGAGGAACTCACGCAGCCGGCGGCGGCCGACGCCCGCGAGGCCCTGCAACTCGATCCACGACTGCCGCTCGCCCATCGCCTGCTGGGCGAAATCGATCTGGCCAACGGCGACGTGGCCGGGGCTCTCGACGAGTTTCAGCAGGAAATCAAAGTGAATCCGCTGGACGGCGAGACGTGGAACCGCATGGGGGACGCTTATCTTCGCAACGGCCAGTATGCGCGCGCACAACAGGTTCTGGACCGCGCGGTGCTGCTCGAGCCGAACGCCAGCGGGCCTTTTATTCTTCTGGGCAAGGCGCTGCTGGAGGAACACGATCCTGTGACGGCTGCGATGTACCTGGAGCGGGCGGAGAAGATGGATCCTTCGAATTCCATGGTGCACATGCTGCTGGCGCGGGCTTTCAGCGGCGCGGGACGCAACGATGACGCAACGCGCGAACTGGAGATTTTGCAAAAACTGCAGGCAACGACCCAGTCCGGAGACCCTCATCCTTAGCCGGAGCGCGTGGAGATGTTTCTGAGGACAACGCGAACCCGGGCTTCGTTCCTCTGCCTGCTTGCAGCGACGGCGCCGGGCATGGCGCAGCAGGCTGCGATGCAGCAGGCCAGCGACGCGTTCCGCGCCGGGACGGCGGCTTACTCCAGGGGCGATTTGAGCGAAGCGCGGAAACAGTTTGAAGCCGCAGTCCGTCTCGCGCCCCGGATCGAGGAGGGCCACAGCGCGCTGGGAGTTGTTCTGTGTGCGCTCGGGCAGTATCCCCAGGGCATCGCGGAACTGAAGACCGCGCTGGAGCTGAGGCCTGACGATCGCAATGCGGAGGAGGATCTGGCGCGCGCCTACAGCCAGACCGGCTCCTACGACGAAGCGAACGCGCTGTTTCAGAAGATGGATCGCGAGGCTGCTCTCAGCGGGGAGTTACTGACGATGTGGGCACAGGATCTCGCAGCAGTCCCGAACACGCCGGCTGCGATCGCGGTCATGCATCGCGCGGTCGACGCCGATCCGGAGAACGCGGTCCTGGTAGATCAGCTGGGGTCGCTGTACGCGCAGGCGGGGCAGTGGGCGGACGCCGAGATGACGTTCGGACGTGCGATCACGATCGACTCCAGGCTCGCTTCAGCACACCTGCATCTGGCCGTGGTGCTGGACCATGAGCAGCAGACAGGGCGCGCGGACAGCGAGTTCAGCCGGGCCGCACAGCTCGATCCGCATAGCGCGCAGACACAAGTGGAGTGGGGCGACGCGCTGGCATCCGCCGGCGCAGACGATCAGGCGATCGAGCATTTTCAACAGGCGATCGCGATCGATCCGCATCCGATCGACGCCGAATACCAGCTGGCCCTGGCGCTGCAGCGCGTGGGCAGAGCGGCGGAGGCGATCCCGCTTTTCCAGAAAGTCGTGATCGCGCAGCCGAAGAATGCCGAGCCGCTGACTAACCTCGGGCTCGCGATGGTGCAGACGGGCCATGCGCGGGATGCTGTGCCGCTTTACCAGCGCGCCGCCGCACTGACCCCGCAGAATGCGACGATCTACGAGGACCTCGGAGCCGCGTACCTGCAGGAGAACAATATCGACGACGCAATTCGCGAGCTGCAGACCGGACTGAAGCTCGCCCCGCAGAATCCGCACTTGCACTACGATCTCGGTCTGGCGTACAAGCTGAAAGACGATCTGCCGCACGCCATCGCGGAACTGGAGTCGGCGCTGCGCTTCGATCCGCAGTCACCCGACGCGCCGTATACGCTGGGCATTCTCTATATGCAGGATGGCCGCTTCGACGACGCTGTGCGGAATCTGCGCGCCGCGCTCGCGCTGCGTCCGCAAAACGGCGACGGCTGGTCGATTCTGGGCAGCATTTATCGCCAGCAGGGTAAGTATGATGATGCCGCGGCTGCTCTGCGCAAAGCCATCGAACTGCTTCCCGATCAGCCGGGACCGCACATAACTCTGGCCGGCGTGCTGCAGGAGGAAGGCCAGCAGGGGGAAGCGGCCGCCGAGCGCAGGAAAGCTGCGGACCTGACGCGCGTTGCGGTCAATCGCCAGCGCGCGATTTTTGCCACGAACGCGGGCAACGCACTGCTCAACAGGGGCCAGATTGCCGATGCCATCGAACGGTATCAGGAGGCAATCGGCAGCGACCCGAATTACGCAGAAGCGCATCGCCAGCTGGCCGCGGCTCTGCAGCAGCAGGGGCGGATGGCTGAAGCAGCGGCAGAACGGCAAAGGGCCGACGCACTCACGGCACAGAATCCATAGGAGCGCTGTGGTATTTTTCTCCCGATGAATCGCAGGCAGTTTGTGTCCTCTCTCAGCCGCACTGCGCTGGTCCTTCCCTTCGCCGAGGTCCTGCGGCTGGCGACGCCTCCCGGGCACCGCGACGCAGGGTTCGCCGGGCAACAGACGCCTGCAAACCGTCCGGGAGCGCAGCAGTCGTACGATGCAAAGCCCATGCCGCCTCCTCCCGGACCGGCGTCGCCGATTGCAGGGACCCCGTTGGGGGTGCAGTTTGTCGACGCAGCGACAGAAAGCGGTCTGAATGCAAAGACCATTTTTGGCGGAGTTAGGAAAAACAAATATCTCCTGGAAACCACCGGCTGCGGCGTCGCTTTCTACGACTACGATCAGGACGGCTGGCTCGATATCTTCCTGGTGAATGGCTGGCGACTGGACGGGTTTGCGAAAGGAAACGAACCCACGTGCCACCTATTCAGAAATAATCGCGATGGCACCTTCACCGACGTGACAGCAAAGGCGGGTGTAGGGCACAGCGGATGGGGCCAGGCCTGCTGTGTCGGCGACTACGATAACGACGGATGGGACGATCTGTTCGTTACGTACTACGGGCAGAATGTGCTGTTCCGAAACAACGGCAATGGCACCTTCACCGATGTAACTGCAAAAGCCGGACTCCTGCAATCGAGGACTCGCTGGAATTCCGGATGCGCCTTTCTCGACTACGATCGGGACGGCCATCTGGATCTCTTTGTCGGCAACTATATTGATTTCGATTTAAAGACGGCGCCTCTGCCGGAATCGGGACCCTGTCTCTACAAAGGAATCCTCGTGGCCTGCGGCCCGCCAGGACTGGCGCCCGGGAAAAATATTCTCTACCACAATCGCGGCGATGGCACGTTCAGCGACGTTTCAGAGAAGGCGGGCATGTGGAACACGCTGGGCAACTACGCCCTGAGCGCGGCGGTGGCCGACTTTGACGACGATGGCTGGCCGGACATCTATGTCGCCAACGACTCGACGGCGGCCACCCTCTACCAGAACCAGAAGGACGGTACCTTTCGCGACGTGGCGATCGAGGACGGAGTAGCGTTCTCCCCCGACGGCAGGCCGCAGGCGGGTATGGGCGTCACGGTGGGCGATTACAATCGCGACGGCCGGCTCGACATCGCGAAGACTAACTTTGCGGGCGACACCGATTCTCTTTATGCAAACCTGGGCGGAGGCAACTTCGAAGACCGAACCTATCAAGCCGGGCTTGGCGTTAATACTCGATACCTTGGCTGGGGTATCGGCTTCCTTGATATGGACAACGATGGATGGCTCGATCTGTTTGTCGCCAACGGCCATGTCTATCCGGAAGTCAGCAGCGTGAAAACGGAAGCGCCTTATGCGGAGCATAAGTATCTGTACCGCAACCTGCGCAACGGCCGGTTCGAAGATATCAGCGCGATGGGAGGGCCGGGTATCACGGCAGCGGTTCCGGCGCGCGGCTGCGCCTTTGGCGATTACGACAACGACGGCGACATCGATGTTGTGGTGAACTGCGTCAACAGCCTGCCGCAACTGTTGCGCTGTGACTCCACGTGGCGACGCCACTGGGTGAAGGTCAGACTGGTTGGTACGAAATCCAACCGCACAGGCCTTGGTGCGCGCGTGAGCCTCACGGCAACTCCGCAGCCGGGCAAGACACTCGTGCTTGTCGACGAGGTGCGCAGCGGCGGCAGTTATTTTTCGCAAAGCGATTTGCGGCTGCACTTCGGCCTGGATCAGGCGATAACCGTGGATCGGATGGAACTGCGGTGGCCTTCGGGGCAGGTCGACGTTTTCAGCGATCTCCCGGCGGACCGTCTCTATGTGATCGAAGAGGGCGCGAAGGAGCCGAAGGCGTTTCTCCTGCCCACGATGAGGAGAGTCTGACGGTGCGGCGAACGGCGACGCAGACGCTCTGCTGGATCATGGCGAGCTGCGCTGTCTACGCGCAATCCACGCCGCCGAATCGGGCGCAGGATCCGGACGTGGTGTGCGCGCGCTGTCACCGGCAAATCTACACGGAATGGAAACGGACGCCCATGGCGAATGCGAGCGGCCCGGCTGTCGATGGATTCCTTCCAGCCGACTTCATCCACGCAGCCTCCGGCGTGCACTATCGAATGATCCTCGACAGGGGCCAGGTATGGCTTACGTACGAGCGGCCCAATGCGCCGCCGGGTCGAGAACTGAACGGAAAGGTGCTGCTGCGTTTCTATCTCGGATCGGGTCGCCGCGGCCGCACATGGATCTTCGAGCGGGAAGGCTATTGGTACGAGATTCCAATTAACTGGTACGCGAAAAAGCACCTTTGGGATATGACCCCCAATTATCTGAGCGCCCGCTCCGCTCCGTTGACTCTGCCGGTCGATTCCGGTTGTCTGCACTGCCACGCCAGCAACGTGGCCGACTCGCTTCCCGATGCGCGCAACCACTTCGCGGGCGATCCTTTTTCGCGTAGCGGTCTGTCCTGCTCCTCGTGCCACGGCGATCCAGCGCAACATTTGGCTACGCGCGGCAGGGCACCTATGCTGAATCCCGCCGACCTGGATCCGGTTCGGCGGGACTCCATCTGTCTCGAATGCCATCTCGAAGGGGAGGTGGCTGTGATCCGGCAGGGCCAGCGGCTGAATGCTTTTCGCCCTGGCGATAGCCTGTTCGACGAGGCCGTCTATTTCGAAGATGGGCGCAGTGCCGGACCCGGAGGGCGCGCCACCAGCCAGTGGGAGTCCCTGCTGGAGAGCGCCTGCAAGCGTGCCAGCGGCGATCGGCTCACCTGCACCACGTGCCACGATCCGCACGCGTCACCCTCCGCCGGCGAGCGCGTGCAGTTCTATCGCAGGAAATGTCTTGCCTGTCATGCCGGTCTGACGTCGGGGCACCATGAGGAGAATCCCGATTGCACCTCCTGTCATATGCCGCGCGAGGAAACAGAGGATATTGCGCATGAACAGGTGACGGATCATCGAATTCAAATCGCATCCAAACCATTGGTACGCGCGGCGGGAGCCGCAGAACTGGTCGCCATTGGAGGCATCCCGGCAAGCACACGGGATGAGGGGCTGGCCTGGGCGCAACTCGCGCTGCGCGGGGACCGCGCGGCGGGTGAGCGCGCGATGCGGTTGCTGCTGGCCGCCGAGGCATCCGATCCGCGGCAGGCGACCGATGCAGATCTTCATATGGAACTCGGCTTTCTGGATCAGATGAACGGCGACGCCGGCGCGGCATCCGGCGAATATCAAAAGGCTCTGAGTGCTGATGCTTTCAACGAAACTGCGGCGGGCGATCTGGCCGTGCTCGACGCGCAGCGCGGCGATTACGCGGCGGCGCTGCCCCTGTGGCAATCGGTGTTTCAACACGATCCAGGCGCCTCCGCGGCCGGGATCGACCTGGCGATCGCGCAATGCCGCATCTCCGGCGCGCAGGCCGCGATCCGAACCCTGCGGCGGGTTCTGCTCTTTTCGCCCGATGAGGAGGCGGCGCGACGGCGCCTCCGCGATCTGCTCGCAGGATCGGAGCCGTGCGCCACCCGGTGAAGAGGACAGAGGTCTATTCGGCGCGCAGGGCGATCGAGGGATCGACACAAGCCGCACGCCATGCGGGTATCCAGCAGGCGATGACGGCAACCATGCTCAGCAGTGCGACGACGCCCAGCCACGCGATCCAGTCGAGATACGAGATGCCGTAGAGCAGGGTCGCCATCGCCCGGCCGGCGCAGAGAGCTCCGCAAATTCCGATGAGCATGCCGAGACCGGTGAGCCGGAGGCCGTCGCCGAGGACCAGTCGCATGATGCTGCCGCGCGAAGCGCCGAGCGCGGCGCGTACGCCGATCTCCCGCGTGCGTTCTGCAACGTCTCCGGCAAGCACCCCGTAGATTCCCACTGCGGCCAGGGACAGGGCGGCGAGCCCGAACGCCTCAAAGAGAATCAGGACGAAGCTGCGCTGTGCCTGCGTGACATCCAGCAGAGCGTCCATCGTGGCCACGCGCACAATCGGCTGGTCCTTATCGACCGACCAGATGGCGCTCCTCACGGCGGGGGCGAGCGACGCCGCTTCGCCGTGCGTACGGACCACGAAGGAGAGCGTTTCGTCGGCAAACCAGGTTTGCTCGGTGGAAAGGTAGACCGCGTCGGGCGCGGAGAGGGCGAGGGAAGTCTGCCGCACATCGCCGACCACGCCGACGACCACGTACCAGGGACGGTCGTCGGGACCGACGTGGAGGCGCTTGCCGATCGGATCCTGAGCGGGGAACTGCCGCCGCGCAAACGAAGCGCTCAGCAGCGCCGCCGGGGGCGCCGACTCAGTATCGCGTTCGTCAATACAGCGGCCGCTCACGATGGGGATGCGCATGGTTTTGCAGTAACCCGGGCTGACGGCATAGCGAATCACGTTGTGACCGCCCTGGGGATCTTCGTCTTCGAAGCGTGCCCCGTAGAGGATCTGCCAGGAGGGATCGTCGCTGAGCGGCAGGGCGCTGGTAAAGGCCGCCTCTTCGACACCGGGAACGTGGCGAACGGCCTCGAGCGCTTCGCGATAGAAGCGGCGCCGGTTCGCGTCGCCGCCTCCGGGCGATGCAGGCAGATTGTCAAACTGATGACCGGAGGTCTGGACTTCGAGGGTGAGCAGGTGCGAGGGGTCAAATCCCGGCTGGACAGCAAGGAGCCGCCGCATCGAATGCAGCAGAAGTCCGGCGCCCACCAGAAGCACAAGGGCCAGAGCGACTTCTGTGACGACCAGCGCGCGGCGAATGACGGAAGGATGACCTGCGGTGCGGCGCGAAGTCTGCTGAAGCGTGCCCTGCAGTTCAGGGCGGGAGACGTGCATCGCCGGGATGAGACCGGTGAGGAGACCGATGGCGGCCGTGATGCCCAATGCGAAGCCGAAGGCTGCAGCGTTGACGGCGATGGCGTCGAGGCGCGGCAGCCGCGGCGGACTGAGGGCGACCAGCGCGCGCACCCCGGCGAAAGCCAGTCCCAGACCCAGCGCGCCGCCCAGTATGGCGAGGAGAAGATTCTCGGTGATGACCTGGCGCACGATGCGCAGCCGCGAAGCGCCGAGCGCGCCGCGGACGGCGAATTCGCCGCGCCGCCGTTCGCTGCGGGCGAGAACCAGATTGACGACATTGACGCACGCGATGGCAAGCACAAGGAGGACTGCCAGCAGAACGGCGAGCAGCGCCGGGCGAACGGTCTGGGCGATGTCATGCTGGAGCGAATCGACGATGAGACCGTGCCGCAGCGCAGCCCAGCGCGGGCGCGGAAACTGCGGCCAGGGTGTACCGGCAATGCTTTCGAGTTCACCCGTCGCTGCGCCTGCAGTCACTCCAGGCCGCACCCGCCCCACGATGCGCAAATGGTTGCCCCACGCCCAGCCGCTCATATCGCTCGTGATCCGGCGCCCGTCGTACTGGGCCAGGGTCCAGATTTCGGCATCGGGCGCAAGTACATCTTCGAACCTGCTCGGCATCACGCCGACAATGGTGAAGTTATCGCCGTCGAGTTTGACCGGCCTGCCGAGAATCGCGGGGTCGCCGTGGAAGCGGCTCCGCCAAAGGCCATCGCTGATGATGACGACTCTGGGTCCATTGAAGACGTCCTCGGAATCCCGAAAATCGCGACCGAGAACCGGCGCAACGCCTAAAACGCGGAAGAAGGCGGCGCTGACGCTCTGCCCCTCCAGGCGCTCGCCGTGCGCCGTTCCTGTGAACGCCGGCTGCCAGGGCTCGAAGGTTGCCATGGCATCGAAGCTGCGGCTGCGCTGTGCCAGCTCGCGATACGTGCCGAAGGCCAGTTCGGAGCGCGTGCCGTGGTAGGTATTCCAGATCGCCAGAATGCGGTTCGCGTGAGGGTAGGGCAGCGGCTGGAACAGAATCGGATTGACCGCGCTGAAGATGGCTGTTCCGGCGCCGATGCCCAGGGCCAGCGTCAGAATGCTCACAACCGCGAATCCCAGGTCGTGCCGCAATTGCCGGGCAGCGTAGCGGAGATCCGACGTGAATGTCCGCACCGCGTTCTCCCACCCAAAGGAACGTACCTGTTCGCGCAGCGCGGTCAGGTTGCCCAGTTCGCGTCGCGCCGCGCGCCGGGCGTCGTCGTCGGAGAGTCCGCGCTCCTTCCACGCAGCGACGGTGTCTTCGAAGTATTGCCGCACCTCATCGGCGGCATCGTTGTCCGCCGCATCTCCGCGCATCATTCCGCGCAGTCCGTACCTGACCTGGCGCCACAGAGACATCGGTCATCCCTCCTGGCGCAGAAGGCGCGCGATAGCCGACGCGCGGCGGTTCCAGTCAGCGGTCTCGATCTCCAGCTGCCTTCTGCCAGACCGGGTGAGCCGATAAAACTTCGCGCGGCGCGCATTCTCCGTCTGCCGCCACTCTGCGTCGAGCCACCCGGCCCGTTCCAGGCGCTGCAGCGCCGTCAGCAGCGATCCGGGATTGACCTTGAAGACGCCGCGGGAGATCTGCTCGACGCGGCGCGCGATGCCGAACCCATGCAGCGGCTCAGGACTCAGGGTTTTCAGAATCAGCATGTCCAGCGTGCCCTGGATGACGTCGGTGTTCGCGTCGTTCATGGCAGGACACTAGCAGATACTCATCATGACCGTCAAGATGTGAGGATCATGGGTAAGAATGCGGACGAAAAGTCAGCCGTTCCGGAGCCGCGCCGCCAGACGCTGTTTCACCTCGGGCCACTCCGGGGCGAGGATGGAGAAGCGCGCCGAGTTGCGCGGAGTATTGTCGGAGGCCATGCGGTGCGCGCGCAGAATGCCCTCGAACTGCCCGCCAATGCGGGCAATGGCAGCCCGCGAGCGCTCGTTGCGCTCGTCGGTGTGCAGGCAAACGCGCAGCATCTGCCAGACCTCGAAGGCGTACGTCAGCATCAGCAGCTTGGCTTCGGTGTTGGCCGCTGTGCGAATCGACGCCGGAGTCAGCCACGTGTAACCGATCTCGCACACGTCCGGCTGTTGCCGTCCATAACGCTCGTGCCCATGGGGCCAGGGAAAACGCTCGATGTCGAAGAAGCGCGTCGACCCAATCGCCACACCATCCGCCTGGCGCACCGTGGCAAACGGAACGGAGGTGCCGGCTTCGCGCCAGGCGAGCGCAGTGTTTACATACTGCGTGGTTGCATCCGCGCCGCGGGGCACAGCGCTCCAGCGATAGAGGTCTCCCACGTCGCCCGAGGACGCCGCCACCAACGCGTCGATGTGATGCGTCTCGAGCGGCTCGAGGCGAATGTACTTCCCGGCAAGCGTGAATTTGGGCTGGCTCATGGTGTCGTCCTTTGCGAAGATGAGGAACTCCGCGGCGCCGGGTCGCCATACAGAATGCCGCGTCCATGCGTGCCGACATAGACGCGTCCAAAAATGCGCGGGTCCCCGGTGATTTGCAGAATCAGGCCCCACTGATGCCGATCGTCGTTGATGCGCGTCCACGAATGGCCCTGGTCGATGGATCGGAAAACGCCTGCCTGGCTGTGAATCGTTCCGGCCAGGTAGAGCGCCGGATCCGTGCGTCCAGGAGCTGCTTTGCCGAAGCCGAACGCCTGGACTTCGCTCACGCCTGTCAGCCGCGCGAAGGAAATGCCACTGCTACCTTGGTGGCTGGCCAGCGATCCAGCGTGATACAGCCCATCGAACGCAGCGAACCAAAGATCGCCGCTACGGCCAGGTGTCGCGTACAGGCGATCCTGCCCGCCGCGCGGATCGCCGCGCGGAGAAACGGACGTGGGCGGAGCATTTTGGAGAGTGAACGGCTGCCCGGCAAAGCTGGCGCCCGCATCGTCGCTCCGGTAGAGCTTGTGGTCCGCAAGAGAGACGGCGTAGAAGACGCGTGCGTTTTGTGGATCGGCAACCACGCGCGTGTCCGGCGGCAACCCCGCCGCGGCCTTCCAGGTTGCGCCATGGTCCCGCGTAACGAAGGGCGCTTCACGATCGGGGGTCCACACCCAGGTCGCGCCGTCGGCGGAGACCGCGATCGATCCGGCCCGGCTGCCGGGTGTGGGAGCGGTTTGCGTCGGATTCCAGGTTCGCCCCGAATCGAGCGAGTAGCCGATGCTCTCGCCCGGTTTGTGTTCTGCGCTTACGCCCACCCGCACCACGACGCTGGGCCGCAGCGCCGCCGAGACCACACCCGTGGTGTTGCCGAAGCGTGGCGGCGCCGACGATCCTTCCGGCGCCGGACGATCGAGATCCCAATGAACGAAGCCGCCGTAATCGCCGATCGCGCTGATGAGATGCGCGCCCTCCGCGGGGCTGTCGAGCTGCAACGCGACCGTCTCCTCGATGCCGGGAACCAGAATGCTCCAGTGCGTCGGTTGCCCACGATCGATCGCGCTCAGGTCATGAGTTTCCCATCCCCCATAGCCGGTAGTGAAAACGGCATGATCGGAGTCTGCGGGGTCGATCTCAATGTCGAACAGCCAGTGGATCGGCGTGGGCCTGACGTAGGGCGCAAGGGAGTAGTCGAAGATGCCGCTGTTCGCGTTGCCGAAGATCGGCTTCCACGTGGCGCCGCCATTCGTGGAACGGAAGATCGTCTCGCCGCCGTCGAATCCCGGACGGCCAAAGGTGCTGGCGATCACCGTCTGCGGGTGATGTGGGTCGACCGCAACCGCTGCATAGCCAAACTCTCTGCTGCCGCGCACGGGGTGCTCGGGCGTGACATCGGTCCACGCTCCCGTGTGCGTATCCAGCTTCCACACCGCGCCATCGGTCATCCGCGATGGTCCCGGCGCAGTACCGTAGGCGATGTAAAGAAATCCGTCGGAGGCCAGCGCGGCGCGCGTTGGCCGATACCGGGCCGGCGCGTCCGCAACCGGCTGCCAGGTCGTGCCGGCATCGCCGGAGACGAACAGATTGGGCCGGCCCATCAGGGAAACCCCGGCGTAAATCGTCTGTGTCGCGGCGCGGAAATGTGTGCCGATCACTGGTACAAATTTCACAAAGACAATGCCGCTGCCGTGGACCGGCATGCGCTGCCAGCGCTGCGCCGGGGTTTCTCCGGGAATGGAAGCGGGCGCCGGCAGTACCTCTTCCGTGACATCCGGAAAGGCGGTCACGCGCTGCCAGGTCGCGCCGCGATCGCGCGAGCGCCACAACCCGTCGTGCCGCGTGCCCAGATAAAGGATGCGTCCGTCCTGCGGATCGACCGCGAGACGCTCGCCGTTGCCGCGTCCGTCCTCGTTGCCGCCGAACTTGATGGGGACGTTGCTGCGCTGAAACGTCCGGCCGCGATCCGCGGAGCGAAGGATCGCGCCGTCCGGAGCGCTGGCATTGGTATACGTGCCGCAGGCCAAATACACGCGATTGGGGTCGGACGGGTCGACGGCGATCGACTCGACGCCCATCAGGTTGCGATCTCTGTACGAAATCCAGTCCAGCAGCGGCTGCCAGCGATGGCTCGCCGGGTCCCACCGATACGCGCCGCCGATATCCGTTCGCGCATAGACAACATCCGGCGCGGTCGGATGAAAGACGACTCCATCGACGAACCCTCCGCCGACAATCTGCACATTCTTCCAGGAGTAGCGCTCCGGAGCGGTCCGCTGGGCCGAACAGTTCAGCGCGCTCAGGAGCAGCAGGGCTGCAAGGCGGGAGGGCTTCAAAAGGCCGTGATCCTTTCGTGGCAGTCGTGAAAGTACGGCTTCAGTTTATTGCACAGGGATGGCGAAAACCGGGCCTCTGTACGAGTCGCTCGCGGGTGTTTGCGTCAGACCGCTCCCGGCGAGGGCGCGCAGCTCTCCGCAAACAGACCTCGCCATGAGGGATCGAGGCAGAGCCAGCGTTGCGTGCTGAACCAGCTGGTGGGCAGTTCCGGAATGTGCAGCAGGCCGTGGCCGCGCATGCAGAAAAGCTCGGTGCCGTTCCACGAAAGAAAATTGCATGAAGCCTGGCCCACGCGCGCCGGATTCGACAGCCGGCGCAGGCATTCCGGGCAGCGCCGGCGCTGATCCTGCAAGGTCCAGCGGAACCCGAACAGCAGCCCGGGAAACGCCGCGACAATCTGGACGTAGATCGCGTTCACGGGGTTATGCGCGTAAAGACCATACGCCAGAGCGGTGGAACACAGATCGACCAGGATAATTACGAGTGCAAATTTGACGAACAGAAAGCCCCAGCGCCGCGCGTTCACGGCGGCCGGCAGATGGTCGTGGCGCCGCGGGTAGTCGCCCAAAGGGATCGCGGTCGTTGCGGGCAAAGCCAGGCAGGCCAGCAGCAGAGCAAACAGAAAGACGATGGAAGGTTGTCCCAGCAGATGTGCAACCGAGATGCAGTCGAATGCATACTCGACGCCATAGCGGGCTTCCACCATCTTGCGCCAGCCCCCGTGTGGCGGAGGAAACGCCGACTTGCGAATCCTGGCGATGACGAATCCGCGCGCTCGGGTGGACAGCGCAGCCAGGTCCGACGGGCTCTCGAGCAGCACGGCATCGATTCTTCCCGGCAAACGCCAGTCCGCATCGGGGAGGATGCCGGCGATCGCTACGGTTCGTCCGTCAATGTCCACCGACTGCCCGACAATGCCTGGGTTGCTTTGGTACAGAGCGCTCCAGACGCTGTGGCTCAGCAGGAGTCGCGGCTCGCCTTTCGCCGCGGAAGCGGCAGCGCCCGCCACGTGCAGGCCCAGCAGCTGCAGGAGATTGTCGCTGGCCTGCGCCACCACCAGCCGCGCGTCGTCGTAATGCGCAATGTGGATGCCTTTGACGGCGGGCCGGTAAAACGCAATCTGCGTGAACAGATTGGCTGTGTCGTTCGTCCACTCCTCGTAGTCGGCGAAGGCGGTGGAGGGCTTTTGCGTGCCGTTATAGCCATCGCTCGAGATCAGCACGAGATCGCCGGAGTCGCGGTACGGCGGCGGGAGAAGCGCGTCCCGGGCGCCCGATTCGGCCAGGCAGATGAGCAGCGCGGCCAGAACGCCGGCGACAAGAAACAGTCCGCAGCGCAGCGCCGATCCGGCGCCGAGCCTCGCCAGACCATCGGAACGCAGATGATGGCAGCAGATCCAGAAAGCATCCGGGTACGCGCCCAGGCTGAACTGCACGAGGTCGGAATCCGGCGACCCGGCAAGATCGTCTCCCGCGGCGTGGCACAAATGGTGCAGCTCCGCGGTCCATTCCGCGGTCCAGTTGGCCCGGCCGGACCGCGGAACCAGCAGCGAGGCGGCTCGCACGTTGATGCGCGCGAGGGCGGAATCGACCCGGCCGCGCCTCATGCGCGCTCCGCCTCCGGCGACGGAATCATCTTTTCCAGCAGCGGGTAGCGTTCGTACGCGGCCTCCAGCGTCGCCCTGCCGGTGCGCGTCAGCCGGTAATACTTGCGCGGCGGGCGCTGCTCGGCGTCGGCAATCGACTGCTGTTCCCATTTGGAGGCGATCAGTCCGTCGCGCTCCAGGCGCCGCATGGCCGGATAGACGGTGCCGCTGGGCAGGCCGGTCATCTGCATCACGCTGAAGCCGTAGATCTGCCCGGCATGGATCGCCTGCAGGATCATGGCGGCGGTGTGCGACAGTTTCGCGTCGGCCGGCATGGCCAGCATTCTACCCTATGTAGCATTCTTGACGCGATAAAAGCAGTATGCTACATAGGGTACAGGACACAATCGGGAGGGAGATCTGCTTCCATGCTCGAGCTCCAGCATCTGTCCCGCAGCTACCGTGGCATTCCCGCCATCAGCGATGTCAGCTTCGAGGTCCGTTCCGGCGAGATCGTCGGTTTCCTCGGGCCCAACGGGGCAGGCAAGTCCACTACCGTCAAAATCGTCACCGGCCTGCTGCGCCCGAATGACGGGCGCGTCCTCTTCGAGGGCCAGGACATCCACTCCGACCTGCTCGCGTGGCGCGCAACCTTCGGCTATATCCCTGAGGAAGCGCACCTCTACGCGTGGATGTCCGCGATGGAATACCTGCAGCTGGTGGGCCGTCTGCGCGGCATGCGCGAGCGGGTGATCGACGAGAAAGCAACGGCCCTGCTGGCGCTGCTCGGTCTGGAGTCGTGGCGGCACTCGCCCATGACGGTCTATTCCAAGGGCATGCGGCAGCGTGTGCTCATGGCCGCCGCGCTGATGCACGACCCGAAGCTGCTGGTCTTCGACGAACCGCTCTCCGGCCTTGACGTTCTCTCGTCGCGGCTTTTCCGCGACCTGCTCCACGAGCTGGCCGGCGCCGGCAAGGCTGTGCTCTATATCTCGCACGTGCTGGAAATCGTCGAGCAGATCTGCGACCGCGTGATTGTCATCGCGCAGGGCAAAGTCGTGGCCGACGCGGCCCCGTCGGATCTGACGCGGCTGATGGAATTGCCCAGTCTTGAGAAAGTTTTCGCCCAGCTCGTCCGCCAGCAGGATACGCGCAGCGCGGCGCGCGCCATGGTCGAAGTCATGAGGATCGGCGATGGCTAGCCTGGCGCGCGAGTCGAAATCCGGACGCGGCGAAGTCCTCTCGCTCGAGGTGCTGGCGCGCGGGAAACCGGCCGAACCTGAACAGGAGCCCACGCAGTTTCGCGTGCTGGTGCGCCACTTCCTCGACCGCTTCTTCACCAGCGAGATGGCTTCCTCCGATGGCGATGCGAAGACGCGCCTCGTGCAGGCGGCATGCGCCCTGGCGCTGCCGGGAATGATCGTGGCGATGTATCTGTACCCCCTTTACCATTTGCCGCGTGGCCGTGTGGGCCGGTACTGGGGCCCGCGGCCGTACTGGTCGCAGGCGGGCGACCACTATTTCTACGTCCTCTTTTCGCTGGTTGCCATGGGACTGGTGACCATCTTCGAGTGGGATCTCCTCTTTCCCGACCTGCTCGACGTCTTCGTGCTCTCCGTGCTGCCGGCGCGCAACAGCCGCATGCTGGCCGCTCGCGTGACCGCCATCTTCATCCTGATGGGCGCCGCGCTCGTCGACTCGAATTTCCTGGCCCCCATCGTTCTGCCCGCCGCCACCGATCCGCCGCATCTGTTCCGATTCTGGGCCGCGCATCTGCTCTCCGTTGCAGCCAGCGGCATCTTCGGTGCGACGTTCTTCCTCGCCCTGGAAGGCATCCTGCTCGGTCTGTTCGGCGACCGCGTCTTTCGCAGGATCTCCCTGTGGCTCCAGGGCGCCTTCGTCCTCGCGCTGCTCACCCTGCTGTTTCTCTATCCGGCACTCGCCGGCGCGCTCCAGCCCCTGTTGCTCTCGGGAAGCCGCTTCGAGCTCTGCGTGCCGTCGTTCTGGTTCCTCGGTATCTACCAGCGCCTCCTCGACGGGGCCGCGACGCCAGCCATCTTCGTTCGCCTGGCGCAGATCGGCTGGACCGCTCTCGTCGCCTCAGTGATTCTCGCCGCCGCGTCGTACCCCCTGGCCTGGTGGAGAAAGACGCGCGGCCTGGTCGAAGGCGGGGCCAAACGCGAGCGGCAAAGCTGGATCACGCTCCCGCTGCGCAGTGCCCTGCATGCTACCCTGGCGCGCACCCCAGCCTGCCGCGCGGTCTGGCAGTTCATCGGGCAGAACCTGCTCCGCGTGCCGCGCTATCGCATGGTTCTGGTGATGTACGGCGGCATGGGCGCCGCGCTGCTGCTGGCAACGGTCACGCGCGCGAGCCTCTCCCGCGGTCACCTTGCGTTTGTCTTTTCCGCAGAAGGATTGCGCGCCACGGTCCCCATTGTTGCGTTCTGGACCGTCTCCGGCCTGCGCAGCACCTTCCTGGCGCCCGCCGACCAGCGCGGCCGCTGGATCTTTCGCGTCATCCTCGGCAAAGCCGGCCTGGCGGAAGTCGACGCGGCGAAGCGCTGGGTTTTTCTGTGGAGCGCGCTTCTCAGTCTGGCCGCGGCAGCATGCGCGTGCCGGTTCGGCGGACCGGAAGCGCATGCGCCGTTATGCGTCGCCGATCAGGTGCTGGTCGCGCTGGGCTGGAGTCTCATTCTCACGGATATTTTCTTCCTCAACGTCACTGCCATCCCGTTCACCGGCGCGCGGCCCAACTCTGCAACCAACTTCGCGCTGCTGCTCATCCCCTATCTCGGCTTCTTCCCTGCCATCGTCATGTTCACCGTTGCTCTGGAACCCGTGGTGGAATCCACGCCGGTCACCTGGCTGATCGCGGCCGGCGTGATGACCGCTGCGCATACGATCCTGCGTGCCATCTATCGCAGCCGCGTGGCCGAGCATGTGAATCGCATCGATGCCGACGAAGACGAAGAGGAATTTCCCCTTCGTCTCGGCCTGCGCTATTAGTGCCACTCGTCGGCGCTGGGGCCATAAATCGCCGGCACCTTCGCCTCGTTCAGCCGCAGGTACACCGTGAACTGCCCGCGATGATGCGCCAGGTGGCTCAGCGCGCCGTCACGAATCTGGCTGTAGCGCGGCCCCTCGGTGAGAACCTGATCGCCCATCTTCAGCCGCCACGGCTTCATGAGGTGCTGCTCGGTTGTGTTTTCGAGTGCCTTTCGCGATCGCGCCAGACCCTCGTCGAGCATCGCCAGTAACTCCGCGCGGCTGCCCACGGCGCGCGTACGGAACGACGCGCCGCCGGCGTTGAGATCCGTCTCGTCGTTCTCGATCATCATTGCCACCCAGCCCGGCATCCCGGCCACCAGGGAGGCCAGATACCCAAACTCCATCGACCGCTCATGGGGCTTCCACGAGTTCTGGCCTTCCGGCATCCGTTCCAGCGCCTTCCGCGAGGAAGCCGCTTCGGCCTCCAGTTGCTGCAGGAAAAAGGTCCTGAGTTCCATTGGCGAATCCTCCGCGGAGATCGTCGCGATCTCACGAGGACAACCGTAAAAGGCTAAATATGACAAAGGATGTCATAATTGCGGAAATATTCTTCTGCCGATGCGCGCCCGCCCGTGAAAGCCGATCGCCTCCTCTCCACGCTGCTGTTGCTGCAGGCGCACGGGCGGCTTTCCGAACGCGAGATCGCCGAGCGCCTCGAAGTTTCGCAGCGCACCGCGCACCGCGACATGGAAGCCCTCTGCGCTGCTGGTGTGCCGCTGGTCGCCCATCGCGGCGTGCGTGGCGGATGGGAACTGGAGAGGAACTGGCGCACGAAAGTCCCCGCTCTCGACGACGCCGAACTGCGCGCCCTGCTCATGGCGCAGCCGAGTGCCCTCGGCGACCGGGGTCTGACCGCGGCCGCCGAACGCGCCTGGAACAAGCTGGTTGCCTCGCTTTCCCCGCCCATGCGCGCGCAGGCCGAATCCATGCGAGCGCGCCTGCACATTGACCCCACCGGCTGGCGGCCCGCCAGCGAGGATCTTTCCGCGCTGCCGGTCGTGCAGGACGCATTGGCGCGCGACGTGAAGCTGACTTTCCTCTACGCCGGCATCGAGGGCAAATCGCGAGCCCGCACCGTCGACCCGCTGGGGGTGGTTTCGAAGCAAACCGCCTGGTACCTGGTGGCGCGAACGCCCGAAGGCATGCGCACCTTCCGTGTCTCGCGCATGCGCGAAGCAGTCGCCCTGTCGATCCCCCTCGAGCGCCCTGCGAACTTCAATCTCGCCGCGCACTGGAAGCGCAGTACCGAAGCCCTGCAGGACGCGAAGCAGCGCTGCACAGCCCTCCTCGGCCTCGCACCCGAAGGCGTCGCAAAGCTCGCCGAGTGGGTGACCATGCAAGCAGCGCCGCCGGCGCCGGAACCCTTGCCTGCCGGCTGGAAAGCCTGGACCGTCGAATTCGACAGCTTCGACTCCGCGCGCTTTGTAGCCCTGGGGATGGGAACCGCCGTTCGCGTGCTGGGTCCGCAAGCCCTCCGGCAGACCATTGCCGGTGACATCCTGCAAAGGGCGCCATGGGCGCGGCACGTGCAACCAAGGCAAAAGCGGAGTGGAAGAAAAGCGGAGCCGCAGGCGCCGCGGATCCGCTCAGGCTGAGGGTTCCTTGGGGCTCGAGCGCAGCGCGTCCAGAACCAGCAAAATGCCGCCCACCACAATAGCCGAATCGGCGACGTTAAAGTCCGGCCAGTGGTAGTGGATGATGTGGACTTCGAGAAAATCCGTCACCAGACCGGTGCGGACGCGGTCCCACGCGTTGCCGATCGTGCCGCCCAGGATCAGCGCCAAAGCCACCATGGTCGGTGTCAGACGCCGCCCGAAGCGCAGGATGATCCAGAGCACGACCGTCGCCGCAACCAGCGAAAACCCAGCCAGGATCCAGCGCGTGAGCTCCGGCCGCGGCGATTCCACGAACATCGAGAACGCCGCTCCTGGGTTGCGCACGTGCGTAAGGCGAAACACATGCCGGATGACGACGATGGCGTCGCCCTCCTCGATGTGCCGGCTCACCCAGAACTTCGTCAGCCGGTCCAGCACGACGATAAGAGCCGAGATCCCCAGGAGCCATGGACGCCGATCCCTGCCGGCCGGACCGCTCATCGGGCGTCCTCGCTGTAGCCCATCGCCCGGAGCGCTCCGGCACACCGCCCGCAGACCTTCGGCCACGAACCGAAGGGTCGAACGTGCAGCTGCGAATGGTCGGGCCAGGAATTCCAGCAGCGGTCGCAGCGTGTCCCTTCGGCCGGCGCCACCATCACCCGGGTCAGCTGCGCAATCGACTCCGGATCGCCCATCGGTACCGCGCCCGCTTCGTGCTCCCCGGCGCTGATCAGCTTCACCGACGAGACGTTCAGGAACTCCTTCAGCGCCGCCTCATAGCGCAGCAGCAGTGCGCCGTCGCCCACAGGCTTGCCGGCAAAGGTGTGGTACTCGATCAGGACGGTCGAATCCAGCCCTTTACCGATCTTTCCCGCCTTGCGCTCGGCCTCCAGTGCCACCAGCACTTTGTCGCGGATGGCCAGCAGCCGTTCCCAGTCGGCGGACACCTGAGAATCGGCCGGACCCAGCGCGTCGGAGGTGGGGAACAGGGCCAGATGCACGCTCGCCGGTCTGTCCGACACGGCGGGGAGGTACTGCCACACCTCGTCCGACGTGAAGGTCAGGATCGGCGCCACCAGCCGGATAAGGGCTTCGGCGATTCTCCACAGGACCGTCTGTGCGGAGCGGCGTTCGAGGCCCTTCGGGGCAAAGGTGTACAGCCGGTCCTTGAGCACATCGAGGTAGAACGCGCTCAGATCGACGATGCAGAACTCATTTACGGCGTGGTAGACGCGGTGGAACTGGAAGTCGCCATACCAGCCGCCCTTGCCGTCAGATCCAGAGACCTTTTCTACCAGTTCGCGGCAGCGGATCAGCATGTACCGGTCGAGCGGCAGGAGTTGCGCATCCGGCACGGAGTCCGACGCGGGATCGAAGCCCGCCAGATTTCCCAGCAGAAACCGAAAGGTGTTGCGCAGCTTGCGGTAGTTTTCCGCCAGCCGCTGCATGATGTTTTCGCTGTTCACCACGTCTTCGCGGAAATCGACGCTGGCGACCCAGAGCCGAACAATCTCCGCGCCCAGGCGATCCGCAATGTCCACCGGATCGACGCCGTTGCCGAGAGACTTCGACATCGCCCGGCCCTGCTCGTCCAGCGTCCAGCCCGCGGTCCCTACCATCCTGAACGGCGTCTCGTTCCTGTGTCCGACGCCGACGGACGTGAGCAGGGAGGTGTGGAACCAGCCCCGGTACTGATCTCCGCCCTCGAAATAGAGATCCGCAGGGGGCGCCAGCCCCGTCTCCTTTTCCAGCACCGCATGCCAGCTCGAGCCGGAGTCAAACCACACATCGAGGATGTCCGTTTCGCGGCGAAAGGCCGTACCCCCGCACGTCCCGCAGTGCGCGCCGTGGGGCAGCAGCACATCGGCTGCCGCCGTGTGCCACACCTCGGCGCCTTCCTTCTCAAACAGCTCCAGAATCCGCTGGTTCAGCACGCAATCCATCAGAGGCTGGTTGCATCCGCTGCACAGGAACACCGCGATCGGCACGCCCCACACGCGCTGCCGCGAGATGCACCAGTCCGGCCGCGTCGCGATCATGTTCGCGATGCGTTCACGACCCCACGCCGGGTCCCAGACGACTCGGTCAATTTCGTCCAGCGCCCGCTGCCGGAACGTCGTCGTTGCGCCATGCGGATCTTTCATTTCCTGATCGATATGGATGAACCACTGCTCCGTCGCCCGGAAGATGACGGGGTTGTGGCAGCGCCAGCAGTGGGGATAGCTGTGGAAAATGTCCGACCGCCCCAGCAGCGCGCCGCGGCTGGCCAGCAGATCGATGATCGGCTGGTTCGCCTGGAAGACCGTCTTGCCGTCGTACTCCGGCAGACCGTTGCGGATCCGCCCCGCGTTGTCCACGTGGCAGGTTTGATCCAGTCCGTACTTCGCCCCGGTATAGAAGTCGTCCGCGCCATGCGCCGGCGCGGTGTGGACCGCCCCCGTCCCCTG
>DATJNE010000167.1:0-10573 GCA_035508305.1 Acidobacteriaceae bacterium | reverse complement strand
TGCTCAGGCGTGGTACATGCGCTCGGTGATCTGACGCTGGAGTTGTTCAAAGGAGGGATCGTTGCTGAGGAGGGCGAAGTCGGGGTCGCTGGAGACGCCAAGAACCAGATAATCGTGGTTGGCGACGGCGGCCTTCAGAGCGGTGACGGCCTCCTGCTTGCGCCCGAGCAGAGCGCAGGTGCGGGCGAGCTCGAAGCCGGAGGACTGGCCCTGGTCGAAGTAGCGCTGCTGAACCGCACGAATGGCCTCAAGCATTCCGCGCTCGCCGCCGCGGGCGAGGCCACGTTGGGCGGCGGTGGCGGTGTCGAAGGTCTGCCGGTCGCCGATCAGGGTCGCGAGGCGACGGGTCTGATCGATGAAGCCGCGATAGTCCTTGCGGGCGAAGGCGAGACCGGCGAGGTAACGGGGCGCGGAGACGAAGTCGGGCTCTTCGCGCTCGATTTCGCGCAGTTTCTCGATGGCAGGCTCATGTTTGCCGGCCCAGTAGTGGATGAGCGCCTGATCGCAGAGGATGGAGCGGGAGGCCGGATTGAGCTGCTGGGCTTTGTCGATTTCGACGAGGGCCTCCTGCATGCGGCCGAGGGTGAGCAGGGAGGTGGCATACCAGTGGTGGGCTTCCTCGTCGCGGGGATCGAGGGCGAGGGCACGCCGATATTCGGCGAGAGCGCCGGGGACGTTCCACTCCCAGTAGAAAAGGGCGAAGCCGAGCGCGCGATGGGCCTCGGCGAGGGAATCGTCGAGGGAGACGGCTTTGCGGGCGGCGGCGATGGCGCGGGGAAAAGCCTCGGAGCGCGGCATGGAGGTGAACTCGGGCATGATGTCGTAGCACTCGGCGAGTCCGGCGTAGGCCTGGGCATAGTCGGAATCGTGGACGACGGCCTGGGTGAAGGCGTCGAGGGCCTGGCGAAGGCTGCCCTCAGTGCGGCGGCTCCAGTAGTAGCGGCCTTTGAGGTAGAACTCCTGTGCTTCCGGATCGGGAACGTGGTGGGACGCAGCTGGGTGAGGGTCGCCCAGGGAGGCATGATCGCGGGAGGAGCCGCGCAGGAGATGGAAGCCGAGGAGGAGGGTGCCGGCGAGGACGATGGTGAGGAACGAGGCCCAGAGCCAGGTGCGACGCGGGGGTGGCGTTGAGGCAGCCGGCACCGCCGGCTCAGGCTGCGGCGAAGCAGCAACGGGCGGGGGATTGTCTGGCGCCGCCGGGGCCTGGGACTTTCCGTTGCCGGCGGCCGAATTGAGCCAGGCAGTGAGCTCGTGGGACCAGGCAAAGACGCCACCGCGCTCGCCGGGGAGGCGATGAACGGGAAGACCGCGCTCCTTTTCCCATCGTTTGACGGTGCGTTCGTCCCGGCCGAAGAAAGCGGCGATTTCCTTCCAGGAGTCGATCCGGCGATTTTCGGCGGAACTCCCCGCCGGGCGGGACATCATAAGGGCCTCAACCTAAGCCGCGTCTGCGGGCGTTCAGAAATCGGGGCCGAGGTGGAAACAGTATAGCGAGGGGGTGCGAGGGAACAAAAGCTGAATTTGCAAGGATATGGGCTCGGGAGCCTGCCCTGAGATGCCCTGAGTTGTCCCTGCGTGTCTCTGTTGTGGGCCGGGCCCATCGTGGCAACGTAACAGCGCACCTTGACGCGGCGGTTGATTCGAGCATGGCCGCCGCGGATTTTTTTGCGAGATGGGCGCATGCTGTGCGGCGGGCTGTGCCGAATCTGCCGGTTCTCTCCTGGGTGGATTAAGCGCTGGATCAGCGGACGGTGATGAGTCCGAACGGGACGGCGACGAAGGTGTCAATCGCGTATTCGCAGACATGGACGAACGGGACGCAGTGGTACCAGAGCAACGATCCGAACGCGAATCCCAATGGGTTCCTGCAGGGGAACTGAACGCTGACAACGAAAATGCACGGGAATGGAGCGGCGGAGTGACCACAGACATCCTTACCGAAGAGATTCTGGCCAGGGCGGAGCGTCTTTACCTGATGGCGGTGGCGCGGGGCGAGGAGACCCTGACCGTCTATCATGGAAAAGGCGGAATTCCTGCAGGCGTTGAGCGGGAATGGTCCGCGGAGGACGAGAAGAAGTGGCTGACCTGATGAGGACCTCGAACCCGGCGCTGAACGACAAGGCGTTCCGCGGGCTGCCCGGAGCGCTGGGCGAGACGATGACGCTAGAGGGGACGGTCAACAAGACCGGGATCCTTTTGCTGTGCGCGGTGGCGACCGCAGCATGGACGTGGCATCTGGCGATGAATCCGGACACGCTGCCGATGGATTACATGCTGCTGCTGGTGGGCGCCTTCGGCGGATTCATTTTCGCCATGGTCACAGTGTTCAAGAAGAGCTGGGCGCCGGTGACCGCGCCGATCTATGCGCTGCTGGAAGGGCTGATGCTGGGCGGGCTGTCGGCGACTCTGGAAGTGCGTTATCCGGGAATCGCGATCGAGTCGGTGTGCCTGACGTTTGGGACGATGCTGGTCCTGCTGATGGCCTACCGGTCAGGGATGATCAAGGTCACCCAGAAATTCCGGCTGGGCGTGGTGGCGGCGACGGGCGCGATCTTTCTCTTCTACCTGGCGGAGATGATCCTCGGGTTTTTCGGCGTTCACTTCGTGACGATCAACGGGTCGGGGCCGATCGGGATCGGGATCAGCCTGGTGATTGTCTGCGTGGCGGCGCTCAACCTGGTGCTGGATTTCGACTTCATTGAAAGAGGCGTCGCAGCGGGCGCGCCGAAGTACATGGAGTGGTACGGCGCCTTCGGGCTGATGGTCACCCTGGTGTGGCTGTATCTGGAAATGCTGCGCCTGATGGCGAAGGTGCGCGGGAGAAGGTAGGGCAGGTTACGGGTGACAGGTTCGGGTGGGGTCTGGCGGTCGCCAGGCCCTTTTCCTTTGAGCCCAGGAGTTTGATTAGCGCCTGGCGAGGGGATGGGTGGCGATGGCGCCGGCACCTTCGCGGATGGTGACAGTCTGATCCGCGTTGATGTTGCTGAGGTGGTCGACGGCGCCGGAGGGCCAGCGGACTTCGATGGAATCGGCTTTGGCGGAGGAGCCGAGACCAAAGGTCAGCACCAGTTCGCTGGCGGAGAGATAGCTCGATCCGCTACGGAGCATTTGTTTCTGGAAGGTGGTTGCCGATTTGACGGAAACGACGGCGCCGATGCCGTCACGATTCGACCGGGTTCCGACGAGCTTGATACGGAGGGAATGGTTGGTTGCGCCCTGGTTGAGAAAGAGCGCGGCGGGACCGTTGTTGGTGGTGATGATGATGTCGGGCGCACCGTCGTTGTTGATGTCGCCGTAGGCGGCACCGCGCGCCACGCGCGGCGCATCGAAGGACTGGCCCATTTGCGCGGCGACATCTTCGAAGCCCTTGCCGGCGAGGTTGTGGTAGAGGTGGGGCGGTTCGGCGAAACGGATGCGCTGCTGGATGCGCTCGATGGAGTCGTCGAGGTGGCCGTCGGCGATGTAGAAGTCGGGCCAGCCGTCGAGATCGTAGTCGAAAAAGAAACAGCCGAAGCCCAGGGTGAGCAGGCTGGAGCGGCCGACTTCGGAGGAGGGCGCAGTGTCAACGAAAAGGCCGTTGCGCTGGTTCTGGTAGAGGCTGAGCATCTGGTTGGAGAAGTTGGTGACGAGGATGCCGGGATAGCCGGAGCGGTCGTAGTCGGCGGCATCGATGCCCATGCCGGCGCGGGCGACGCCGTCGTCGGAGTAGGCGATACCGGCGGCGACCCCCTGTTCGGTGAAGGTTCCGTTGCGGTTGTTGATGTAGAGCTTGTTGGGCTGGGTGTCGTTACTGATGGCGATGTCCGGCCAGCCGTCCTGGTTGGCGTCGAGGATGGCGATGCCGAGGCTTTTGGAACTGGTGTCGTAGAGTCCGGCTTTTCGGGTGACGTCGGTAAAGGTCCCGTTGCCATTGTTGTGCCAGAGGCGGACGGAGGCGCCGGGGTAGGTTTCCGGCGTGCAGTAGGACTTGGTTTTGCCATCCATGCTGCAGTAGCGGTCTTTGGCGGGCGACCAGTCGACGTAGTTGGCGACGAGGAGGTCAAGGTGGCCGTCGCGGTCGTAGTCGACCCAGGCAGCGGAAGCGCTGAACTCGGGCGGGGTGGTCAGCCCGGCTCGTCTGGTGACGTCGGTGAATGTGCCATTGTGATTGTTACGAAAAAGATGATTCTGACCATACGCGGTTACAAATAAGTCGTCCCAGCCGTCGTTGTTGTAATCGCCGGCGGCCACACCCATGCCGTACATGGGGATGGCGAGTCCGGCCTTCTGCGTGACGTCGGTGAAGGTGCCGTCGTGGTTGTTGTGGTAGAGGCGCGGCGTGGTGACGCGGCCGGGATGGCCGGGCCAGCGAGTGCCGTTGACGAGGAAGATGTCCTGCCATCCGTCATTGTCGTAGTCGATGAAGGCAACGCCAGGCCCCATGGTTTCGGGCAAATATTTTTTGCCGAAGGCGCCGTTGTTGTAGACGAAGTGAATGCCGGCGCGCTGCGTGATGTCGGTGAAATGGATGCGCTGCGGAGGAGCGGGAGGGGGAGCCGAGCCACCGGCGAGGAAAGCGAGAGGACCAGCAGAAGCAACGGCCGCCAGAGCGAGGAGCGGGGCGCAGAAAGCAAACTTCAAAATCCAGATACCTCCGGAAGAGACGCGGCGTTTTTTCGTTGGGGGGAAGCGCCGGAAATCAGGGTGCGACGGCGAAAACGCGAAGCCGCAAAGAGCGCATCCTATTCAATGTTGCGCGGGTTCATGGGCCTTAGGATACACGGCAGCGGCCGTGTACAGCGAGGGAGGGCAAGGGGTGTTCCGGCACGCCATCCCGATCGGGCGAATCTTCGGCATCGCGGTCGATCTGGACTATTCGTGGTTCCTGATCGTGGGTTTGCTGACGTGGATGCTGGCGGTGAGCTACTATCCGGCGTCGTTTCAGGGCAGCGCCGCCGAGTACTGGCTAACGGGGTTCGTGACGGCGGTGCTGCTGTTCGTCAGCGTGCTGATTCATGAGCTGGGGCATTCGATCGTGGCCCAGGGATACGGTCTCCGGGTGCCGCGCATCACGCTGTTTCTGTTCGGCGGCGTGTCGCAGATGGCGGCAGAGCCGCCCGGCGCGGCTGCCGAGTTCTGGATTGCTGTGGTGGGGCCGCTGGTGAGCTTTGCCCTGGCAGCATTCTTCTGGGAGATCGAGCCGCTGCTGGCCGGAGCGCCGGCGTGGTTCGCGACAGCGAACGTATCTGGCGCTGCTGAACCTGATCCTGGGGATCTTCAACCTGGTGCCGGGATTTCCGCTGGACGGCGGGCGCGTCTTTCGCGCAATGGTATGGCGGGCAACGGGCGCTTACCAGCGGGCGACCGCGGTGGCCGCGACGACGGGACGATTCATCGGCTTCGTGATGATCTTCCGGGGCGTGTGGGATCTGCTGCGCGGGGACTTCATCAACGGCCTTTGGATTGCGTTTATCGGCTGGTACCTGGAGAGCGCGGCGGGCGCGCAGCTGCAGATGGAGCGGGCGAAGATGCTGATCGGCGAGCATCGCGTGGCGGATGCGATGCGGCGGGATTTTCCCCATATCGACGGGGCGACGACGCTGGAAGAGATCGGAGAACGATTCCTGATGACGGGACGGAGCCGGTATTTCGTAGTGAACAGTTCGAACGGCGAGCGCGGTCTGGTGACGCTGGCGACGATCCAGAGCGTGCCCCGCAACGGGTGGGCGACGACCACGGCGGCACAGGTGATGACGCCGGCCGAGAAGCTGAATCCGACGACTCCGCAAGCGGGGCTGTGGGCAGCGCTGGAGGCGATGGGCCGCAACGGCGTGAGCGAGTTGCCGGTGATGGAGGGGAACGAGATTGTGGGGATGCTTTCGAGCGAAGACGTTCTGCATTATCTGCAGGTGCTGCAGATGTTCGTCAGCGGGCAGAACGGTCGGAGGCCGGGGATCGGCCAGAGGTTTCCGGTGAATCGGGGTCACACGCATTTGCCCTGAACGCGAGGGGCGATGCGGAACGGCGAGGAGAAGACAGACAGGCGCGGGGTGGTGGTGAGCCAGGTGGATTCGAACAGCGATGCGGCAGCGGCTGGAATCCAGCAGGGCGATTTGATCACGGAGGTGAATCGCAAGCCGGTTCACAACATGGACGAGTATCGGGAGGCGACCGCCGGCATGGGCGATCAGCCGGTGCTGTTGCTGATCGATCGCGGGGGCGTGACGCACTACGTGGTGTTATCGCCGCAGTGATGCGCCTCCGGGCGCAAGCGTCGAGGGAGATTGTGCCCAAGCCGAAGAAGGCGCTCGACTGAGCGCCCCGCGATCAGTGTGCCGGCGCGAAGAGGGCGAAGACTGCACCCTGAGGATCGGCGACCACGGAATACGTGAGCTGACCTTCGACGGTGGTGGTGGGGACGATCGCGCGGCCGCCGAGTTGCTCTACTTTGGCGGTCTGGGCAGCGCAGTCGGTGCACTGGATGTAGGGGAGCCAATGCGGCATGACACTGGGGGGCAGATTGCGGGACTCGGGCAGGCCGCCAATGTACTGTTCGCCATTCCTGATGTGCAGGTAGCCGGAGGTGTCTTTGTCTTTGCCGGGCAGCAGTTGCCAGCCGAAGAGCGCACTGTAGAAGGGCGAGGTGCGGTCGCGGTCGGGGGTTTGCAGGTCGGCCCAGCAGAAGGCGTTGGGTTCGCCATAGATGCCGACGCCTTTGTGATGGCCGGGCTCAAAGACGGCGAAGACGGCGCCGACGGGATCCTGCAGGACAGCCATGCGGCCGACGTTGGGGATATCGATGGCGGGTGACATGGCGCTGCCGCCGTGTTCGAGAGCGCCGGCAATCGCGGCGTCGGCGCTGGCAACGGAAATGTAGAGGAGCCAGTTGGGCGGGATGCCGAGCTGGCGGTCTTCGTCCTTCATCCTGTAGGCGCCGGCGGTATCGCGGCCATGGAGGCGGAACATGGTGCAGACCATGTCCGGGCCCATGGGCGAGTCCTGGGCTTGCCAGCCGAAGAGAGCGGAGTAGAACTCTTTGGCGGCGTTCGGGTCGGTGGTTGCAAGCTCAAACCAGACAAAATTGCCGTTGGCATGCTTGTCGAAATTGGGCATGGCGGAGATTGTAGGCCGCCAGGGTCGGACCGGGGATTAAATTTCGGCAGGAGGCAGGTCAGGGGCGCGTAGTCTGGGAAGGCAGGGATGGCGGGAGCGAAGAAAGTCCGATTGACGGAGAGGCAGACGGAGCGGATCGCGCGGGCGCTGGCCGATCCGCGGCGACTGCAGATCCTCGAGCAGATCGGGAAAAGCGGGGGATCGGTGGCGTGCACAGCGGTGCGCGAGTGCCAGCCAGTGACGGCGGCGACGCTCTCGCACCATATGAAGGAGCTGGAGACGGCAGGGCTGATCCGGATCGCGCGAGAGGGGAAATTCGCGACCCTGGAGCTGGATCGGGGGGTCTGGCAGGCCTATCTGGAGCGCTTGGCAAAGATTTAACCAGAGAGCGTGAACCTTTTTCCGGGGGAGTGTCATCCATTGTGATGCTTAGACGCATATCTAAGTATCGAAGGAAGCGGAGGACGCGAAGATGAGCAGGCTGAAAAACAAGGTTGCCGTGGTCACGGGGGCCTCGAAGGGGATTGGCGCAGGGATTGCGAAGGGGCTGGCGGAGGAAGGCGCGTCGGTGGTGGTGAACTACGCGAGCAGCAGGGAAGGCGCTGAAAAGGTCGTTGCCGAGATCAAGGCGAAGGGCGGCAAGGCGATCGCGGTGCAGGGCGATGTGGCGAAGGCGGCGGACGTGGAGCGGTTGTTCACCGAGACGAAGAAGGCGTTCGGAAAGCTGGATGTTCTGGTGAACAACGCGGGCGTTTACGAGTTTGCACCGCTTGGCGATGTGACGGAGGAGCACTTCCATCGGATCTTCGACACCAACGTGCTGGGGCCAATTCTGGCGACGCGCGAGGCGGCTAAGTATCTGGGTGAGGGCGGGTCGGTGATCAACGTAGGATCGGTGGCGAGCACGTCGGGGCCGCCGGCGAGCGTGGTGTATTCGGCAACGAAGGGCGCGCTGGATTCGGTGACGCGTGTGCTGGCGAACGAACTGGGACCGAAGAGGATTCGGGTGAACTCGATCAATCCGGGGCCGGTGGAGACGGAAGGCACGCATGCGGCGGGGTTCATCGGGTCGGACTTTTTGAATACAGCGGTTGCGCGGACGCCGCTGGGCCGGATCGGGCAGCCGGATGACTTCGGACCGATCGCGGTGTTCCTGGCTTCGGATGACTCGGGATGGCTGACGGGCGAGACGCTGCTGGCAAGCGGCGGGCTGCGGTAAAGCCGGGCTGAGGTCACGGCTACGGATTGGGGCCCACTCAAGGTTTGTTGCCTGGGTGGGCTTCTTTTTTTCTCGATCACAATTGTTTGGGGTGTTTGCGGAGCACGACGCGGCACTCGGTGCGCCAGTGCTCATCGAGGGCGATGAATTCCCAGGGTACGGCCGGAGACAGCGCACGGAAGATCGTCTCGTTGGCGGGGTGAATGTGCAGCGCTGGGGCGACACAGCACAGCAGTGGATCGGTATCCGGCGAGCCGGTGGGCAGGCATTCCACGCCGGGAAAGTAGCCGCGCCGGGCGATCTCGCCGGCGCGGTGGAGAGCGCGAATGCGGATCCAGTAGTCGAGGGCCTGGAGAGGCAGGTGCAGGTCGTCGTCGGCTTTGAGTTCGAGGATGACGAGACGGCCGTGGCGATTGACGGTGACGAGATCAAGGAGCGTGCGGCTGGAAATGGAAAATGCGGGTCCTTCGACTCCGCGCGTTGAGGCGCTCCGCTCTGGACATGCAGCGAACATCTGCGAGTAGACCGGTCCGGCGCCGAGGTCGGGGGAGAGCAGCGAGAGATCGCGGCGGAGGACGGACTCGAGCCAGCGTTCGGGCTGCAGGCGGTAGAGGGGATCGCCGGCGGCCCCGTTCGCATTCCGCCCCTGAAGCAGGGCGTCCATCAGGTCGCGGAAGAGGTCTTCAGTGGAGTCGTCGAGGAGGGTTCCGTTGGCGCCCGCGCCAAAGAAGATTTCGTCGCGGTGGGTGAAGGAGCCGGGGACGAGGCCGTGGCGGATGCGCGCGTACTCCAGGCCGTGGAGCGAGAAAGCGACTTCCGTGGCGGCACGCGGGCGGATTTCGGTGACCGCGAGCAGGCTGGGTGGGAGCAGCGACCTGAGGTGAGCGATGGCGGTGGCGGAGCGGTCGAGCGCGGCCTGGGGATCGAAGGCATGGGGCAGCTGGATGGCGAGGTTGCCGTCGTCGCCGATGGGGCAGGCAGTGAGTTCGGCGGTCGAGGGGTGGAGTTCGTACAGCTCCCACTGGGCCAGAGCGGGATTGAGCCAGGCCATGCGGGAGCGCGCGACGGCGGCGCATCCGGCGGGAACGACCAGACGCAGGCCGTGGAAGACGCGGCGGCCATTGCCGTGGGTCCGGCAATAGTCCAGCCAGAGAATGCCAAGGGTGAGGGCGCCGTCCACGACCGCAGGGAGCTCTTCAGGGCCGACGCCAAGAACGGCCCAGCAGCTTTGGCCTTTGGTCAGGATGCCGCGGGCGTAGGCGGGACCAAAACTGTGTTCGAGGTCCATCGCGGAGCGGAATCCCTCGGGTGTCCAGCCAGGAAAGTGAAGGGTGAGGGCTTGTTCCAGGGTCCGGAGGTAGCGGCGGCGGGCGGTGTCGCGCGCTGTAGAGGTGCGAAAGGAGGGATCGGGAACGAGGGTAAGGGTTTGGGCTTTCGCCTGGCCGAAACGGCGGGTTTCGAGGCGGAGTGTTTCGCGACGCGGCTGGACGGCGGAGATGGTGCGGACCGTGTTCTTCTCGTCGGACCACAGATGGAGCAGGCAGCGGCCGTGGTCAGCGGTTACAGAGCAGTGGGCGAGGCGGAGATCGAAGAAAAGGCGGCCGTCTTCAAAGATGGCGGCGTGGGGATGTTCGGCGAGGAAGGATTCGACGGACCTAGCCAGCAGTTCGGCGGCCGGAGGTGCGGCGGGGGAAGGCATCTGTTTCGATGGTCCGCGCCCGCCGCGGTCTCAGACAAGAAAAAAACTACCAGCCGCTACGCTTTCGTAATTCGGTGATGTGGGCGACGTGGTGGCGACAGTGCCAGGCGTAGAGAGCGGCGGCCTCAGCGAGGGTCTGGCGGCCGTTTTCAGGATGAACATAACCACGCTGCCACTGATCGCCCTGCAGGGATCGGAGAAGCAGGACCCAGCGGGCGTGCAGGCCTTCGAGAATCTGAAGAGAAAGATCGATGGGAGCGGTCCGAGCATCGGAAAGATCGGCCCAGAGCTTCTCGTCGTACGGTTTGATGGTGGGCCAGTCCTCGGTGAGGGCGAGGCGCATGCGGACGTAAGAGTTCACATGGCTGTCGGCGAGGTGGTGAACCAGCTGGCGGACGGTCCAGCCGCCCTCACGGTAAGGGGTATCGAGCTGAGCGTCGCTCAGGCGGTCGATGGCGGCGCGCAGGTTTTCCGGCAGCGCGGCGATGGTGGCGATGTGCGTGGGGTGATCGGTGAGATTGGCTTCAGCGCGGCGGAATCGGCCGACCGGGTAGCGCGGGTCG
>DATJNE010000166.1:0-3496 GCA_035508305.1 Acidobacteriaceae bacterium | reverse complement strand
CGCGATCTGAAGAAGAACTGGGACAAGGAAATGCTGCGCGCCGAAAACCAGATGATGGACATGCGCTTCCCCCGCGCCGGCGAAACCCGCGGCGAGTTCAACGAAGCCCGCCTGACGCCCTTCGAGAACCTGGCGAAGGAGGAGACGATCCCGGTCGCGATTCCCTGACGCTGTTAACTCATCGGTAAACATAGGGGGCTCGGCCCCCGGACGCCCGCTCCTGCAATCAACAACTTCCCGAGGGGTCAACCCCCCGCCAGAGAGAATTGCGCAACGGGAGGGTCAGGATGGGATGCCGCTGCAGGCGCGGTCCGATTGGGGCCACGCATCGCGGCGACGCCGCTTTCATAACGGCGCAGCATCGAACTTTCGAAAGACCTGCAGGATTCCTGCGTCTTGCGAACGCCGCCGCAAAGGCATGAGCTTCTTGCTGTGGCGTGCCCCTCGCCGCGGAATCGAAAAGGAACGCGCGGCCCGCGCCCAGCTACCAGCTACCGGCTACCGGCTAACAGCGAGCCGATTTCTCCCACCTACAGCTTCCCGAACCACGCCTTCATCCGCTCCATACCCTCGGTCACATCGGCATGGCTGGTGGCGTACGACAAGCGGATGTGCTCGGTCGTCCCGAACGCTTCCCCCGGCACCGTCACCACGTGCGCCTCGTGCAGCAGCCGCTTCGACAGCTCCATCGCCGTCCCCACCTTGCCCAGGTACTGCTTCACGTTCGGATACACGTAGAAAGCCCCCTCCGGCTTCACGCAGGTCACGCCGGGAATCTTCGCCAGGCCCGCGAGCGTCTTGTCGCGCAGCTTCAGATAGTCGGTGCGCATCTCGCCCACGCACGCCTGCGAGCCTGTCAGCGCCGCGATCGCCGCCTTCTGCACGAAGGCCGCCGTGCTCGAGGTCGACTGGCTCTGCAGCTTGGACATCGCCGCGATGACCGCCTTCGGGCCGAGCGCAAATCCCGCGCGCCACCCGGTCATGGCATACGTCTTCGAGAGCGAGCCCAGCACCAGCAGGTGTTCCTTCGCATCGGTGAACGAGCCGCCGCTCACCAGCGCGCCCGTGTACTGCAGGTAGACGTAGCACTCGTCCAGCAGCACCCAGATCCCGCGCTCGTGCGCAAGATGGACGATCCGCTCCAGATCCCGCGGGGCGAAGACCGCGCCCGAAGGGTTCGACGGCGAGTTGAGGATGATCGCCTTCGTCTTCGGCGTGATCGCGCGCTCGATCGACTCCGCTGTCACGCGGAAGCCGTCGCCCTCGGCAGCGTCGACGAAGACGCACCTCGCGCCCGCATACTGCACGATGTCCTTGTACGAGACCCAGTAGGGCACCGGCACGATGACTTCGTCCCCGTGATCGACCAGCACCTGAATGGCGTTGAAGATCGCCAGCTTGCCGCCCGTGGAGAAGATCGCCTCGTCCGCGGTGTAGTTCGAGCCGAAGTCCGCCGCGTGCCGGTCGACGATCGCCTGCCGCACCTCCGGGATCCCGGAAACCACCGTGTACCGGGTGAAGTTCTTCTGGATCGCCTCGATGGCCGCATCCTTAATATGTTGCGGCGTGGCGAAGTGCGGCTCGCCCGCCCCAAAGTCCACCAGCCTGGCTCCCTGCGCGCGGAGCTTCGCGGCTTCCGCGGTGACAGCCATGGTGGCGGAGATTTCGATGCGCCCGATGCGTGCGGAGAAGGGTGCTGCGGTGCTCGTGGTCATGCTTCTATCATAGCCGGTAGCTCGTCGCCGATAGCGATCCCGGCTGCGGGTTGCGGCTTGCAACGAGCGGTGCAGAGTGAGGTTCGCCCCGAGGCTGGGGACCACGAAACGCGAGCCCATCTCTCAGCGGGTCAAAGCGGCCACCTCCCGGCTACCGGCCACCGGCTACCAGCTAATAGCTTCCTTCAGCCGAACGTCGTCACGCGCTTGGCCGCCGCCACCACATTCTGGGCCGAGTCCACCACGTCGTCCACCACGTCCTTGCCGCGCTTGAGATACTTCCCCGCGAAGCCCTGCACGCTGTCGGCCGTGTCGCGGATGTAGTCCCCGGCATCGTTCACCGCCCGTTTGATCTGCCGCCGCGTGCGCGCACCGGATTGCGGCGCATAGATGATGGCCAGCGCCGCGCCCGCCGCCACTCCCACTCCAAAGGCTGCCCAGAATTTCCAGGTGCTCATGTCGTACTCCCTGTTGAAATTGGCCCTACGTCCGATTTTGCCCTCTGCTGGCTCAGATACGATGGCCTCTCTGTTGGTTGCGTTGATTCCTCCCCTGTGCAAAACGACAGGCCGCCGGCGTGCCGCAGGATCGTCGTCGCGAGCCCCGTTCCGGCCCCTGCCGCCCGGGCGCCGCCGTTCATCGCTTCGCTCCCAGCTTGCCCGCTTCCAGCGTGACCAGCTCGCTGAGATCGGCTTTTTCCAGGCCATGCACCGTCTTGTTGAACTCGTCCACCTTGCTCGACCAGTTCATGGAGCAGAACTTCGGCCCGCACATCGAGCAGAAGGCCGCTTCCTTGTAGTAGTCGTCCGGCAACGTCTCGTCGTGCATCGCGCGCGCCGTCTCCGGATCGAGCGAGAGCGCAAACTGCTTCTCCCAGTCGAAGGTATAGCGCGCGTAGCTGATGGCGTCGTCGCGATCGCGCGCGCCGGGGCGATGCCGGGCGATGTCGGCGGCATGGGCGGCGATTTTGTAGGCGATCATGCCGTCCTTCACGTCCTTCTCGTTGGGCAGGCCGAGGTGCTCCTTGGGGGTGACATAGCAGAGCATGGAAGCTCCGTGCCAGCCGATGAGCGCCGCGCCGATGGCGCTGGTGATGTGGTCGTAGCCGGGAGCGATGTCGGTGACGAGCGGCCCGAGGGTGTAGAAGGGCGCGCCGAAGCAATACTCGACTTCCTTGTCGACCTGCTCCTTGATTTTGTCGAGGGGAACGTGGCCGGGGCCTTCGATCATCACCTGCACATCGCTTTCCCACGCCCTGGATGTGAGCTCGCCGAGGGTCTTCAACTCGGCGAACTGGGCATCGTCGCTGGCGTCGGCGACGCAGCCGGGACGGAGTCCGTCGCCGAGCGAGAAGCTGACGTCATATTTCGCCATCACCTTCACGATGCGGTCGAAATGCTCATACAGGAAGTTCTGCTTGTGGTGGTGGGTCATCCACTGGGCAAGGATCGCGCCTCCGCGGCTGACGATGCCAGTGATGCGCTTTGCAACCATGGGCACGTACTGGATGAGCACGCCAGCGTGGACGGTGAAGTAGTCGACGCCCTGCTGCGCCTGCTCTTCGATGACTTCGAGGTAGAGGTCGATATTGAGGTCTTCGAGCTTCTTTACCCGCTGCAGCGCCTCGTAGATGGGCACCGTGCCAATCGGCACGGGCGAGTGGCGAAGGATGGCCTCGCGAATCTCCGGAATATTGCCGCCAGTGGAGAGATCCATCACGGTATCGGCGCCGTGCTGGATCGCCATATGCAGCTTTCGCAGCTCTTCGTCAATGTTCGACG
>DATJNE010000165.1:0-4268 GCA_035508305.1 Acidobacteriaceae bacterium | reverse complement strand
CGGTACTACGACCACCTGCGGTTTGTGTACGAAGTGCAGGCGCGGGTGCGCGAGCTGCGCGGACAGGACGACGAAAAAGGCGGGCAGCGCAAGCAAGAGCCGACGAAGCCGGGCGAGACGAACCAAAATCCAGGCGGCAAGGATGGAGGCTTGCGGGCGGGCCCTCAGGAGGAGCCGGGCTATCCAGCAGCGGAGCCGGCGATCGATTCAGGAAGTGAACTATTGGAAGCTTCGTTGACAAATAACTTTGGACCTGGGCGACACATCGCCGCGCAGCAACCATGCGAAAGAGGTGGAGTATGGATTGCGTAAATCATAGCGGCACAAACGCGACGGCATTTTGCCAGAACTGCGGGAAACCGCTTTGCCCGGCTTGCGTACGCACTGCGCCGGGAGGGCAAGTATTTTGCGCACCGTGCATTACGGCATGGCAGAGCGCGCAGCATCCTTTCTTTACTCCGCAGCCGGGCGCACCAAGCCCGCAACTGGCGGCCGTGCTGGGAGTGATCCCCGGCGTGGGCGCGATGTACAACGGCCAGTTCCTGAAGGGTCTGGCGCACGTGATGATCTTCGCGGTGCTGGTGAGCGCTGCTCATGTTTTCGGCATCTTCGGCCTGCTTATCGCGGGATGGGTTTGCTACCAGGTTTTCGACGCGTACCACACGGCGAAAGCGCGGCGCGACGGAGAGCCCTTGCCCGATCCGCTGGGACTGAACGATGTGGGCCGCTGGTTCGGCATCGGGCCGCACATGCAGGGACCTCCGGGCGCGCCGCCAAGCGCTGGCACTGGAACGGCAGGCGCGGGGCAACCGGGAAGCGGTGCGGCAAGCACGTACCAAGCGGGCAGCTACCAGGCCGGGACGTATCAGGCTCCATATCAGGCGCCGGCTGAGAGTGCAACACAGTACGGCGCGCCTCAGCAGGATTGGCAGACACCCTATCAGGGAGCGACAGCCGGCACGCCCGGAAGTGCGGGAGCGCCGGGAACGGGCGGGCCCGGGTATGGTCCGATTCCCCCTATACCACCGATACCGCCAATTCCGCCGGCGCCATCGATGCACTGGCGGCGGCCAGAGCCGATTGGCGCGGTGATTCTGATTGCGCTGGGGCTGCTGTTCCTGCTGGACAAGATCGATTTCCTGTCAGGGCGGGTGTTTGAGTTCTCCTGGCCGATCGTGTTGATCGGACTGGGTGTGTGGCTGATCGTGCGCAGAGTCGGAGATGTGCAAGGAGGACAAAAATGAACCGGTACATTCTGATTCGCCGCTTGCGCGGCCCGGCGTTTCTGCTGCTGGTGGGTGTGAATGCCCTGCTGGCGCAGGCAAACATTCTGGGATGGAGTGAAAGCTGGCCGTTCTATCTGATCCTGGCCGGAGTGCTGTTGCTGGCAGAGCGGGCGGCGCTGGCTTCGGAAGGGTATCCGCAGTACCCGGGAATGCCGTATGCGGGAGCGAATGCAGCCGGCGCGGCGCAGACCGCGGCAGGACAGGCGACGCAGGATGCGAGCTCGACAGAGACCGCGCTTGTTGCCAAGCGGCACCAGGGATTTGACAACGATGCAGATGGAGGACAGCAATGAGCAGCGCACCTCCTAACATGCCTCCCGGCGGAGCGCCTCCGCCCTACGATCCGAAGATGCAGTGGCACGTGTATCGCGAGCAGCAGAAGGCGGCGTGGCGCGCACAACGCGATGCATGGCGGGCACAGCGACACGCATGGAAGGCGAACTACGTGGGCGCATATGGCCCGCGAGTGCCTTCGGTGGTCGGGCCGGTGATCCTGGTATGCGTCGGCGTGATCGCACTGCTGCTGGTCACGGGCCACATCAACTCCGATTCGTTCTGGAACTGGTACGGACAGTGGTGGCCGCTGCTGTTGATCGGCGCTGGGCTCGCTCTATTGGGCGAGTGGGCGCTGGATATGCGCCGCCAGACCCCAGTGCGGCGCGGCGGAAGCTTCATCGGCATCCTGATCCTGCTGGCGTTTATCGGCGCGTTTGCCGCGGCACATAACCACATCTGGGGACCGTGGGGCGGCGACGGGGATTTCTTCAACACTTTCGGACTGCCGGAACATGACTTCGATCAGCCGGCGGTGAATCAGCAGGTTCCTGCCAATGCCACGATCGACATCGAGAACCCGCGCGGCGATGTGAGTATCACGGCAGGCGACCAGCCCAGCCTCAGCGTGGCTGCGCACGAGATTGCCTATGCCAACTCCGACTCCAGCGCGAAAAACATCTTCGACAACGAAGCCGCGCACGTGACTGTCAGCGGCAACGCTGTGCTGATCAAGACAGAGGACAACTCCAAGGGTCGAGTGGATCTGACCATCACGATACCGAAATCTTCCCATTTGTCAGTGAATTCCGGATGGGGCGACGTGACGGCTGCGGGACTCGGAGCGGGAATCGATGTCACTGCACGTGGCGACATTCACGTCAGCTCAATTACAGGGCCGGTGCAGGCCCACTTCATCAATGGGCGGCACGACACCTTTGCCGCCCATGATGTGCAGGGCGACCTTACCCTCGAGGGAGACGTAAACGACGTCACACTCTCCGAGATCAAAGGCAATATCACTCAGAGTGGCGACATCCCGGGCGACGTTCACTTCGAAACGATTTCAGGGAGCGTTCATCTTCACACATCGGTCACGACGCTGGACCTGGCCGCTTTGCCCGGTGACATGACGCTCGACAACGATGATCTGCGGGTGAACGAAGCGAAGGGTCCGGTGCACGTAGTGACGCACTCGAAGGACGTGGACTTCAGCCAGATCGACGGCGACAGCTACGTCGAGGATCGCAACGGCACCATCAGCGTGGAACCGATGGGGCAGTTCAGCGTGGATGCCAAGAACGACAAGGGCGATGTGAACGTGACGCTGCCGCCCAACGCCTCCGCCACCGTGAATGGGCGGACGCACAATGGCGACGTGATTACGGATTTCGGCCTGAGCGTGACCGGCGACGAAGACAAAACGGTGACCGGGAAGATTGGCGCCGGGACAGCGCACATCGAACTGAGCACGGATAACGGCGACCTGCATATCAAGAAGGGGCAGGCCGAGGGCGAAGGGGCCGCAGCCACGGCCAGCGCACCGGCAGCGGCGAGCGGGAAGCATTTGAAAAGCAAGGGCACGCTGCCGCAGCAGCCTGTGGCGCAGTAGGGACGGCTGGGCACGAAAACATAGATTTTGCGAGCAATAGAGCGGGCGCGGGAGCGGCTAAATTTCCTGCGCCTTTTATTTTTGCGGTAAAGCGATGTATGCTCCTGACCGAGGGGGGTCGGGCCATGCATACGCCTGTCAAAGTGATCACGGTGGAGCGAGAGTACGGGTCGCACGGCGCGGAGTTTGCGCACGATCTGGCTGAGCGGCTGGGGTGGCGGCTGCTGGATTCGGAACTGGTGGCCGGCGCGGCGCGCATCGCGGGCATTGACCCGAAGCTGGCGGAGAAGTTCGACGAACGGCTCGACCCGTGGTACTACCGCTACGGGAAGATCTTCTGGCAGGAGCCGATGTACGTGACTTCGACGGGCGAAGAACATATGTTCGACTCGGAGAAGATGTTAACGCTGATCAAGAAGCAGATCATGGACGCGGCCAACGAGGGCCATTGCGTGTTGGTTGGGCGCGGGGCGGCATGCGCGCTGGCAGGAAAGCCGGGATGCTTCCACGTTTTTGTGTATGCGACGTCGAGCGCGAAAAAGGAGTGGTTTTCGCGCGCGTTTCCACATAGGGCGCAACACGCAGAGCAGGATCTGCAGGCATTCGATAAGCGCCGGGCGACGGTGATTCGCAAGTTCTACCAGCAGGAGTGGTGTTCGCGCGGGCTGTATCACATGCTGCTGAATTCATGTATCGGGACCGATGCGATGATTTCAGCGGTGCAGTGCGCGGCGGGCTTGTGTGCGCCGGTGCAGGAGCCTGCGACGCGATAGGTCTCTGACTGCATGAATTCGCGCTTTTGGCTTACGTGGTTTCCCACCCTTTCGCCAGAAATAAGGCGAAAGGATGGGGCACGGAATCGGTACAAAATCAAGCGGTCAGAGACCTAAACTGCAATGCGCGGGACGCGGGCCGCGATTCGCGTGAAGACTTCCCAGGGAATGGTATCGGTGGCGGCGGCGTGGTCGAAGGCCGTAATTGTTTCTTTGCCGGTTTCGCCATCCTGCGAGCCGAGAATCACGATTTCGTCTCCGGCCTGAACGCCGGGAATCTCCGTAACATCGAGAACAGCCTGATCCATGCTGATGCGGCCGACA
>DATJNE010000164.1:0-28272 GCA_035508305.1 Acidobacteriaceae bacterium | reverse complement strand
TTCCAGAAGATCCATCCGAAGATGATGCTGTAGATCGCCAGCAGCAGCCACGCAATCGGCGAGCTGAAGTAACTCGACATCTCGCGGCGGCAGATGATCCAGATGTTTCTCATGCGTTGGCCTCCGGAGCGGGGGCGCTGGACTGGGCCGGTTCGGGCGCCGCGGCCGGCGCCGGCGCCGCATCGCTGCCCGTCAGCTGCAGGAAGATTTCTTCCAGGCTCATCGCCGACGGCCGCAGCTCATTCAGATCCCAGCCGCCTTCCACCACGGCGCGCGCCAGGTCGCCCCGCACCAGCTGGCCCTTCTTGCTTTCGATCTCGAAGATCGCGCCGCCCGGGAACTCCTCTTTCAGCGTCGCGCCGCTCACGCCGCCAATTCTCTCCAGGCGCGTACGCACTGTTGCCGTCTCCAGCGCGCCGGAGCGAGCGCCCACATTCACCAGCACCGATTCGGCGCCGCGCGCCCGCGCCTGCAGGTTGTGCACCGAATCCGTGGCCACCAGCCTGCCCTTGTTGATGATGAGCACCGACTGGCAGGTCTGTTCGACCTCGGGCAGGATGTGCGTGCTCAGAATAATGGTGTGATCCCCGGCGAGACTCTTGATCAGGTCGCGCGTCTCGTTGATCTGCTTCGGGTCGAGGCCGGCCGTCGGCTCGTCAAGAATCAGCACGTCGGGATTGTGGATGATCGCCTGGGCCAGACCCACGCGCTGCCGATAGCCCTTCGACAGCTTGCTCAGCAGCTTCATCTTCACATCGGCGATCGCGCAGCGGTCCAGGACAAACGCCACCCGCTTCTCGAGGTCCCCGCCCGTGAGCCCCTTGAGCCGCCCCACGAAGCGCAGATACTCGATCGTCTCCATTTCGAGATAGAGGGGCGGCGTCTCCGGCAGATAGCCGATGCGCTTCTTCACTTCCAGCGGCTGATCGAAGACATCGAAGCCCGCCACCGTGGCCTTCCCCGCCGTGGGAGGGAAGAAGCACGTCAGCATGCGCATGGTGGTTGTTTTGCCCGCGCCGTTGGGGCCCAGAAATCCGACGATGTCGCCCTTATTGACCGAAAACGAAATGTGGTCGACGGCGGTGTTGCGAGCGTACCTCTTGGTCAGGTCGGTAACAGTAATCATGTCTGACTGGAAGATGCTGGAACCCCGGAGAGCAGAAATTCTTTGTGCAACTCTCGCGCAGTGCAGAGGATGCGTGGGGCACGCCTGCAACTGCGAACAGATTTCATGCTAAAACATCGGCGCTTCGTTGTGTCAACGCGGAGCGCGCTCCCGCAAATTCTTTTTCGCCAGCCGCAGCAAGTCATCGCAGCCGGGCCACGCTCACTCCCCCGTGTCAATCTGCGCCCGCTGCAGCTTGTCCGAGTAGTCGAAGTACACCGACTTCCACGTCGTGTAGAAATCCAGCGCACCCGTTCCCCCTTCGCGATGGCCGTTTCCTGTCTGCTTGACGCCGCCAAAGGGCAAATGCACCTCGGCCCCGATCGTCGGCGCGTTGACGTAGGTGATCCCGGCTTCCAGATCCCGCACCGCCTGGAACGCCCGGTTCACGTCGCGTGTGTAAATGGCCGTCGAAAGCCCATACTGAATATTGTTGGCGATGGCGATGGCATCGTCGAAATCTCTGCACTCGAGAATGCTCACCACCGGCCCGAAAACCTCCTCCTGCGCAATGCGCATCCCCGGCTTCACCTTGCTCACGACCGTCGGCTGGAAGAAATGCCCCTTGCCATAGGCGCCTTTGGTGAGCGGCTTGCCGCCGGTCAGGATCTTCGCGCCTTCCTTTTTCGCAATCTCGCAGTAGCGGATCGACGTCTCGATCTGCTGGCGATTGATCTGCGGGCCCATCTGCACCTCCGGATCCAGCCCGTCGCCCACGCGCAGCTCCTCGGCGCGATCAACCAGATCGTCGGTGAAATCCCGGATCACGTCGCGATGGACGATGATTCGGCTCGTCGCCGTGCAGCGCTGCCCGGTGGTTCCAAACGCTCCCCACAGCGCGCCTTCCAGAGCCAGCTCCAGGTTCGCGTCCTCCAGCACGATCATCGCGTTCTTGCCGCCCATCTCCAGTGAACAGGGCTTGAAGTGCGTCGCGGCGTTTTGCCCGACGATGCGTCCCACCTCCGAGGATCCCGTAAACGAAACGGCGCGGACCAGCGGGTGCTCCACCAGGGGCGCGCCGGCCTCGGGACCGAATCCCGTCACGATGTTCACCACCCCGGGCGGCAACCCCGCGTCCATCAGCGTCTGCACCAGGTTGAAGGTCGAAAGTGGCGTGTCCTCGGCCGGCTTGATCACGCAGGTGTTGCCGCAGACCAGGGCAGGGAAGAGCTTCCACGAAGGAATGGCCATGGGGAAGTTCCACGGCGCGATCATTCCGCACACGCCCACCGGCATCCGGACCGACATGGCGAACTTGTTCTGCAGCTCCGAGGGCGTGGTCTGGCCGAAGAGCCGCCGCCCTTCGCCGGCCATGTAGAAAGCCGTGTCGATGGCCTCCTGGACGTCGCCGCGCGTCTCCGTCAGGACCTTGCCCATCTCGCGCGTCATTTCCCGGGCGTACTGCTCCTTGCGTTCCTGCAGCAGTTCGCCCGTGCGGTAAAGAATCGCGGCACGCGCCGGCGCCGGCGTCAGCCGCCAGATCCTCCAGGCTTCGGCGGCGGCTTTCACGGCCGCGTCGATGTCTTCGGCTCCCGATGCCTGGAATTCGCCGATGACATCGTCGTGGCGGGCGGGATTCACGTTGGGGAAGGTTTTGCCGCTGCGGGACGGGACCCACCTGCCGCCGATCAGATTCGTGTAGACCTTTGCTGGCACAGAATGCGCTCCTGAGGAAACACTTCAGCATAGCGGAAACCGGTGAAAGCGTTACGAGTCAGGTTCCGCGCCGCCTGGGGGAGCACGTTAAACACAAAGGTGCCATTGACCGGAATTTTCCCTCTCTGCGAAAGTGCGGGAAGGATCACGAAGCCGTACAATAAAGACCAGTTCCTCCGGGACAAAACAACCCCTCGATGTCATCGAATGGATTTCAGCCGCGTTCAGGACGATCGCACGGTCTACGGTCGCTCTTCAGTGTCTTCTCCAACGACCTGGCCATAGACCTGGGCACCGCCAACACGCTCGTTTTTGCGGCCAACAAAGGCATTGTCGTCAACGAGCCGTCGATTGTCGCCATCAACAAGAACACCGGTGAAGTCGAAGCCGTCGGCAAAGAGGCCAAGGAAATGCTCGGGCGCACGCCCGGCAACATCGTGGCCATCAAGCCGATGAAGGACGGCGTCATCGCCGATTTCAAAGTCACCGAAAAGATGCTGAACTACTTCATCCAGAAGGCGCACAACCGCAAGATGCTGGTGCATCCGCGCATCGTCATCGGCGTGCCTTCCGAGATCACCCAGGTGGAAAAGCGCGCCGTCGAGGACTCGGCCTACCGCGCCAAAGCCAGCGAGGTTTACCTGGTCGAACAGGCCATGGTGGCGGCCATCGGCGCCGGGCTGCCCATCACCGAGCCCAGCGGCAACATGGTGGTCGATATCGGCGGCGGCACCACCGACATCGCCGTCATTTCACTCTCCGGCATCGTCTATTCGCGCTCGGTCCGCATGGCCGGCAACCAGATGGACGAAGCCATCATGAATTACCTCAAGCGGAAATATAACCTGCTCATCGGCGAGCGCACCGCCGAGCAGATCAAGATCGACCTGGGCTCCGCCTTTCCGCTGGACAAGCCCCTCACCATGGAGATCAAGGGGCGTAACCTGATCGAAGGGGTGCCCAAGACCATCACCGTGGACGACGGCGAAATTCGCGAGGCTCTGGGCGAGTGCATTGCCACCATCCTGAATGCCATTCGCGTCGCTCTCGAGCGCACGCCGCCCGAGCTCAGCGCCGATATCAGCGACCGCGGCATCGTTCTCACCGGAGGCGGCGCGCTGATCAAGAATCTCGACAAGCGAATCCGCGAAGAAACCGGCTTGCCGGTCTCCATTGCCGACGATCCCCTGGCCAGTGTGGTGCTGGGTACCGGAAAGATGCTCAGCGACTTCCGCCTGCTGCGCAAGATCAAGATCGACGGGTAAAAGCCGGCCCGTGGCGGCGGTCGCAGGCCCTTAGTTTCATGGAATCGTTTTTCAGCCGATACCGCAACGCTCTGGTCCTGATTACCGTGCTGCTCGCACAGGTGATCGGCCTGGCGGTGCAGGTGCGCCGTCCCGACCCCACCGCACCGGACAAAGGCGGAGTCCGCCTCATTCGCTCCTGGGTGGTGAACGTGGTCTCTCCCCCGGAGATGCTGCTGCACGGCATCGGCAAGGGCATCCGCAGCGTCTGGTCCAACTACATCGACCTGATCCACGTCCGCAAACAGAACCAGGACCTGAAAGCGGAGCTCGATCAGGTGCGCCTCGAAGAGGATTCCCTGGCCGAAGATGCGCGCCAGGGACAGCGTCTGCAGGCCCTCCTCGCCTTTAAGGAGAAGTACATTTACAAAACCGTTGCCGCCCAGGTGATCGGCACCTCCGGCACCGAGCAGTCGCACGTCCTGCTCATCGACAAGGGCTCTGACGACGGACTTAAACCCGACATGCCGGTCATCACGCCGGACGGCATCGTCGGCAAAACCCGCGATGTCTTTCGCCACACCAGCCAGGTGCTGGAAATTTCCGATGCCACCAGCGGCGCAGGCGTCATTCTCGAGAAGACGCGCATCCGCGGCGTCCTCAGCGGGGACAGCTGGGGTCAGCCCGAGATCGTCAACGTCTCGCCCGACGACCGGATCCAGCGCGGCGAGCCGGTGCTGACCAGCGGCGGCGACGCGATTTACCCGCGCGGCCTGGCGGTGGGTACGGTGCAGCGCATCGTTCCCCAGCCGGAAGGGACGCTCGTCAATGTGCTGATCAAACCCGCGGCCAATCTCTCCCGCCTGGAAGAAGTGCTCGTCATTACGGCTACCGGCAATCAGATGCCGGACCAGATGCAGCAGGATCTGAGCGAAGCCGAACAGAAGGCTTCCGACATCCTCGCCGAGCGCCTCCCCTCACGTACGGATGCCAGTGCGCCGGCCGATCAGCAGGGCAATTCCCAGCCCGACACCGCCGACGGCGCTGTGACGCCCCCGGGCAAACCGCCCCAGGCGCTGCATCCCGATCATTTCACCCCGTCGGACACGCCGCCGGCGACCGACCTGGTGCCTGGACAGAAGATCACCAACGCGGAGAGCGCAGCCTTCACCAGCCAGAATGAGGACCACGCCGATCACTCCCCGGCATCCGGAACGGAGTCCAAACCCGCCTCGAAGCCCTCCGGCGCCGCAGCGAAGCCAAAGCCGAAGCCGGCGGCTCCTCCCTCCCAACAAAACCCGCCGGCTCCGCACCATCACCCACCAGCGGCTCCAGCAGCGCCTCAGGATGGAAGCCCGTCCACCCCGCCGCAAACCGCTTCACCGCAGGGAGGGATCTGAAGATGGCGCTGATGGCGTCCTCGCGGCATGAGGTCGGGGCCAAATCCTTTCCGCTCGTTATCTATATTGTTGTTCCGCTGCTGGCGCTCGGCCTGCAGTCACTCCTCTCTCTGCACCTCAGCCGCTTCGATCTGCTCGACCTGCCCCTGCTGGTGACCGTCTACTACGCCATCACTCGCCGCGAGCCGGTCAGCGCAACCCTGGTCGGCACCGTCATCGGCATCGCCCAGGACGGCCTCACGCACCATGCCCTGGGCATCTTCGGCATCTCGAAGGCGGTCATCGGCTACATGGCCGCGTCGCTCGGCGTTCGCGTCGATACGGAGAACCATGGGGCCCGGCTTCTGCTCATTTTCTTCTTCACCCTCACGCAAACCCTGATCCTCTGGCTCCTGCAGCGGCACATGCTGGGCCAGCCCTTTGCCTGGCATGGGATCCATGAAGTTTTGCGGGCAGCGGTCAATGCCCTGGTCGGCGTCATCCTCTTTGCTGTGCTCGACCTCAGCCGTCGCACCGAGTACTGAACCGGTGCGCATTTCCCTCCCCAAAAGTGGGTCCCGAAAAGCCTCAATGCTGCATCCGGATCGAGGTTACAATCGTCCTAATGAGTGCGGTGCCCCGCCGGACGGGGGTGTGCCGTGGTTCGCGTTCAGCCAGGATCACGCTCCTGGCAGGCAGTCCGGAACAGGAAACCTCCCATCCATGAAGAACTTCTCGCGCCTCGTCCTGCTCCCCTGCATTCCCGCTTTGCTCGCTCTCACGCTGACCGCACAGGGCCAGGATTCGAAATCCACGGCCTCGTCCGCCCCGGCTCCGGCCGCCAAAGGGCCCGCGGCCAAAGCAGGTTCTTTCCCCAGCGCTGAGGGGAATACCGCCACGCCCGACACCTCCGACGCCTACTACCACTTCATGATGGCCCACGAGTACGAGGAGATGGCCACCACCTTCGGACGCAGCGAGTACGCCACCCGCGCCATCGAAGAGTACAAGATGGCGCTCAACGCCGATCCCTCCTCGAAATACCTCAACAGCCATCTCGCCGAGCTATACTTCCGCACCGGCCGCATTCGCGAAGCCGTTGTCGCTGCCCAGGACCGCATCAAGCAGGATCCCAACGACCTCGACGCCCACCGCCTCCTCGCCGACGTCTACCTGCGCTCCCTCGGCGACAGCCAGCAGCAGGAAGGCTCCGGGCAGATGCTCAAGCTGGCCATTGGCGAATTCCAGAAAATCGTCCAGCTCGAGCCCAACAACCCGGAGAACCATCTCATGCTGGCCCGCCTCTACGCGGCCGATCATGAATCTCCGCAGGCAGAGGAACAGCTCGCCGCGGCCCGCAAGATCGATCCCGGTTCGGAAGAGACGGCGCTGATTGCCAGCCAGTTCTACACCGATCTGGGCGATCCGAAGCGCGCCATCGGCGTGCTCAGCGCGCTGCCCGATGACGACCAGACGTCGCGGACCGAGGCCCAGCTCGGCCGGGATTACGACCAGCAGAAGGATACGAAGGACGCCATCGCCGCCTACCGGAAGGCCCTCGATCTGGAACCCGACGACCTCGACACGGAACGCAAGCTCGCTGCCGATCTGCAGGCCGACAACCAGAACGACCTGGCTCTCCAGGCCTGGAAGGACATCGCCGCCGGCGACCCCAGCGACGCCGAGGCCGAGCTGCAGATCGCCGAAATCGATGAGCGCAACGCCAGGTTTGACGATGCCCTCGTCGCGATCAAAAAGGCGCACGACCTGGCGCCGGATTCTCTCGACATCCAGTTCCACGAAGGCATGATCGACGACGCCCTCGGCCATCTGGACGATGCCGCAAAAGCCTATGGGCAGCTGGTGACGGCTACCGAACATCCCAGCGGCCAGTACTCCGACGACGAAAAGGGCAACTACGCCACGGTTCTGGTGCACCTGGCTGCGATTTATCGCGAGCAGAGCCGCCCCGATCAGGCCGTTGCCACCTACGAAAAGATGGCCAGCCTTGGCGGCGATCTGCAGGCCCAGGCCTACGACATGGAAGTGGAGACCTGGCGCGAAGCGCACGAGTACGACAAGGCCGTTGCCGTAGCGCGTACCGCGGTCGACAAGCAGCCCAAAAGCAGCGACGCCAAACTGACGCTCGCCCGCCAGCTGGCCGACACCGGCCACGCCGATGAGGGCATCAACATGGCGAAGAGTCTCCTGCAGAGCGATCCGAAGGACCTCGAGGTCTACTACCAGCTGGCCCAGATCTACACCGACCTGCGGAAGTGGAAGGAAGGCTCCGACGTCCTGGACGCCGCCGACAAGATCGCCACCAAGAAAGACGATCAGACCATGATCCTCTTCGACCGGGCGATGATGGCGGACCGGGCCCGGCGTTACGACGACGCCGAGGCCGACTTCCGCAAAGTTCTGGACGCCGAGCCCAACAATGCGCTGACGCTGAACAATTTCGGCTTTATGCTGGCGGACCGCGGCGTGAAACTCGACGAAGCGCTGGCCATGATTCGCAAGGCCGTGCAGCTGGAGCCCACCAACTACGCCTATCTGGACTCGCTCGGCTGGACCTACTTCCGCCTCGGCCAGTACGCCCAGGCCGAGGACAACCTGCAGCAGGCCATTGCCCGCGGAGCCAGCGACCCGACCGTGCACGACCATCTCGGCGACGTCTATGAGAAGACCGGGCGCCTCCGGCTGGCGGCGGCGCAGTGGGAGCTTTCCCTCAACGAGTATGCGCACACGGTCGAAGCCGACATGGATACCGGCGATGTGAGCAAAGTGCAGAAAAAGCTCGACAGCGCTCGCGTGCGCCTCGCCCGGGAGTCCGCCGCTCCTGGCACTGCCAAACCGGAATAGCGGCTTTCCCAGGACTTACACTGCCTGCATGGCACCCATCGCTCTGCCGGCCGCCTGCGCGGTTCCTGAAAATGGGCCTCTGGCCCGGCGCGAGGTCCCCGAGTCCGGCCATCCCTGGCGAACGCCCTTTCAGCGGGACGCCGGCCGCGTCATCCATTCCCGCGCCTTTCGCCGGCTGGCCGGCAAGACCCAGGTCTTTACCCATCGCGGCTCCGACCACTTTCGCAGCCGCCTCACCCACACCATGGAAGTGGCGCAGATCGCGCGCAACATCGCCCGCGTTCTTGGCCTGAATGAGGACCTCACCGAAGCTCTCGCCCTCGCGCATGACATCGGCCATCCGCCCTTCGGCCACGCCGGGGAGCGCGCTCTCGACGATGCCCTGCGGCAGTATGGCCTGCGCTTCGACCACAATCTGCACGCCCTGCGCATCGTTGAGCACTTCGAGAACCGTCACCTTGAATTCCGCGGCCTCAACCTCACCCTCGCCGTGCGCGAAGGCATCGTCAAGCACTCGCGCGATTACTCCGTGCAGGAGCATCCGGAACTGGCCCCGTATTTCCTCGACCAGCGCCCGCCCCTCGAAGCCCAGCTCATCGACCTCGCGGATGAGATCGCCTACCTCATCGCCGATCTCGACGACGGAGTCGAAGCGGAAATCCTCACCCTGCAACGCATCCGCGAGCAGGTCCGCCTCTTCGAGCGTCACTATGCGCCCCTTGCCGCGGAACACCCCGGCGCGCCCGAGAAGCTTCTTTTCCAGGAGAGCCTGAAGCGGATGCTCAATGCTCTGGCCGACGATCTGGCCGGCGAAACGGCGCGGCGCGTCCGCGCATACGGCGTCACCGACCTCCAGGGCATTCGTCAGGCTCCCGAGCGTCTCGCCGCTTTTTCCACAGGCATGGAAGGCTTCCGTCGCGAAGCGAAGGAGTTTCTCTACCAGAATCTGTATCTTTGCGACGATTTGAAGCGCGCCCATCAACAGGCGGCTCAGGTGATCGCCGACCTGTTTGCCGTGTGGATGGCCGATCCCGCCTCTTTGCCGCCCAGCTATGCCAGCCAGATCGAGGCCGAGGGCGCTCCGCGGGTGATTGCAGATTATATTGCGGGGATGACTGATCACTTTGTCCTGGAAATGCATCCAAGAGTGCGGAAGATGGCTGCAGCCCGAGCTTAGCCCGTTTGCGCATTCGCGCCCCCACGCGCGTGACCGGAAAGCAGGTCCGTCTGAGTTGAGAAGCCACGGTCCAGGAAGCGAGGTAAGGCGATGGCATGGTTGGCCGTGCATCCCTGGGCCCAGTTTTTTACCGGTTTGCTGCTTGGTTGCTGGATCGGCGCGATGATCGCAACGGCTTGTATCCTGCTCCTCGTGGGGCGGAGACTGCAACAACTGGAAGCCATCAACCAGATTCTGCGCGCTAAACTGCGGACGCGCGGGAAGCCGCAGCGCACCGGAACCGGCGGATCGGGGCCGGCCCTGGTCATGCCGCTGCGTCGATCTTCGACGGGCCGCGTCGCGCGGGTGAACTAGCCCTCGCTTCTGCGATAAGCTCCAGGAGTGAAGCGAAGAATCCTCCTTTCCTGGAGCAGCGGCAAAGACAGCGCGTGGGCCCTGCATCGCCTGCGGCAGCAGGACCAGTACGACGTAGCCGGGCTCCTGACCACGCTGAACGCCGCCTTCGACCGCGTCGCCATGCACAGCACCCGGCGCGCTCTGCTCGAAGCGCAGGCGCAGGCCGCCGGCCTCCCCCTGTGGCCTGTCCCGTTGCCGTGGCCCTGCTCCAACCAGCAGTACGAAGCCGCCATGCGCTCGGCCTGCGATGCCGCCATCGCCGCGGGCGTCGAAGCCATCGCCTTCGGCGATCTGTTTCTCGAAGACGTGCGCCGCTACCGCGAAGAAAAGCTCGCCGGCACGGGCCTTGCTCCGCTCTTTCCTGTCTGGGGCCTCGATACCCGGCAGCTTGCCGAAGAAATGATCGCCGCCGGCCTGCGCGCGCGGATCGTCTGCGTCGATCCCAGAAAGCTGTCGGCGGAATTCGCCGGACGCGACTTCGATGCCGCCTTTCTTCGCGACCTTCCCGCCGGCGTCGATCCCTGCGGCGAAAACGGCGAGTTTCACAGCGCCGTCTATGCGGGTCCCATCTTCCGAGCGCCGATTCCGATCGAAAACGGGGAAGTCGTCGAGCGCGACGGTTTCGTCTTTGCCGACGTTCGCCTGGCGGAAACCGTGCCGGCTGTCGCGTGAACGCGTCCTTCGCCGCATCGCGGGCCCCTGTCCGCAAATCTAGTCCTTTGCAAAGCCGATGACGGACACGCGGGAACCCGGCTTCATCGTCGTCGGCGCAGGCATCGCAGGCCTGCGCGCCGCCATCGTCGAGTTCTCCCCGCGCAGTACCCGCTTCGCTACTTCCGCAGCAGTTTGAACGCGTGCGTCCACTCGTTCTTCGTGAACCCGAGGACGCACCACAGCATGCACAGCGGTTCAATCGCGCGGGCCGCTTCCACCGTGCCCATGTCAGCCGTCTCCCAGCCGAACTGATCCAGAATCCCCGTCACCGCCTTCTTCGCCGCTTCATCGTTCCCGCAGATGAACATCGTCGGCCGAATGCCGCCCGCATACTGCGGATTCACCATGCGCGGCGCGCCCACCGAGTTGAACGCCTTCACGAAGTGCGCCTCCGGGAATTCCCTCTGCAGCTGTTCCATCAGCGACTCGTTCGGGCCGGTGAAGAACTGCAGCACGCCGTGCACCGGCGGCGCCTCCGCGATGGGATTGCACGCGTCGATGACCGTTTTCCCCTTGACATTGCCGGCGCCGGCCCCGCGCACGGCTCCCGCGGCCGCATCGCCCTTCACCGCCAGCACGACCAACTCGCCAAACGCCGCCGCTTCGCTCGCGCTGCCCACGCGTGCCTGCGGATTCGCCTTGCTCCACTCGGCCAGCTTCTTCGGCTCGCGGGTGCCGATCATCGCCTCATGGCCGTGCTGCAGAAACCCTGCCGCCAGCGTTTGTCCGACCGTTCCCGAACCCAGAATCCCGACCTTCATCACTTCTCCTCCATCAACGCAAAAACTATAACGCGCGCGCCATGAATAACGATACCGTCAGGCCGCGCGCCCCGGGCGGGATGCCGGCTCGGGCACGATCCTGCTCATGGCCGCGAACACCGCAAGGATCGACACAATCACCAGCAGCGAAATTCCCACCGGAATCTCGATCCAGTGCACGGCCAGCATCTTGAACGCCACGAACGCCAGGATGCACGCCAGCCCGTAATGCAGCAGATGGAACCGATCGAGCGTCGCAGCCAGAGCGAAGTAAAGCGATCGCAGCCCCAGCACGGCAAAGATATTCGACGTGAACGCGATCCAGGTGTCGCGCGTCACCGCCAGCACGGCCGGAATCGAATCCAGCGCGAAGATCAGATCCGTCGCTTCGACCGCCAGGATCACCAGCAGCAGGGAACTGAGCGCCAGATGCGTTCCCCCGCCATAGCGCAGGCAGCAGTCGCGGATCCAGCGCACCGGTCCGTGCACCGGGGCCGCCGCGGGCTTCGCGAACAGCAGCCGCACCGCCGCGACCGCCAGCAGCGCGCCGAAGGCGTACTGCACCCAGGCAAACCGCGCCAGGAGCGCTGTTCCGGCAAGAATCAGCACGCCGCGCAGCACAACCGCGCCGATCACACCCCACAGCAATACGCGATGCTGCTGTTCCTCGCCAAGGCGCAGCGCCCGGAAAAGGATCAAAAAGACGAACAGATTATCGACGCTCAGCGAGCCCTCGATCACGTAGCCGGTCAGGAATTCCAGCGCCGGCTGCCTGCCGCTGCTGTGCGCAACGTAACCCGCGAACCCGCACGCTACCAGCAGCAGAAACGCCGTCCACAGCCACGCTGCGCGGGCCGTCCCCGTGCGCCCCGGCCCATGCAGCACGCGCAGATCCGCCAGCAGCAGAACCACGACCAGCGCGAGAAACCCGAGCCAGGGATGGTGCATGAGCTATCGCTGATTCAGCAGATGAATCGTCTCGAGAATCGTGTCGCCTGCGATCGTCAGGCTCTTTGCGCTCAGCTTGTCCAGGGTGTCCTGAGCGGTGTGCCAGTAGGCATTGTCATAGCCGTAGTTCAGGTCGATCAGATCCGCGCACGGCACGCCGCGACGCACGAACGGAATGTGATCGTCCTCGTCATACGTGCGCGTCTGGAAAAAATACGACTGCCAGCCGTATTGCGTCGCCGCCTGATCGATCAGGTCCTCGAGCCACGGTGTTGAATTGAGATCGCGCTGGATGTCCAGATCGCGATCGCCCAGCATGTCGGCAAGGATGAACGCCTTGATGCGCCGCAGCGTCCCGTCGGCCTGCCACTTCTCGGCCAGATGCCGGCTGCCGTACACCGAGTCGGTGTTCGACCAGCTTTTGATCGCTTCCTCGCCATCGGTGAACAGGAGCCACACGCTGTATCCATCCTGCGTCCTGCCGCGCAGATCGTTCGCCATCTCGATCAGCAGCCCCGTCGTCGACCCGCCATCGTTCGCGCCAACGTAGTGGATATTGCGCAGCGGATAGTTCGTCTCGTAATGCGAAGCCAGAACGATGATCCCGTCCTTCTTTCCCGGAAACTTCACGATGAAGTTGTGCATCGTCATCGGCCCGGCGGGTGTGTTTGTGGTGAAGGTGTCTTCCTCCAGCTGGTCGTGCCGGAACTGCTCCTTCAGAAAGGCCTCCGCCCTGGCGTGGCCGGGGCTGCCGATCCACCGCGGCCCCGTCGTATCCACGTACTCCCGCGTATAGGCCAGCGCTTTTGCCCCGTCGAACTGCGGCAGATTCTGCGCAGCCACGCCGGAGCCGGCCGCGGCGATCGCCAGGGCCGCAACGAGAAGGGTTTGCCTCATACGGCCGCCTTTGCCGCCCGCCGCTTGCGCGTTGCCGGATGCACCATCCATGAAACTCCGATGCCAAGAAGATAAAGAACGAGCATGGGGCTGGCGAAAACACACATAGTCAGAATGTCCGAAGTCGGCGTGATGATCGCCGCAACAATGAAGATCAGAAGAATGGCGTAGCGGAAGTTCTTCCACAGAAACTTCGGGCTCACGATGCCGAACAGGGAAAGAAACATAATCAGAATCGGCAGCTCGAAGGTGATTCCCAGCCCCAGAATGACGGTCAGGAACAGGCTCGTGTATTCGTTGATCTCGATATAAGCGCGGAAGTCGCGATTGAAGTCGAGCAGGAATTCCAGCGATCCAGGATACACCCACCGGTACCCAAAATAAGCCCCGGCGAGAAACAGCGCGATCGTCGCCGACATAAACGGAACAACGTAGCGCTTCTCGTTTTTGTAGAGCCCCGGCGAAATGAACAGCCACACTTCGTACAGCACGAAAGGGCAGGCCAGAATGCAGCCCGCCATGAAGCTGATCTCCAGGTACATGTTAAAGGGATCGATCGGGTTGTGATAGACCAGATGCGTATCCATGTGATGCTTCGCCAGCGCGATGACGATGGGCTTCTCCATGAAGGAGTAAATCTTCTCGTGGAACCACCACGCGATGAAGAAACCGCCGATCAGGTACAGCGCGGAGTGAATGATGCGCCGCCGCAGCTCGGCCAGATGCTCCAGCAGGCTCATGCCCGGCAGTTCGGCGCGCTCGGTCACTGCGGCGCGCGCGCGATCCACCAGATCAACCATGGTGGATGGTCTCGCTGGGAACGTCGGAGGAAACAGGCTCTGTCTCCACGGCGGGGGGATGCGCTCCGTTCGTGAGCGCCTCCGCTCGCGCATCGGGTGGCGGCAACGCATTCAGCGCCGCATCGGCACCGGCGATCCCGGCCTCCGCAATCGGCGGCTCGACTCCAGCCTCGACGCCGGATGGTGGAGGCATCTCCTCCGCGGGCGTCGGCTCTGCCGGCGGCGCGAACGGCGCGCTCGTGTTCACCGGGGCGCCGGTCGAAGGCGGCAGAATGGTCGGCGTTGCCGCTGGCGCCGGCAAGGAGGCGTCGGCTGGCGTCTCCGCCGTTTTCTGCGCCTGCATTTCGGCCAGCTTCTTGCGCCGCTCGTCCTCCTCCATGTTGCGTAACTCTTCCTGAATCTGGAACTTGAACTCGTTGCTGGCGCGGCGGAATTCGGCCAGCAGCTTCCCGATCGTCCGCCCGATTTCCGGCAGCTTCTTGGGGCCGAACAGCACCAGAGCCAGCAGGAAGATGAAGATGGAATCGCCGAAATGCATGAACACTTTATGATACCTGCCGCGATTCGAGGCTCACAATAAACGTCGGGGTTCAGGCCATCGGAGCGGAGGCCGCGTACCATCGCCTCCACAGCCATCAGCACAATGCGCAGCCAGGCACCCCCTGGTCTGAATCCAATCCATCAGGCTGCGACCGGGTGTGGCCGCAGCTCGCATCGGTATCCATCCGAGGAACGATCGATGACGGAATCTCCGCACGCCCACCTCTCCGCCGCCCTCGGCTCTCTCTTTCGCGGCTACAACGGGCCGCCGTTTGCCGTGCGCCTGTGGGACGGATGGCGCTGGAACTGCTCCGAAGCGGATCCAGCGGCCTGTACCATCCGCATCGAACAGGCCAACGCCTTGCACTCCCTGCTCGCCGAGAGCAGCCAGCTCGCGCTCGGCGAAGCCTTCCTCCACAAGGAGATCGATGTGGAAGGCGATCTGTTCTCCGCCTTCGCGCCCGCCCAATATCTCCTCGGCCACCCCGCGCCTTTCCGCGCGCGCATCCTGCGCAGTCTGGCGGCCGGAGCCTCCAGCCTCTCGGCCACGCTGCGCCATGGACCGCCCCACTCCCAGCAGCGCGATCGCGAATCCATCGCCTACCACTACGATCAGCCTGTCGAGTTCTTCCGCCCCTGGCTGGGGCGCACCCTCGTCTACTCCTGCGCCTGTTTCGAGCGGCCCGACGATGCGCTGGACGCCGCCCAGGAACGAAAGCTGGATCTGATCTGCCGCAAACTCCGCCTCCAGCCCGGCGAGCATTTTCTCGATGTCGGTTGCGGCTGGGGCAGCCTCATCCTGCACGCCGCCCGCCGCTATCGCGTCTGCGCCGGGGGCATCACGCTCAGCCGCAGCCAGGAAAATGTAACCCGCCTGCGCATCCAGGAAGATTCTCTTGAAGAGCGCTGCCGCGTGCGTTTCCTGGACTATCGCGAGCTGGATGCGGCCCAGGAGACCTGGGACAAGATCGCCAGCGTCGGCATGTATGAGCACGTCGGCCTGCAGCATCTGCCGGAGTATTTCGAGAAAATGCACGCCCTGCTCCGGCCCGGCGGAGTCTTCCTCAATCACGGCATCGCCCGCGCCCCCCACGCTCTTCCGCGCGGCAACGATTCCTTCATCGCCCGCTGGGTCTTTCCCGACGGTCACCTCGTGACACTCACCGAGACCATCGCCGCCGCCGAGAATGCCGGCTTTGAAGTTCGCGATGTGGAGAATCTGCGCGAGCACTACGCTCTTACGCTGCGTCTTTGGGTGCGCGCGCTCCAGGCCAGCCGTGAGGCTCTGCTGCAACTCGTGGCTGAGACCACCTATCGCATCTGGCTGCTCTACATGGCCGGCTGTGCGGCAGCCTTCGAGAGCGGCGACATCGCCGTCTACCAGACCCTGCTGAGCCGCCCCGATCGCGGACGCAGCGGTCTGCCCCTGACGCGCCGCGACTGGTACGAGAGGCCTTCTGCGGAAACCGCGTAATGGCTGGGCCGGAGTTCAATCCTGTAAACCACCTTGATGGACAACCCCCGGCGGACCTGGCCTTTTGCGACCTGGCCCCGCGCGGTGCGTCTAACAAAGTAAAGGCTGCAACATCCCCGTTGGCTGGGCGAGAAAGTCTTCGCAGCGAGCCGACTGCAGCCGGTGTTTGGCTTTCAACATCCCCGTCCCCACTGGGTAACCCCCGAAACGGACTGAAGGCGGCATTCCTGTGAGCGTTCTGGAAGAAATCACTGCACCTGTCTCTGCCGAAGCAGAGAGCTGCTCTCTCGACAACTACCTCATCCTCCCCGACCACACCATGGATGAGCGCATCGCGGCCGCGCGCCGCGCGCTCGGCTCGACCACCATCCTGCTCGGCCACCACTACCAGCGCGATGAAGTCATTCGTTTCGCCGACTTCACCGGCGACTCGTACAAGCTCTCGAAAGCGGCCGCCGAAACCGGCGCCGAGTACATCGTCTTCTGCGGCGTCCACTTCATGGCCGAAAGCGCCGACCTCCTCGCGCACTCAGGCCAGCAGGTCATCCTCCCCGATCTCAACGCCGGCTGTTCCATGGCCGACATGGCCGAGATCGGCCAGGTCGAAGAGTGCTGGGACAATCTGAGGGAAGCCGGTCTCAGCGAAACCGAAATCCTGCCCCTCACCTACATGAACTCCTCGGCGGCCATCAAGGCGTTCTGCGGCGAGCGCGGCGGCCTCGTCTGCACCTCGTCCAATGCGCGCAACGCCTTCGCGTGGGCCTTCGCCCGCGCCCAGAAAATCCTCTTCCTCCCCGATCAGCATCTCGGCCGCAACACCGCCCACGCCATGGGCATCCCCCTCAGCGAAATGGTGGTCTACGATCCCTGGCAGATCGGCGGCGGCCTCGCGCCGGAGCGCCTCCGCACCGCCCGCGTCATTCTCTGGAAGGGCCACTGCTCCGTCCACCAGCGCTTTCTCCCCGAACACGTCGACAAAGTCCGCGCGAAGTATCCCGGTATCCAGGTCATCGTGCATCCCGAATGCCGTCTCGAGGTCTGCGCCAAAGCCGACGCGCTCGGATCCACCGAGCGCCTCATCCAGATCGTCCACGACGCGCCCTCCGGCTCCAGCTTCGCCATCGGCACCGAGATCCATCTCGTCCATCGCCTCGCCCAACAGTTCGCAGCCCAGGGCAAGCCGATCGTTACTCTCGACGACACCGGCTGCCTCTGCACCACCATGTATCGCATCAGCCCGCAGCACCTTGCCTGGGCGCTCGAAAACCTCGTCCAGGGCCGCGTCGTCAACCGTATCCAGGTCCGCGACGATGTGAAATACTGGGCCCGCGTCGCTCTGGACCGGATGCTCGAGGTTTGCATCTGAGCGCCGCTGTTCGCTGCCCGCAGGGGCCCGTATGAAAACCTTCACCCTCGACGAAGCGCAGGCCCTGCTCCCCGTCGTGGAGTCGCTGCTCGATCGCGCCGCCGAATCGAAAAAAGCCGCCGAAGAACTCCAGGAAGAGCTCGCCGCTCTGATGCGGCGCATCTTCACCAGCGGCGGCATGTTCATCGATGCGGCCGGCACCCGGAAGCGCCGCGTCGCCCTCGAGGCCCTGATCCAGCGCGCCAAAGATGCCGTCCAGGAAATCGACGCCATCGGCGTCCAGGTCAAGGATCTCGAAATCGGCCTCCTCGATTTTCCCTGTCTCCTCGATGGCGAGACCGTCCTGCTCTGCTGGAAACGCGGCGAGCCCCGCATCGGCTTCTGGCATCGCGTCGAAGACGGCTTCGCCGGCCGTCAGCCCATCGACCGCCGCTTCGGCAAAGCCCCCGAAAAACTGAACTAAGGCCCCCTGCACAGGAGACGGGCCTTCCGCGAAGGCGCTTTGTGGGGCAGGCAACCCGAAGGCATGCGCTCGCTGAGATACCCCGAACGCGGAGGTTGTGAGGCCTGCGCTCTGCGCTCCGTCCCCCCTGACATTTGTCATCTCCCTTTGCTGACAATCCCCACTGCTTTTGTCCGTCCCTGCGCGCGATCCTGTCTTTGCCGCTGAGGTGCAGCGAGCGGCAGGAGAAACGCAATGTCCGTCACCGCAGTCATGACTGAAGCCGCCGCGCCGGCCTGGCCCGTGCCCCCTTCCCAGGCCCGTCCCGTGGCCAAACTCCAGGCGGTCACGAAGCGCTACGACAAGACCCTCGCCCTCGATCGCTTTTCCCTCGAGCTGCGCGCCGGCGAAATCGTGGCCCTCCTCGGACCCAACGGCGCCGGCAAAACCACCGCCGTCCGCCTCCTGCTGGGACTCATCTCGCCCGACTCCGGCGCCGTCCGCGTCCTCGGCCGCGATCCCCGCGACGCCGACGCCCGCACCCGCATCGGCGCCATGCTCCAGGTCGCCCGCGTCCCGGAAATGCTCCGCGTCCGCGAGCACATCGACCTTTTCCGCAGCTACTATCCCGCGCCCCTCTCCGTCGAGGAGATCCTCCGCACCGCCAAACTGGAGGGCGTCGCCAACCAGCTCTTCGGCAAGCTTTCCGGCGGCCAGAAGCAGCGCACCCTCTTCGGCCTCGCCATCTGCGGCAATCCCGACCTGGTCTTCCTCGACGAGCCCACCGTCGGTATGGACATCGAATCCCGCCGCGCGCTCTGGGATGAGATCCGCGCCCTCGCCGCTGCCGGCAAGACCGTCCTGCTCACCACCCATTACCTTGAAGAAGCCGACGCCCTCGCGAATCGCATCATCGTCATCAACAAGGGCAGTCTCATCTGTGAAGGCACGCCTGCCGAGATCAAGCAGCGCGTCTCCGGCCGCCGCATCCGCTGCGTCACCCGCCTCGATGCTGCATCCCTGCGCGCTCTGCCCACCGTCGCCGACGTCCAGTACGACCGCGAGGCGGTCGTCATTCTCGCCGAGCAGCCCGAAAAGGTCGTCCGCGAAATGCTGCTCCGCGACGAAACGCTGCACGGCCTTGAAGTCTCCGCAGCCGCCCTCGAAGACGCTTTCCTCGCCCTCACCAGCGAAACCGCACCGGCTCAGGCCTGAACCCATCGGCACCAGAGGAGAACTCATCATGGCTACCTCCGCAATCGCCCTCGCTCCGCAGTCTCTCGGGCTCGGCTACTACGCCCGCACCTTTCGTAAGGAGACGCAATACGAGTTTGTCCGCCTGCTGCGCACAAAAGCCTTTTCTCTCTCCGTCATCGGATTTCCCGTGATGTTTTACCTGCTCTTCGGCAGCATGAACCGCGGCAACTACTTCGCCCGCTATCTGGTGGCCACCTACAGCTGCATGGGCGTGGTCTCCGCCTGTCTCTTCGGCATCGGTATGGGTCTGGCGATGGAGCGCGCCCAGGGCTGGCTCGAGCTCAAGCAGGCCAGTCCCATGCCGCGCTTCGCGTATCTCTTCGCCAAGCTGGTCAGCTGCGCCGGCTTTTCTCTCATCATCGTCGCTGTGCTCCTCCTTCTCGGCATCGCCATCGGCGGCGCCAGCATCACCGCCGGCGAGGCGCTGCGCCTGGCAGGCGTCATTCTGGCCGCCTCCGTGCCCTTCGCCGCCATGGGACTGCTCGCTTCGCTGCTGGTTCCCCCCAACTCCGGCCCCGGCATCATGAACCTCATCTATATCCCCATGACCTTTGCCTCCGGCTTCTGGATGCCGATGAGCATGCTGCCCCACTGGCTGCGGGTCGTCGCCCCATCCCTGCCCACGTATCACCTCGGCCAGCTCAGCCTGCAGATCTTTGGCTTCGCGCAGCCGGGGAGTAACATGTTGATCCACTGGGAGGCCCTTGCCGGATTTACCCTGTTGATGCTGGGTGCGGCGTGGATCATCTTCACCCGCAGCGAGGCCAAAGCTTGAGCTGGTTCAACGACTCCAGACCGCGCGTCGAAGACCACGTCTGCGACGGCTCCGCTCTGCCTGCATTCCTGCTCAGCGCAACTGACGAGAGCGATTCGGTCGCCGGAAAGGCGCGTGCGTCCGAGGTCGCGTTTCGCGGAGGCGGGTTTGGCTATGCTTCCGGTCACGGCCGTGCGTATGACTTCATCTGGCTGATCTATTCGGTCTTCTTCGTCTTTCAGCCGATCCAGGAGCACAGCGCCAAAGCCTGGGTCGAGTTCGGCGTCGTGTACGCGGTCTTTCTCGCCTTGTACACCGGTCTGGTCATGGGCCGGTCGCGGCGAAACCAGTATCTCTTTCTCATCGGCATCGGCCTGCTGGGCGTTGCCTACCTGCCCTTCAACGGCGGCGCCTGCGGCATGTTTATCTATGTCGCGGCCTTCGTTCCCTTCGTCACCGAATCCATCCTCCTCTGCGTTGGCACCTTCGCCACCTGCGCCCTGGTCATGGCGCTGGAAGGCTACCACTACCACTACAGCGCCTGGTCCTGGGGAGTTTGCGGATTCTTTGCCGTCGCTGTCGGCGCCGGCAATCTCGTCGCGGCCCAGCGCATGCGCGCCAGCAGGCGGCTCGGTCTGGCCCAGGAACAGATCGCGCATCTGGCCAAGCTAGCCGAGCGCGAGCGCATCGCCCGCGACCTCCACGACGTCCTCGGCCACACCCTCTCCGTGGTTGTTCTCAAATCCGAGCTGGCCGGCAAGCTGCTGGACCGCGACCCCGCCCGCGCCCGCAGGGAGATGCGCGAGGTCGAACAAATTGCCCGCCAGGCCCTGGGCGAAGTGCGCGAGGCGATCCGCGGCTATCGCTCCGCAGGCCTGGCCGCGGAAATTGCCCGCGCCCGGAAAACCCTTGACGCCGCCGGCGTCATCCTCGAATGCGGTGTGCAGCCGCCCCAGCTCGCGCCCGCCGAAGAAACGGTTCTTTCCCTCATTGTGCGCGAGGCGGTGACGAACATCGTCCGCCACGCCCAGGCCAGCCACGTGCGCCTCGAACTCGCAGCCAACGGCGGTGGCACCGAGCTGGTCGTCGAGGACGACGGTCGCGGCGGCATCCTCGAAGAGGGCAACGGCCTCCGCGGCATGCGCGAACGCGTCGAGTCCATTGGCGGCCGCCTCCGCATCGATTCGGAGCAGGGAACCCGGCTCCTCGTCGAGCTCCCGCCGCAAACCGTCGAGCGCTCCTGAAAGGAACGACGTGAAGAAGATTCAGGTCATCGTCGCCGAGGATCAGGGCATGGTTCTCGGGGCTCTGGCAGCGCTGCTCGAAACCGAGCCCGACATCGCCGTCTGCGCCCGCGCCGCCAACGGCCGCGAAGCCCTCTCCGCCGTCGGCAAACTCAAGCCCGATGTCCTGGTCACCGACATCGAAATGCCCGAGATGACCGGCCTCACCCTCGCCGGCGAAGTCAAAGAGCGCTATCCCCAGACCCGCGTCATGATCCTCACCACCTTCGCCCGCCCCGGCTACCTTCGCCGCGCTCTCGATGCCGGAGCCAAAGGCTATCTCCTCAAAGACCGCCCCTCCGCCGAACTGGCCGATGCCGTCCGCCGCGTCCACCAGGGCCTTCGCGTCGTCGACCCCGACCTCGCCGTCGAAGCCTGGGACAGCGGTCCTGACCCTCTCACCGAGCGCGAGCGCCAGATCCTCTGGCGCGCCGGAGAAGGGAAGTCCAGCGGCGAAATCGCCGAGGAGCTCCACCTCTCCGAAGGGACGGTCCGGAACTACCTCTCTGAGGCCATCAGCAAACTCGGCGCCTCCAACCGCGTGGAAGCCGCCCGGCTCGCCCGCTCCAAAGGATGGCTCTAAAGTAACGTCTCCGGTCGACCCGACGGGGCGGTCCTCCATGCATCTTTTGGCCAATTCCTTCGTAATCCCACAAATGGTAGAGTCGGTCATCGTTCGCGGTACTGCGGATACGGAAAGTTCGGCAATGCTCGCCTCTTCCGGCGCCCTGTCCCTCTAAAAAGGAAGACTGTGGATTCGGCTGGCACGGATCAAACAGCGGGAACGGCCACAGCTACCGTTCTGGTAGTCGAGGACGACCGCGCCGTCCGTCTCCTCTTCACCAAAGTCCTGCAGTCGGCCGGATATGAAGTCATCGCCTGCGAAAATGGCACCCGCGCCCTCGAGTCCGTCCGCAACCTGATCGACAAAATCGACGCTGTGATCACCGACGCCCTCATGCCCGGCATGCCTGGCCCGCGCCTGATCGCCCGCATCCGCGCCCTGCGTCCGGAGATCCCCGCCATTCTGGTCAGCGGCAACATCGTCGACTCCGAATCCGACTGCGCCACCGTCTTCCTCACCAAACCGGTTTCCCCCGGCCTTCTCACCCGCGAGCTTCGGCGGCTGCTCTCCGCCAGAGTGTAGAATCGTCAGTCCGGCTCCCGATTTTCTCCTTCATACCAGCGGGCCGCAGGAAGACTGCATGATCATTGGCGTTCCCAAAGAGGTAAAGGACCACGAAAGCCGGGTGGGGATCACTCCCGCCGGGGTGAAAGCTCTCAGCGAAGCCGGTCACAAAGTCCTGGTGGAAACCCGCGCCGGCGATCTTTCCGCATTCACCGACGACGAATACCAGTCCGCCGGAGCCGAAATCGTCGGTTCGGCCCACAACGTCTGGGGCAACGCCGACCTGATCGTCAAGGTCAAGGAGCCCGTCGAGAGAGAGTACGTCTTCTTCCGCGAAGGTCTCGTGCTCTTCACCTACCTCCATCTGGCGCCCCTCCCGGTCCTCACCGAAAAGCTCCTCGAGAAGAAAGTCGCCGGCATCGCCTACGAAACCATCCGCGACCGCGCCGGTACGCTGCCCCTGCTCACCCCCATGTCCGAAGTCGCCGGCCGCATGGCGGTCCAGGTCGGCGCCGCGTATCTCGAAAAAGAGAAGGGCGGCCGCGGCGTTCTCCTCGGCGGCGTCCCCGGCGTCCCTCCGGCCAGCGTCTGCGTCATCGGCGGCGGTATCGTCGGCACCAACGCTGCGAAGATCGCCCTCGGCATGGGCGCTAAAGTCACCCTGGTCGACGTCAACCTCAACCGCCTCCGCGATCTGGACGACATCTTCAACGGCCGCATCTTTACCCTGGCCTCGAATTCCTGGAACGTGACCCGCGCCGTGCAGGATGCCGACCTCGTCATCGGCGGCGTGCTCATCCCCGGCGCCGCGGCTCCGAAGATCGTCACCGGCGAGATGGTTGCGAAGATGAAGAAGGGAGCGGTCATCGTCGACGTCGCCATCGACCAGGGCGGCTGTGTCGAGACGGCCCACCCCACCACGCACAGCAACCCGGCCTATGAGATCAACGGCGTCGTGCACTACTGCGTCACCAACATGCCCGCCGCCGTACCCAACACCTCCACGCTGGCCCTCACCAACGCGACTTTCCCCTACGTGATGCGCCTGGCGAACAGCGGCGCGAAGAAAGCGATCCTCGACGACGATGGCATCCGTGACGGCGTGAACACCTGGGAAGGAACCCTCACCTGCGAGCCGGTCGCCGTCTCCCAGAAGAAACTCTGGAAGCCGGTCCGCGAGCTGCTGGCCTGAGTTGGAAGTTGCAAAGGTGGCGTTTCCTCGCGAGCGAGGAGACGCCAGGGCGTGAGGGTGGGCAGCCAGGGTCCCGGCGAAACATCGTTTCGCTGGGGTGGCCGTGCACTGCATCCTGAACTTCCTGCGATTCTCGGCCCGAAATCCGTTGAGGACTCTTTGCGCCCAACTTCCGAATGCCGGTCGTCCTGGCCGCATGATCGCCCCCGGAACTTCAAACTCACCCGGCCCTTGCCCCAAAACAAAAGGACGCGGTCATTCCCGGCCGCGCCCCCCGTTTTCCCCGCCCCTATTCCTGGGTCACGTGCACCGAGTGTTCCAGCTCAAAGGTGACCAGCGTCTCCGCAGGCAGAAAGATCTGGTGGTTGCCCGTCATCGCGCTCCCGGCGCTTCCCGCTCCAGCCCCCGCCAGCCCGCCGATCAGAGCCCCCTTGCCTCCGCCGGCCAGTCCGCCAACCAGTGCGCCAAAGGCTCCGCCGCCTCCGGCGAAGATCCCGGTCCGCTTTCCCTTGCCTTGTTCGACCCGCTCCATGGTGCTGGTTGCCACCGGATAGCTGCCCCAGCGCGTCCGTACTCGCTCCAGCCTCAGCTCCAGCAGCGCCCCGCCCTTGAAATGACCCAGAGGCTTCGCGTCGATGACAGTCCCCTCGGCCTGCGCGCCGCGCGGAATCACCGTCTCCCCGTCCACCACCACGTCGTCGGCCACCGTTGCCCCGAACGACTGGCCCGGCTCGCTGATCTTCGAGCCCAGATCCTCATCCAGACGAACCCGCAACTCCTGACCCCGCGGGATCACAATCGTCGGAGGCGGCGCCGGCGTTGGCGCACTCTGTGCGGTCGTCGGTGCGGGTGCGCCGGTCGACGGTGCGGGCGCAGTGCCGGGGGACGCCGGTGTTGCCGTCTGATCCGGCGGCGGCGCCGGAGGATTGCTGGCCTGCGGCTGTGCCGGAGCCGACGCCGGATTCGTACTCGTTGCCGTGCTGCTGTTGGACTTGTTGCAACCCCCGACCAGCATCATCCCCGCCACGGCGGCTGCGGCCACGCTGAAGAGAAATCGATTGTCTTTCATGTTGACCCCTTGGATGCCATTGTTGCTCACCTCGTTGGATGCCATGTTCCCGGCGTCGGAGTCGCCTCGAAGAAACAGCAGCTTACACCTGCCTCGCGCCTATAATCAGAGGCAATTCGGAGTACCCTTGGCTGAATTCAGGCATCGCCGCGCCACGCTGATCCTGCTGGGCACCGCCGTCTTTGTGCTCCTGCTCCTGCTGATCGCCCTCAACGCCTTCAACGTCCGCGCGCTCACCCCTCACACCTCCGGCCAGATCTTCCTCCTCACCTCGGTCTCCGTCCTCGTCTTCCTGCTCTTTGTTACCGTGCTGGTGCTGCTGCTGCGCAACCTCATCAAGCTCCTCGCCGAGCAGCGCAGCCAGGTCCTCGGCGCTCGTCTCCGCACCCGCATGTTCATCGGCGCCCTGCTGGTTTCGCTCGTCCCGGCGCTTTTCATGTTTTTGTTCAGCTTTTTGCTGATGAACCGCTCCATCGACAGATGGTTCTCCCAGCCCGGCATCGACGTCCGCGACGACTCCACCCGCATCGCCACCGAACTCTCCCACTACGCCTCGCTCAACGCCCGCTCCGAAGCCGAGAGCATGGCGCGCTCGCCGGAGCTCTCCGCCGCCCTCGATGCCGGCGACCGTCCTGCCATGCTCGACCAGATGCGCCAGCATCAGATCACCCTCCAGGGCGGGTTTGCCATTCTCTATCGTGACTCAGCCCCCGTAGCGGCTTACCAGCTGCCCCAGGCGCACGGAACCGCCGCGGTCCACTCCTGGCTCAACGACGACGAAGAGCCACAGCCGATCGGCGCCGGTCCGCCGCTCGCCGCGGAGATTCTCAGGGCCGCCCAGCGCTCCGACGAGCCCATGCTCGTCATCGGCGGATCGGAATACGCCCTCGGCAGCTCCAGTCTGCCCGATGGCGGCGTCATCGTCGCCGGCCTGCCCATGCCCGCCGGCCTCAATGCCATCATGACCGACCTCAGCACCGGCACCAGCCAGTACTGGGCTCTCTATCGCCAGCGCCGCCTCATTCGCATGACGTATTTCCTCCTCCTGCTCATGCTCACCGCGCTCGTCTTCTTCGCCAGCAGCTGGCTCGCCCTTTACGTTTCCCGGCAGATGACCCGCCCCCTCGAGGCTCTCGCCGACGCCACCGTCGAAATCGGCAAGGGCGACTACAGCCACCGGGTTACCGTCGAAGCCACCGCCGAGATGGCCGAGCTCGTCCGCTCCTTCAACCACATGGCCGCCGATCTCGAGCAGAGCCGCCTCCTCGCCGAAACCTCGGCGCGCGAGCTCTCCGCCGCCAATCTCGCCCTTGAAGCCCGCCGCAAGGAACTGGAAACCATCCTCGAAACCATTCCCTCCGGCGTCGTCACCCTCGACGTCGCCCGCCGCATCGTCCTTGGCAATCGCGCCTTCGCCGACCTCCTCCGGATCGAAGGGCTGCCGGATCTCTCCGGCGTTCTGCTTGACACGCTTCTCCCGCCCGACTTCACCGAAGAGCTGATTCGCCTCGAGCGCCGCGCTCGCCGCATGGGCACCGCATCGTCGGAGTTCGAACTCCACACGACGCGCGGCGGCGTGAATCTCTCCGTCACTCTGGCCGCGCTCGATCCTCACAACGGCCCGGGAGGCTCGATCCTCGTCCTCGAAGACGTCTCCGACTTCCTCTACGCGCAGCGTCAGGCCGCCTGGAAAGAAGTGGCCCAGCGCGTCGCTCACGAAATCCGCAACCCCCTCACCCCCATCACCCTCTCCGCAGAGCGCATCCGCCGTCACGTCGAGCGCGGCGCGCCCGAATCGCCCGGCATCATCCGCAAATGCTGCGACGTCATCCTCGGCTCGGTCGAATCGATGCGCACCCTGGTGGGCCAGTTCGCCGCCCTGGCCGAGTTTCCCGTCGCGCATCCCCAGCCCTCCGACCTGAACGAAATCGTCGAGAGTGCGCTGATGCTCTTCGAAGGCCGTATCCGCAGCATCCGCGTCGAAAAGCATCTCGATCCGCGCCTGGCCCCGGTCATGGCCGATCCCGAAGCCCTGCGCCGCGCCCTCGCCAACCTCATCGACAACGCCGCCGAAGCCATGCAGGACGGCCTGCTGCGCGTTCTCTCCGTTGAAACCGGCCCGGGCGAGCGCCGCGGCATGGCGGAGATCGTCGTCGCCGACACCGGCCCCGGCATCACCGACGACATGCGTGCCCGGCTCTTCCTGCCCTGGTTTTCCACCCGCCAGCGCGGCACCGGCCTCGGCCTCTCCATCGTCGCCAAAATCGTGCAGGACCACGGCGGTTCCATCCGCGCCGAGAATAACCTCCCCGCCGGCGCCCGCTTTATCATCGACCTGCCCCTGGCGGAAACCAACGGGGCCGATCACACTCCGGCGGCAGCGCTGACGAAAGCCGTCTAACCCGTGATCCCGGCCACACGCTCCATGCCCCCAGCTCCCGGCTCCCGGCTCCCGGCTCGCCTATGAACCACATCCTCGTCGTCGACGATGAAGCCGAGATTCGCGAATCTCTCGAGGAGATCCTCCGTGAGGAAGGCTATGCCGTGGCCAGTTCCGGCACAGCCGCCGAAGCTCTCGTCCAGGCGCGCGATCCCGTCTACGACGTCATGCTCCTCGACATCTGGCTGCCCGATCGCGACGGCCTCGATGTGCTCGCCGAGCTGCGCACGCTCGATCCCGAAGCCCGGCCCGAAATCATCGTCATCTCCGGGCACGCCACCATCGAAACTGCGGTTAGGGCGACCAAGCTGGGCGCCTTCGATCTGCTGGAAAAGCCGCTCATGCTCGAGCGCACCCTCATCGTCGTCAAGAACGCGATCGAAGCCAGGCGGCTCCGCACCGAGAACCTCGAGTTCCGCCGCCAGCTCCGCCTCGAACAGCAGATCAGCGGCGAAAGCGTCCAGGCCCGCGCCCTCCGCCAGCAGATCAAGCTCATGGCCCCCACCAACGGCCGCGTGCTCATCTTCGGCGAGTCCGGCTCCGGCAAGGAGCTCATCGCGCGCGCCATCCACGCCGAAAGCCTGCGCGCCGAGCGGGTCTTCGTCGAGCTGAACTGCGCCGCCATCCCCGAGGACTACATCGAGAGCGAGCTCTTCGGCTACCGCAACGGCGCCATCGGCGGCGGACCCCCCGAGAAGCGCGGCACCTTCGAGCGCGCCAACAGCGGCACGCTGTTCCTGGACGAGGTTGGCGACATGAGCCTCAAGACCCAGTCCAAAGTGCTGCGCGCCCTCGATGAGCAGCGCTTCGTTCCCGTCGGCGCCACCCAGCCCATCAGCGTCGACGTGCGCGTGATCGCGGCCACCAACAAGGATCTCGAAGAGGAGATCGCCAAAGGCAATTTCCGCGAGGACTTCTTCTACCGCCTCAACGTCATCCCCTTCTACGTGCCGCCGCTGCGCGATCGCCGCGAGGATATCCCGCTGCTGGTCCGCGAATTCCTCCGCGCCTTCGGCGGCGAGTACGGCCGGCCGCGCGTCGAGATCGCAGAAGACGCCGTCGAGCTGCTCCGCCAGTACCACTGGCCGGGCAACGTCCGCGAGCTGAAGAACGTCATCGAGCGAGTGCTCATCCTCAACCCCCACGCGCTGCGCATCGAGCGCCGCCACCTGCCCATGCTTGTGCACCGCAGCGCCGGGCGCACCACCGACTTTGACACCCTGCAGCAGGCGCGCGACGCCTACGAACGCGAGTACATCCTCAGGAAGATCGACGACTGCGCCGGCAACATGACCCGCGCCGCCGAGACGCTCGGCCTCGAGCG
>DATJNE010000163.1:0-7269 GCA_035508305.1 Acidobacteriaceae bacterium | reverse complement strand
AACCGCCTCTACTATCTGCTGGGCCACCTGACCGCGGTGCATGACCGGCTGCTGCCGCTGCTGTTCATCGGCGAGCGTCTCCACCCTGAACTGGACGAGGCGTTCATCACCAGCCCGGACGGGAGCGCGAGCGATTCGGTCTCGGTCGCGGAGCTGCGTAAGGCGTGGACCGAGATCAATGCCCGGCTGACGGCCGCACTGGAGAGGTTCTCGCCGGAGGACTGGCTCCACAGACATGCCGCGGTTTCGGAAGAAGACTTCGCGGCCGATCCGACACGCAATCGCCTCGCAGTGGTGATAAGCCGGACGAATCACCTGAGCTTCCACACCGGCCAGTTCGTTCTCGCCAAATAGAGCGAGGCCGCCTCCGCGACGACGCCGAAGTGTGTCTGCATCGAGTTCCGGGGGCAACGAGGCCCGAGATCGTCTGCACGGCCGTCGTTCTTCCCGTCGAGTGAGAGCGCTATTCCCGTGCTGCTCAGCCGTCGCGATCCATGCCGATCCGCCCGTGTTCTGGCGCAGGGGCGCTGACTCGCGTGGGGTCGAAAGAGCTTGTCTGCGGGGCGGCGTCCGCTGGGTGCGCTTTGGTGGCGTACCCGCGGTGTCGGTGCGAGCCCTCCCAAATCGGAATCAGGTAATCCAGGAATGCCTGGCCGAAGCCTCATTCTCTCCGCTGCTCCGCCGATACCGTCAGCAACCGCCGGAGTCGGCGGAGGCACTCATGACAAGACACCGCTTCCTTTGTCTTTTCCTGTTGACGGCCACAGTGGCGGCCATGGTTCCATGCAGCGCGATCGCCCAGGCCCCGAATCCTCCGGGGTCGGCCGGGGCGGCTCCGAGTGTCTCTGGCTCGCCTGCATCGAAGCAGGACCTGGACCAGCTGCGCCGGGCGATTGATGAACAGAGCCGCGATCAGCAGCAGCGGCTCGATCAGCTACAGCAGCAGAATGAAGACCTCGCCCGGCAGCTTGAGGCGGCCGAAGGGCGGCTGTCGCGGGCTCAGCAGCAAATCGATCGGCTGAGCGGAGCGGAGGCTCCGCAGATCGGGGAACTGCAGAGCGCCGTTGCCGCACTAAAGGCAGCCCAGGGCAGCAGCGCCGCCTGGATCGAGCAGGAGAAGAAGCTCGAGCCGGCGCGCAGCAACCCGACCGCGCTTCGTTATCGGGGCATCACGATCGTGCCGGGCGGTTTTTTCGCGGCGGAGGCCGTTGGGCGCAGCCATGCGGAAAACGCGGACATGAACACGAGCTGGGCAGCGATTCCCTGGGATGCTCAGACGATGTCGCATCTGACGGAATTTCGCGCCAGCTCGCGCGCAACGCGGCTGAGCCTGCGCGCTTCGGGCGCTGCCGGGCGGGCGACGGCAACGGGCTATTTCGAAACCGATTTTCTCGCCAGCGGCTTCGGGGCCAGCGAAGTGCAGACGAACGGTTACAGCAATCGCATCCGCCAGATGTGGGGGCGCATGCAGTTCGCCAGCGGCTGGACAGTCTCGGCCGGACAGATGTGGTCGCTGGTCACGATGAACCGGAGCGGCATCGAGAACCTCACCGAGTACGCACCGGCGCTGATCGACAGTACGATCCTTCCGGGGTTCGACTATGCCCGCCAGACAGCGGTTCGGGTGACGTGGCAACTCCCCGCATACAAGACCGCGCTGGCTTTGTCCGCGGAGAACGCGGCGACGGTCGGTGTAACTCCGGCGAATGTGCCGTCGACCGTCACCAGCATTCTGTCTGGGCTGTCCACGACGGGAACGGGCATCCTGAGCAATACGACGTACTCGACGAACGTCGCGCCGGATCTGATTGCAAAGGTGGCCTTCGATCCGAAGGCCGGCCACTTCGAGATCAGGGCAATCGGCCGCACCTTCCGCGACCGGCTAAATTCCACAGCGACCGTGCCGGGGAAAGACAACACGACGGCCGATGGGGCCATCGGTGGATCGGCGTACGTTCCGGTGTTCACAAAGAAGGTAAGTTATCTGGCCGCGGCCATGTGGGGCGCCGCGGGGCGCTACGGGGCGACCTCCACCGACGTGGTCGTGAAACCGAACGGCGGTCTGTCGGCTGAGAAATCGATCCACGGTATTACGGGAGTCGAGTATCATCCAACGACTCGCCTGGACACTTACATCTACGGGGGAGAAGAATATCTGCCGCGCAATTATGGTTACGGGCTCAGGACGATCGATAACTCGAAATGTTTTGCCGAGGCGGGATTCTCGTGCTCGGCCAGCCTGAAGGCGCTGGAAACGGGCGCCACGGGCTTCTGGTACCGGTTCTACCAGGGACCAGCCGGGACGGTGCAGTACGGCGCCGGCTACATTTACGCCGTCAAGGTGGCGTGGTCAGGCGTGGGCGGGGCGCCGCGCGGGATCGACAATATTGTGGAAACTTCGTTGCGTTATTACCTCCCCTGAATGAAGTTGCGGCCTCCTGACTTTGGCCTCCGGTCTGACACCGGAGGCCTGTTTGTTTCTGTCTCGCCGGGTTATGTCCTGATCTGAGACAGTAACGCTTCTCCGGGAACTTCCTGGGAATGGCGCAGAGGACTTCCGTAAGTAGAATCGGCACGAGAGGAGGAGACTTTACACGCTCCTCGCTTTTTCCGGACACGCCCGGCTGCCTGAAGGCACCAGACGTACGTCCATACGAAAGGATCGTCCCCATGCGCCTCGTGTCTGCCAAATTGTCTCGCGTCCTCGCCGTGGCCAGTCTCGCCGCGACAATCGCCACCTCATTCTCACAGGCCATCCCGGCCGCGACGGCCATCCCAGTCGTTCTGACGCGGTCTGTGGCCGCGGGGCTGTCGAAGCCTGGCGACGCGGTGACGGCCCGGACGCTGCAGGTTCTGCTTCTCCCGGGGGGACGGATGGTCCCGGCCGGCACAACACTGGCGGGACATGTGGTCGCCTCGACGCCATTCCGGTTCGACGCGACAGACTACGCCACGCAGACGCCTTCGATGCTCTCGATCCACTTCGACCGGATCGAGGAGCGCGGCTCTGCTACTCCCGTCAACCTGTCTCTTCGCGCCATTGCCGGACCGGTTGCTTCGCATGAAGCCGAGACGCCGTATGGACTGGACGAGATCGACTGGTCCGCCACGCGGACACTGATCGGCGGGGACACGACATCGCCTTTGGAGAAAGCCGTGCTTTCGCCGCACGGCTCGATTGTCGGCTACAGCCGGAGCCAGGGCATTTTTGCGCGGCTGCTGGCTTCGGTCAGCGCGTCGGATCCCGCCGTAGTGTGCGGGGCCAATCCCGCGGAGCAGTCGATGGGCGTCTTCTCCGCCGGGGCGTGTGGCGTTTACGGGCTTCACGGCGTCGCGCTGGAGGGCAATGGCAATGGCGACCATGGAACCTTCACTCTGGAGTCCCGGGAGCGTTCAGTATCGCTTCCTGCGGGCACAACTGCGCTGCTCGAGGTGCTGGCGCGTTAATTGGTGCCAGGCCAGACTTCTTACAGTCCCGCCCGATGCACCACGACACCCTGCTTGATGACCATGCGCAGATGCCTGGCCGGCTCGGCAAGGACGGAGATATCGCGGAGCGGATCGCCGTCGACGACCAGGAGATCCGCGGTCGCGCCGTCAGCCACGACACCGAGCTTTCCCTCCATCCCGAGCACCTGCGCGCCCACGGTTGTGGCACTGGCCAGGATTTCCCAGGCTGAGAGGACACGGGAGCGGATCGCGAACTCTTCCGACTGGCGCAGGTGGGTCGGCCCGAGGAGATCGGTTCCGAAGGCCATCGTGACGCCGGCGTCACGCAGAATCGCGAGGCTTTCCAGCCCTGCTTTTCGCACAGAATCGATTTTGGCCACGGATGCGGCCGGCAATCCCAGGGACGGGCCATCCTGGGCCAGCGCTTCGTAGGTGACGAGGGTGGGCACGGCGATTGCGCCCGCCTCGGCGGCTTTGCGCGCCGCCTTCGCATCAATGCGATTGCAGTGCTCCAGGGTGCGCACACCGCACTCCACCGCGCGCTCGATTCCTTCGGCCGTATACAGGTGCGCCGCGACGTAGGTCTTCGCATCGCGCGCCTCTTCGACGGCTGCCTGGAGTTCTTCGACGGTGTAGCCGAACCAGTCGACAGGATCGGTGGGGCTGGCCACGCCCCCGTTGGCCATGACCTTAACAAAGGAGGCGCCCTCGCGCAGCATTTCGCGGCATGCTCGCCGGACCTCATCGACTCCGTCGGCAATCCGACCGAGCGCGCCGAAGTTGGCCGCCCAGCGATTGGCGTGGTGCGCGTCATAACGGGGCCGCGCGTCGGAGTGGCCGCCTGTTTTGGACAGCGCCTTGCCGCACACAAAGAGGCGTGGGCCGGGCGTCAGCCCTTGCGCGATCGCGTCCGCGAGTGCATACGGCGCGCCGCCGAGGTCGCGCACCGTCGTGAAGCCCCGCTCCAGCATGCCCTTCAGGATCGGCACGCTGCGCAGGACGGCAATGGGAGCCGGCAGCTGGGCGTTCTCCGCGATATTCATGAGGCTGGCCACCACATGCACATGACAGTCGATCAGGCCCGGCATCAGCGTCCGACCCTCGAGATCGATCACAGCGCAGTCCCCATGCGGCGTCTTTGCGCTTACCTCGCGAATGACTCCGTTTTCGATCAGCACGTTCCCCGCGCGGGGTTCGGGCAAAGTCGCGTCGAGGATTCTCGCGTTCCGAAAAAGCATCTGCATGATGGTCCATCGTACTGCCGGACGTTGATCGCGGCTTTCTTCCTCGGGCGGATCTTCGCTGACCGGATCGCGCGCCGGCCATGCTATGCTCCCGTCACGGCGATCCCCCGTTGCCTCGAAACTCTCAATGATCTGAAGCAGCGGAGGATTCTGTCCGATGACACGCCGCGTGATTCGACCGGTTCGTATCTCCCTTGTTCTCCTCGTTGCGTTCAGCGTTTGCTGGGCGCCAGGGATGGCGCAAAGCGGCGGACCCGGATCGGGAGGGAAATCGCCGAAGTCGGGCTCGCAGGCGACCAGCAGCGGTCAGGGCGGCGGCAGCGAGGCTCCCGGCGGTGGTCCATTCTCGATCGAGACCGAAATGTTCACGTACAAGGCAGTCGAGCACAACAGCGGGGTGATCGCCTGCGACATCGCGCAGTATCTCTATCACGGCGAGGTTATGGAAGCCGGTACGGGCGCGCACAGTCCCTGCACAATCGCCAACGCAGCAGCTTCGCGACCCGGCATCGTTCTTATTTCTTCGGGGAGCACCGTACTCTCCGACTTCCAGAACTGGCGGGCCGATATGGCGACGATGCAGGGTCTTCTGACCCGCGCGCACGAAACCTGCGTCGCCGCTGCGGAGAAATCCGGATCGGAGGCAACGCCGTCCGGACCCCACATCCGCGCGCGCGGCCTGCTGGGGACCGCCCTGGGGGGGCTGGCGAGTCCGGGCGAAGCCGCCTCGGTTGCCGGCGATGTACTGCAGATGTTCAGCAGCAATCAATCCGTTACCGCGGTCGTGGGCACGGTGGAGGACCCGGCGCTCATGAACGAAGTGGCGCGCGAACTACGCTCACTCGGGGTACGGGTTCTTATTCCCGAGATGTATGACCCTTTTGCGCTTGGCGCCATCGACGCGGCACACTCGCCCTATCTGCAAACCCTGCAGCAGGTCTCGGACGCGTTTGACAAGTGCAGCGAGGACAAGTCCGGATACGCCTCCGGCTCGGCGCAGGCCGGCGAGATCGATGAAGTCATGAGCAGCATCCAGTCTTTCCTGAAAACAGTCACTGCTGCGCCGGCGAAATCGTCCTCGAGCAGCGACAGCAACACTCCCTCAGGGGCGCAGACTGGAGGCGCGCCGAGCAGCCCCCCGTCTCACTTCGCTTCAGTCCTTGCAGCCGATGAACTGGCCAGGAAGATAGGGTTCTCCCCGACCGGCGCGATGGATCCTGGCAGCCCGTGGCAGCATCTTGTCTGGGTCAAGGCACTGGAGTCGGGCGGTTCGGTGACCAAACAGAGCAACCTCTTCGGGACCAGAGTGCTGTTTGGGGGCGGCGCGGTCGACACGTACTCGGTCTTTGGCCTTGAAGGCGATCTGGTCTGCTCCGGCAACGTCTACAGCTTTCAGCAGCCAGTGAAGATCAAGGATGTGGGAGAAGCTGTCGCCGCCCCCAGTCCGGATTCACCGGCGAAGTGGGAGTCCCAGCATAGTTCGTGCGCGCCGCTCAATAACTGAACGAGGGCATTCCCGGTTGGATCAGGCAGGAGAGCGGCGGTGCAGGTGGGTTGCCACGCACACAACTGGCGCGAACGCGTTCCGGAGCGATGCGAAGGCGAGCCACGCAGAAGGCGGCTCGATGAGGCTAGCTGGCCTGACTCAGGGTCCGTTTCTGCTGGAAACAGCTTCGGCAAAGGACCGGGCGTCCCTGCGTTGGCTTAAAGGGTACCGTGGTTTCCGTACCGCATTCCGAGCAGACGGTACGCGTTTCCGGACGGACTGAGGAGGAACCGGAAGCGCGTTTGGCCTTGCACTGCTTGCAACGTTTCGGATCGTTCTTGAACTGCTTGTCGAAGAAGAAGAGTTGTTCGCCGGCCGTAAAAACGAAGTCGTTCCCGCAGTCGGCACATTTCAGAACCTTATCGACGAAATCCATCCCGCTTCCCTCGCCTTTGCCCGAAGCACCCGTGACCGCGCCGAACTGACGGCACGCCCGGATCGCCCGGCAGTCTTTCCATGCCGGCTTGCTGCGACACGCCGGTTTGGGGGGGGCGGCGTGGTACTTCCGAATTGGATAGGGGCCCTGGTGGCAGACGAGAGTGCAGCGGTCCGAACAGAATTCGACATTCCTTGCGCGGATCATTCTCGAAACTGCCAGGCCGCAACTGAGTTGCGGCGAAGAACGACAGCGGCTCGATGCCGAAAACCCTCCGCTTGTGGGCAACGGAGTGACTCAGGAGAGATGAATGCCGGTCTGCCAACTCAGCGTCGCGAGCAGGGCGCACGAGAGGGTCGATCCTCGAACCCTGGGGCATTGCTGCCCGCTGGGGCTCAGATCTGTCGGAGTCTGGGGACCTGGACAGACCGGCGTTGTCATTTTAGTCCTGCTCTTTACGAGCCTTCTTACGATTCCGCTTTCGCGCCAGCGCCTCCTTCACGCGGCGTTTTTCGCCGGGCTTGAGGTAGAAGGAATGACGTTTGACTTCTTTAATGATGTCTTCCTGCTGGACCTTGCGCTTAAACCGGCGCAATGCATTTTCAAGCGGCTCGCCTTCCTGAATGCGAACCTCTGCCAAAGAACTACACCTC
>DATJNE010000162.1:0-31254 GCA_035508305.1 Acidobacteriaceae bacterium | reverse complement strand
GTGGTGGGACTGATGGGAAATCACGAGCAGTGGATGCTCGAAAGCAGCCGGGACTTTACGCGCCACTCCTGGATTCTGGGGATGGAAGCGATGGCGACGATCGAGAGCTATTCTGCGCAGGCAGCGGAGGCGATCCGGCAGCGGATGGCCGAGCTGGGGCCGCAGGTGATTCTGGAGAAGGTGCGCCTGCCCTATGAGGGTTTCTTCGAGGCGATCCCGGCGGAGCACAGGGAGTTTCTGGCGGGCCTGAGAACGTTTTTTCGCGCGCCGGAGGGGGTGATGGTTCACGGCGGCGTGGATCCGGCGAAAGGAAAGGTGGAAGCGCAGGCGATCGATGCGCTTCTGTGGGGGGCGGAGGGGTTTCCGGATCAGTATGACGGCGAGGACACAATCGTTTACGGGCATGCCAATAACGCGGTTCTCGATGAGAAGGGCTGGCCGCACCCGCGCATGGTGGGGCGAACCTGTGGCCTGGACACGATCGCGCATGGCGTGCTGACGGCACTGCGGCTGCCAGATGGAGCGATCGTGCAGAGCCGGCGCCTGCCGTGCACCGAGTCGACGTGAGGCACTGGAGGCGTCGCTTTCGACGGGAGAGGATACCGGCCGAGGCTACCGGGAACGGTTGTCGGCGGCTGAACGGCGGGGGTTTCAGCTGGCGGCGGCGAGGCGGGAGAGGCGGAGGCGGTTGACCTTGCGATCGGTGGAGGCGAGGATTTCGAAGCGCAGGCCGTAACCTTCGACGATTTCGCCGGACTGGGGGATGCGGCCGGCGGTTTCGCTGACCAGGCCGCCGACGCTGGTGGCTTCGACGTCTTCGGGGAGCTCGACGCCAGGAAGGATCTCTTCGACGCGGGCGATTTCGAGATTGCCGGGAACGACCCAGGTTCCGCCGGGCTCGCGGACGACGGCGGCATTGTCCTCGTCGTCGTGCTCGTCGCGGATGGCGCCGACCAGCTCCTCGAGGAGGTCTTCGATGGTGACGAGGCCGGCGACGCCGCCGTATTCGTCGATGACGATGCGCATGTGCTGTTTTTCGCGCTGCATCTCGCGGAGGAGCTCATTGACCTTTTTGGTTTCGGGAACGAAGGCGGCGGCACGCTGGATGGAGGCGACGGTTTTGGCCCGGGCGTCGGCGTCGGAGATCTGCAGCAGGTCGTGGGTGAAGGCGATGCCGGTGACGTTGTCGAGGGTGTCCTTGTAGACGGGGACGCGGGAGAAGGGCTGAGCGCGGATGAGGTCGAGGAACTGCTCGAGGGTGATGGTGCCGGCGACGGCGAAGACGGCGGGGCGCGGGGTCATGACTTCGCGGACGACTTTGTCGCCGAATTCGACGGCGGAGCGGACCAGCTCGCGGTCGCTTTCCTCGATGATGCCTTCTTCCTCGCCGGCTTCGATGAGGGCTTCGACGGCTTCAGCGGCGGTGTTGTCGCCGTTGGCGCTGGGGGGCTGCTCGGCGAGCGCGGCGATGGAGAGGAGGAACTGCACAAAGAGGGTGATGGGGAGGACGATCCAGATGAGGAGGCGGAGGAACCAGCGCCAGCGGACGATCCATGCGCCGCGGGTGCGGGTGAAGAAGGCGTAAGGCAGCAGGCGGTTGAAAAGGACGATAACGAGGACGATGCCGAGGAGGACCTGGGCGATTTCGGGCCAGGTGGCGCGGTCGTTGACGCGCGCGCGCTCGAAGAGGAGCATGCCGAAGACGAGGGTGAGGAAGGCAAGGGAGAGGTGCATGAGGATGGCGGCCGAGAGGGCGATGCGGTCGCGATTCATGCCGAGGCGCGGTTCGACGCGCTGCTCCCAGAGGTCGATGTTTTCCTGGAATTCGAGGGAGAGGAACTTGCCCATCTCCGCGTAGAGGCGGTCGACGTAGGAGGAGAGGGTGAGGATGACGAGAAGGAGGGCAATGAGGAGCGGCGCAACGAGGCTCATGGTGGAGGTCATGGGCGGCTCCGGCGGGGGGGTGCTGGAGGGGCGGCGGCTTTTTTGCGGGCGGTGCGCGCCTGGGTGGGGGCTGCGGCGCGTTCAATGAGGCCGGCGGCAAGGCCGAAGCGGCGGCGGAGGGCGGCTTCTTTGCGGGCCATCTGGCCGGAGTCGGATTCGTGGTCGTAGCCGCCGAGGTGGAGGAGGCCGTGGAGGAGCAGGATGCGGAGCTCGGTGGCGAGGGGGTGGGCGAAGTCGCGGGCCTGGCGGGCGGCGGTCTCGACGGAGATGGCGAGGTCGCCGGCGGGGGCGGCGTGGCCGTTGAGCGGGGCGGGAGCGGGGAAGGACAGGACGTCGGTGGGGCGGTCCTTATGGCGGAATTCGCGGTTGAGGCGGCGGATGTGAGTGTCGCCGGTGAGCAGGACGGAGACGTCGCCGCGCAGCCCGGCGAGGGGGGAAGCTTCCCGGAGAAACGCGGCGAGGGCCCGCTGCCGCAGCGAGCGGCCGAACCTGGCTTGTATCGTGGGCTCGATCAGGATCATGGTCCAGTGCAGCCGGGGGTTGAGCCGCGGGTGCACAAAACAACGGCGGGAGGGGTGAACCCTCCCACCTCGATGGTAACGCCGAATGCCTGGGGAATCTGCGGCGGGGCTATTGGGGCTGTGAAAAGCGGACTTCGTCTTCGCCGTCGATGGCCAGGGGCAGCTCCTGCTGGGCGCGGCCGAAGCCCTCGTAGGCGCGGATGATGCGCTGGACGAGGTGATGGCGGACGACGTCGCCGTCTTCGAATCGAATGAAGCGGATACCGTCGACGCCGTCGAGGATGTTGAGGGCCTCGACGAGGCCGGATTTGCGGGGGTTGGGCAGGTCGATCTGGGTGATGTCACCGGTGATGACGGCTTTGGCGTTGTTGCCCATGCGGGTGAGGAACATCTTCATCTGCTCGCTGGTGGTGTTCTGGGCCTCGTCCATGATGATGAAGGCGTCGTTGAGGGTGCGGCCGCGCATGAAGGCGAGAGGGGCGACCTCGATGACGTTGCGCTCCAGCATTTTGTCGACGCGCTCCGGCTCAATGAGGTCGTAGAGGGCGTCGTAGAGGGGGCGGAGGTAGGGATCGACCTTTTCCTGGAGGGTTCCGGGGAGGAAGCCGAGGCGCTCGCCGGCCTCAACAGCGGGGCGGACGAGGACGATGCGGCTGATCTTCTTGGCCAGCAGGGCGGCCGCGGCCATGGCAACGGCGAGATAGGTCTTGCCGGTGCCGGCAGGACCGATGCCGAAGACCATGTCCACCTGCTCGATGGCTTCGACGTAGAGGCGCTGATTGATGGAGCGGGGCTGGACCATGCGCTTGATGCCGGCGGAGCGCTGCCGGCCGCTTTCGGCGAGGCTGCGCAGGGAGACGGAAGCATCGGCGGTGACGAGGCGGAGCATGCCGTTCAGCTCGCCGTTCTGGAGGCAGATGCCCTGGCGGCGGAGGGCCTCGTAGTCCTGAAAGATGCGCTCGACGCGGGCGATGGCGTCTTCGGAGCCCTCGATCTGGACGGCATCGGACACGAGGTCGATGCGGGCATGCAGGGCATCCTCCATGAGTCTGAGATTTTCGTCGCGGGTCCCGAACAGGGGCTCAAGATTGGGAGTGATCTCGAGATGTTTTCTCATCAGGCGAGGGAAAGACCTCCGGCGATGGCGGTGCGGGCGCCACGCGTCTGGAATGGGGCTGTGGGTTGGGTGGCCGAGGTTCGCAACGGGACCGGTTCCACGCTGATTGGATGCGTCAGGCTGGGGGGAAGAACCGGGTTGGCGATCGGCACCAAAAGAGTCGAAGTTGCCGCCAGAGTAGCCCCGGATAACCTGGCAGTCAATAGCCGAAGCGTTGAATTTTCGTGGAATTGAGCCGAAGTGGTACAGGAGGGCCCCGGCTGGTTCCGAACCGCTATCGGGCGGTGATGGCGGGCTCTCTTTTCTCGGCCAGGTGCTCGTTGAGCACGGTGAGAAATTTGGCGAGCCACGCGGGGTGGGCCGGCCAGGCGGGCGCGGTGACGAGGTTGCGATCGACGACGGCCGCGGTGACTTCGACGGGAGTGTAAGCGCCACCGGCGAGCTGGACCTCGGGCGCGCAGGCGGGGTAGCAGCTGACTTTTCGGCCGCGCAGGACATTGGCGGCGGCGAGAAGCTGGGCGGCGTGGCAGATGGCGGCGATCGGCTTGTGCTGTTCGCTGAAGTGGCGGATGAGGGCGAGGACTTTCTCGTCGAGGCGGAGGTATTCCGGCGCGCGTCCGCCGGGAAGCACCAGGCCGTCGTAGTCCTCGGGGTGGACTTCGGCAAAGGTGGCGTTGAGGGTGAAGTTGTGGCCGCGCTTTTCGGAGTAGGTCTGGTCGCCCTCGAAGTCGTGGATGGCGGTGCGCACCTGCTGACCGGCCTTTTTGCCGGGGCAGACGGCGTCGACGGTGTGGCCGACCATCTGCAGGGCCTGGAAGGGCACCATGGTTTCGTAGTCCTCGGCGTAATCGCCGACGATCATCAGCAGCTTGGCCTCGCTCATGGCACACTCCTCCCGCTACGCCTTTGACGATACGCCGGTGGGTGAGGATGCGCAGGCGGGCGATTATTCGAAGCGCAAGGCCTCCATGGGATGGACGGCGGCGGCTCGTTGCGCGGGGAGCACGCTGGCGAGGAGGGCGACGCCGGCCAGCGCGGCGAGGCTGACCAGGCACAGCCATGGATCGAGCGGCTGGACGCCATAGAGTAAGGCGGAGAGCAGCCGCGTCGCAGCCCACACGCCGGCAGCGCCGAGGACGAGGCCGGGAAGGACGAGGCGCATCGCCTCGCGCAGGATCATGGTGACCACACTGCCGGGGGTGGCGCCCAGGGCCATGCGCACGCCGATTTCAGTGCGGCGGCGGACCACGCCGTAATTGAGAACGCCATAGAGGCCGATGCCGGTGAGGGCGAGGGTGAGAAAGCCGAAGAAGCCGGCCAGCAGAGCCACCATACGCTCGCGGCCCATGGAGTTGGCGACCAGATCGCGCATGGTCACCGGCTTGCTGAGGGCGACATCGGGCGCCAGCTGGCGAAAGGCGTTGCGCACGGCGCTGACGGCGATTCCAGCATCGGCGGCGCGCACCTCGAATTGCGCGTTGGGATTCCAGAAGGAATCGAAGAAGGGCTGGTAGATCATCCGCGGGGGCCTCTGGCGGAGGTCCTTGAAAAGGGTGTCGCCGACGACGCCGACGACGAGCATCCGGGTATTCGCGCCGACAATGGTCAGCACGCCGCCGATGGCATCCTGGCCGGGAAAGAAATAGTTCGCCGCGCTGCGGTTCAGGATGCAGACCTTGTGGTTGTCGTCATGGTCGTTGGGGGTGAAGTCGCGGCCCTGCAGCAGGCGCACGCCCAGCGTGGCAAAGTAGCCGGGAGAGACCGAAACCTCGGTCAGGCTGGGATCGGCGATGGCGCCGGCGGCGGAAGACTGCGAGGCGACGTCTTCCATGTAGGTGGCGCCGCTGAGGGGATAGACGTGGGAGATGCTGGCCGCCTGAACGCCCGGGGTGTGGCGGATGCGATCGAGCAGGGTGAGATAGAGGGGGATGGGCAGGGGCGGGATCCTGCGGTCGTTCGTCTTCCGGATGCGCGGGGAAAAGTCGGCGCTCATGAAGGTGATGCCGGAGGTGCGGAATCCGGGATCGACGGCGAGCAGGCGGGCGACGGTGGTTCCCATGAGCGCGGCCATAGTGACGATGACGAGAGAGAAGGCAATCTGCAGGGGCACCAGCCAGGCGCCCATCCGCGGCGCGCGGCGGCCGGCGATGGAGTGCTCGCCTTCCTTGATGTCGCCGGCGGGATCGACCTTGCTGGCGCGCCATGCGGGCCAGAGGCCGGCAAGGATCACGGTGAGCCCGGCGATGCCGAGGGTGAAGAGCAGGACGACGGCGCCGGGACCGACGCGCAGCTGGAAGGGATCGCTGGAGGACATGTCCTGCATGAGAGCCACGAGGCCGCGCTCGGCGGCCCAGGCGAGGAGGATGCCCAGCCCGCTGCCGGCCACGGCCAGCAGCACGCTTTCCCAGGTGAGCTGCAGGGCGACGCGCCGCCGGCTGGCGCCCAGCGCCATGCGCACGGCCAGTTCACGCCGCCGCGCCAGAGCCCGCGACGAGGCCAGCATGGCAAGGTAGGCGCAGGCGACGAGCAGCGACAAGCCGACCATGCCTTCGATGAGGCAGAGCGGCTTTTGATAGTACTGCCGCAAATAGGAGTAACCGGTGCGGCCGGGCCGGACGAGCAGGTGCGCCTGCGTGGCCTGGGTGAATTTGCCGCCGACGAAGGTGAAGAAGCGCAGGTTCTTCTGGGTCTTCAGCGCCGCCTGAAAGATGGCGTCGGTCTGGGCTTCGGCGCGTGGCTGGGTGATGCCGGACTTCAGGCGTCCGAGGACGGTGGTGTCAAAGGAGCGAAGGTTGTGTTGACTGGCCGGGTCCATCATCTCGAAAGGCACGTACAGAGACGGGCGGTTGCCCACGGTGACGCTGTCGAAGCCAGGCTGCATGACGCCGACGATGACGCCCTTTTGCGGCCTGGTGTAGGAAGACGCGCCGAAGTCCAGGGGGCGGCCGATCACGCTGCGATCGGCGGCGAAGTGGGTGCGCCAGTAGTCGTAGCCGAGAACGACGGGAAATCCTTCGGGCGCGCCGCCGGGACGGTTATCGGCATCGTCGAGCAGGCGGCCGGAGGCGGCATGGAGGCCCAGCATCTGCGAGCATCCGCCGGTGAGCGCGGCCGCGGGGATGGGACGGGTTCCCTCGGGCTCCTGGAGGTTCAGATCGTTTTCCTGCCAGGCGCACAATCCGCTGAAGACGGTCTGCGACCTGGCCAGTGCATCGTAACCGCCGTCCGACACCATGGCGCCGGGATCGTTTTTGGCGCCGCTGGCGGTGGAGAGCTGGACTTCCAGCTGGACGATCTGATCCGGATGGGCCACGGGAAGGCTGCGCAGCAGAAGCGCGTAGAAGAGGCCGAAGACGGCGGTGTTGGCGCCGACCGCGAGGGTGAGGGTGAGCAGCGCGGTGACGGTGTAGCCCGGGCTCTTGCGTAACTGGCGCAGAGCGTAGCGAGCGTCCTGACCCATGCGATCGAGCCACTCCCAGCCCCACTGGCGGCGGGTGACCTCGGCCACGAGGGGCGGATTGCCCATTTCGCGGAGGGCGGCGGCGCGGGCCGCGTCAGGAGTCTCGCCGCGGGCGACGCGATCCTCGACGGCCATGCGCAGGTGGGCGTCCAGCTCCTCGGCGAGTTCGTCTCTGCGCCGTTCCCAGGCGAAGGGGAATTTCATGACTCCTCCTTTGCCGGTGCGCCGGGGGCCATCACGGCGGCAATGGCGCGGACCATGGCCTGCCAGCGCTGGTGGTCGGCGGCCAGCTGTTCCTTGCCCGTGGACGTGATCTGGTAGAACTTCGCGCGCTGGCGGCTGTCGGTGAGCTTCCAGGCGGACCTGACCCATCGCCTGCGCTCGAGACGATGCAGGGCGGGGTAGAGGGATCCGGTTTCGACCTGCAGGACCTGGCTGGACTTGAGGCGGATGGACTGGGCGATGCCGTAGCCGTGCATGGGCCCCCACTGCAGGGCCTGGAGGATGAGCATGTCGAGGGTGCCCTGGAGCAGCTCGATGCGGTTGCGGTAAGGATCGGGCCGGGTCATAGGGGTGTAGATACGCTACTCCCACGGGGGTAGGTTGTCTACGGCCCGGGGAGCGGAATGCCTCGTCGCCCGGGTTCTCCCCTTGACATTCGACCTGGGGGTGGCTATCTTCAGGTCGAATGACGACTGGAGAGCGCGACAGCCAGCTTGAACTCCTGCAGGGCACCCTGGACCTGCTCATCCTGCAGACCGTCGCCTACGGGCCGGCGCACGGCCATGCCATCGCGCGCATCATCCAGCAGCGATCGGAGGAGGTTCTGCAGGTGGGGCACGGGTCGCTCTATCCGGCCCTGCAGCGCCTGCTGCGGCGTGGGCTGATCGTCGCCGAGGACGGCGTGTCGGAGAACCATCGCCGGGCGAGGTTCTATCGGCTGACGGCGAAGGGCAAACAGAGACTGCGGGCGGAAACCACGAAGTGGCAGCGCTTCTCACGCGCCATGGCCGGGCTGCTGACTCCCCTGCACGACCCGAATTCCTGAGACGGGAAAATCCGCAAGGAAGGAACTGCGTCATGGCCGATTGGGAAGCCCGCCGGCAGAGGCTGGAAGAAGAGATGCAGGAGCACATCGACCTCGAAACGCAGGAGAACATCGAGGCGGGCATGACCCCCGCCGCTGCGCGGGAGGCGGCGATACGGAAATTCGGCAACCCGGCTATGGCGGTCGATCGATCCCGTGAGGCGTGGGGATGGCTCCGGCTCGAGCATCTGTTTCAGGATCTCCGCTTCGCGCTGCGCAGCTTCCGTAAGGATGCCGGCTTCACGGCGGTGGCACTGCTCTCGCTCACGCTGGGCATCGGGGCCAGTATCGCGCTGTTCAGCGTGGTGTACGGCGTGCTGATCGCGCCCTATCCGTACGCGAGGCCGAATCAGATCTGGGCGCCGGCGGTGGCCGGGCCGAACGACGCGGTGGACGGCTGGCACTGGTATACGCAGCGGGAGCTGGCGGAGATCGCGAAGCTGCCGGCGTTCAGCGAAGTGATGGCCACCAGCGTGAAGCCGGTGATGCTGACGGGCGGCATCAACCCGGAGGGTTTCAACGGCGTTTTCCTGACGGGGGGAGCTTTCAATTTTCTCGAGGTGAAGCCGCTGCTGGGGCGAACCATCCAGCCGTTCGATATCCGGCCAGGCGGGGATCCGGCGCCGGTGGTGGTGCTCAGCTTCGGATTCTGGCAGCGCTTCTTCAGCGGCGATCCGCATGCGATCGGGCGCACCATCACCGTGGACGAAGTGCCGCGGACGATCATCGGCGTGATGCCGCCGCGCTTCGGCTGGTGGACCAACGAGGCCTTCTGGCTGCCGCTGCGCACGGATCTGAGGGACACGAGCGGACTCGCGGTCATCATGCGGCTGGCGCCGGGCGTGACGCAACACGCCGCCGAACAGCAGCTGAATGAGCTCAACCTGCAATTTGCCGCGCAGCGCCCCCAGGATTATCCGAAGGGGCGGCTGCGCACCGTCCTGCTGAACTACATGGACATTACGACGGCCAGCGGCGCGATGAGCGACAGCCTGCACCTTCTGCTGGCGGCGGTCGGGCTGCTGCTGCTGATTGCGTGCGTGAATGTGGCCAATCTGCAGCTGGCGCGGACCACGGGGAGGGCCCGGGAGATTGCCATGCGGATCGCCATCGGGGCGGGGCGCATCCGGCTGGTGCGGCAGCTGCTTACCGAGAGCGTGCTGCTGTCGGTGGCGGGCGGCGCGCTGGGCGTGTTGTTCGCGCTGGGGGCGACGCGGCTGATCGTCGTGCTGATTCCGCCGGACTATGTGCCGAACGAAGCGCGCATCACCATCAACGGCTACGTGCTGCTGTTCTCGCTCGGGGTGTCGATGCTCACCGGCATTCTGTTCGGGCTGGCGCCGGCGCTGCGCTCGTCGCGTCCGGACCTGGTGGGCACGCTCAAAGACGGGGGCGGGGGCGCCACCGGCAGCCTGCGCGGCAATGCCATGCGCAGCTGGCTGGTGGTGGCCGAGATTTCCCTGTCGGTGATCCTGCTCGCCGGGGCGAGCCTGGCGGTGCGCGGGTTCGTCCAGCTCCTGCACGTCGATCCCGGATTTCAGCCGCAGCGTGTCGTGCGCATCGGCTTCACGCTGGCGCCAAAACGCTATCCCACCTGGCAGCAGCGCAACACGCTCGACCGCACGCTGCTGGACAGCGTGCTCGGCCTTCCGGGCGTCGAGGCGGCGAGTCTGGGCAACGCGGGGCTGCCCTGGGCCGGATGGCGTTCTTCCTTTTCCATCCCCGGGCAGCCGCCTGTGGACGGCCGCAGGGTGGCCCTCGCCCTGATCAGCCGCCAGTATCCGCAGACTCTCGGCATACCTCTGCGGCGCGGGCGCGAGTTCACCGAAGCGGAGATCGAAAACGGCACGCGCGTGGCGCTGATCAACGAGAGCGCAGCCCGCTTCTGGCCGGCGGGCGAGGATCCGGTGGGCCGGACGATGCAGATCGACGATCTGGCGCAGCCGGTCGATAATCCCCAGGAGGTGATCGCGGCTCCGGGACTCGCGGCGGCGGTGATGGTGGTGGGCATCATCGGGGATACGAAGAACGACGGCATCGACCAGCCTCCGGTGCCGGCGGCCTTCCTGCCTTACACCCTGTACGCTCCGCCCCAGCGCGACCTGGCGGTACGCACGGCGGGCGATCCGCTGGCGATCGTGAACGCGGTGCGGCTCAAAATGCGCGACGCGGATAAAGACCTGGCCGCGGGCAGACCGCAGACGCTCGAGGAGACGCTGGGCGAGGAAGAGCAGCAGCCTCGCTTCAACATGACGCTGTTCAGCGTCTTCGCGGGGCTGGGCCTGGCTCTCGCCGCGGTCGGCATCTACAGCGTGATTTCCTACAACGTCTCGCAGCGTGTGCAGGAGATCGGGGTGCGCATGGCCCTGGGCGCGGGGCGCGGGGACATCCTGAAGCTGATCCTGCTGATGGTCGCGCGACTGGCGTCTTTCGGGCTGGCGATCGGGCTCCTGGGCAGTTTCCTGATCGAACGCCTGGTGCGGTTCCAGATGTTCGCGAAGGCCTCGTTCGGGGTGGTTTCGCTGGCGGCGATCGTGGTGCTGCTGGCGGCGGTGGCTCTGGTGGCGGCGTGGCTGCCGGCGGCCCGGGCCGGGAATCTGGATCCGGTTACGGCGCTGCGGCACGAGGCGTAGGGATTGCGGCTGCGGCCGGCGGCCGGACAGTTACTTGACAAGGTCAACTAAATCGGCGCAGGCTTTTTCCATGCCGCGTTCCCGCACCCGCGCCGCCGTTGCCGATGCCAGCCTCCCCGCCGACACCGCCGCGTTCCGGCGCTTCAATCGCCTCTACACGCGCTACATCGGGACGGTCACGGACCGCTTCCTGCGCACCCGGTACAGCCTGGCGGAGGGCCGGGTGCTGTACGAGCTGGCGACGCGCGATACCCCGCGCGCGAAGGAAGTGGCCGAGGCTCTGGGGATGGATGCGGGCTATCTGAGCCGCATCCTGAGCAAGCACGAGCGGGCGGGACTGGTGCGGCGGCGCACTTCGAAGAGCGACAGCCGCGCGTCGGATCTGCTGCTGACGGCGAAGGGGCGGGCCGTGTTTCGCGTGCTGAATCAGCGCTCGGAAAAGCAGGCGCGGGAGTTGCTGACGCGGATGCCGGCGGCGGCACGGGCGCGGTTCATCGGCGCGATGCAGACCATGGAAAAGGCTGCGCTGCGCGAGGATGCGGAGCCTGGGGCGTTTACGCTGCGCGAGCACCGGCCCGGCGATATGGGCGTGGTGGTGGCGCTCGAGGGCAAGGGGTATGTGGATCAGTTCGGGTGGGACGGCAGCTTTGAGGCGCTGGCGGCGCGCATCGTGGCGGATTTTATCGACCACTTCAATCCGGAGAAGGAACGCTGCTGGGTGGCGGAGATCGACGGGCAGCACGTGGGGCATATCTTTCTGGTGCAGCACCCGGAGCAGCCGGGCACGGCGAAGCTGCGGCTGCTGTATGTCGATCCGCAGGCGCGCGGGATGGGGCTGGGGCAGAGGCTGGTGGCGGACTGCGTGCAGTTCGCGCGCTCGGCCGGCTACGCGAAGATCACACTGTGGACGCAGAGCATTCTGACCGCGGCGCACCGCATTTATCAGCAGGCGGGATTCAAGCTGGTGCGCGAGGAACCGCACCACAGCTTCGGGAAGGATCTGGTGGGGCAGACGTGGGATCTGGAGCTGGGCTGATGGTGCGGGGTTTCGGCTGCAGCTCGTGATCGTGAGCCATGGAGATTCGACTCCCGCGTTCGTCACGCTGATCAGCACGACGACGCTGAAGATCGTGAAGCAGGTGACCTTCGACGGGACGAACGGCACGCCCGACACCTCGCAGGGGGACATTGCGGCGGTTCTGTACGGCTGCCCGGGTGTGTTTCGGTGTTCACGGACGCGCACCGGGGAGGCCGATGGTAAAGAGTCGATCCAGTGAGCCGATCCGCAGATGGAAGGGCCTCCCGACGGTGCGGGAGGCCTTTCGTTGTTCGGGGTGGAGGACCGGGTTCGGCAGGACGGTGTCAGTCGGTGTGGCCGGTTCCGGGCGTGGCGGAATAGAGGCCGGTGAGGCTGGCCTCGCCGAGGATCAGGTTATGTTCGCCCGCCCAGATCAGGGCGTGATACAGCGTTTCGCCGTTGGCGGGGAAGTTGGCCGAGCCGGGCAGGCTGAGGGTGGTGCTGAGCGCGTAGACGGTGAAGACGTAGTTGTGAATCTCCGGCGCATAACCGGCGGGCGGGCAGGGCCCGTCGTACTCCTGGCCAAAGTCGAAGTCGTTTTCGATCTGGGTACCGTACTGGCTGCCGGCGACGCCCGCATTGGCCGGCAATCCGTTGAGGGAGCCGGCAATGTTGTACATGCCCCAGTGAGTAAAGGAAGCGGTGGTGTCATAGAGGACCACGACAAAGGAGCGGGTGCCGCGGGGCGCGCCGGTCCAGTAGAGGGGCGGGGACTGGTCACCGCCGGCGGCGCCGCTGGCGGTGCAGACATTGACGCCGTTGCTCTGCACGTTGAGGATCGTGGAGAGCGGCGGGGTGCCGTTGTTCTGCAATATGGGGCTGTGGAGCTGGAAGCCATCCTGCGCGGACAGGGTCGTGGCCAGCAGCGCGCTGGCCGCGATAAGCAGCGAGTTTCGCAATGCAGCTAACTTCATCTTGCCCTCCGGTTTTGGGGAGTCAGGAGATCGTTCTTCGCCCGCAGGAATGCAACGGGTTCCGAACCCGAGGGCGATGATAGCGGTTATGGCTCTGGATAAGGGCCGTGGGGATGGATATTTACGGGGGAGTAACTTCGGGCTCTCAGGCCAGGCGCGTCACGGCCGGGAAGCCATCGAATCCGCGATCGAAGCTCAGGATCTTCTTCACGCCGCGGATCTGCATGGCAGCGAGATGGACGGCATCGCGCGCGGAAAGGGTTTTGTGGCCGAGGACGATCTGTTTGGCTCGCTCGACGGCGGCCGATCGACGGGGAAGACTTCGTCGACGACTCCCGGCAGGCATCGAAGGCGGGCTGAATCGCATCCGCCCGCTCGATGGCAACGCAGCGCCGGGGTTTGTGGGTGCCGGCCCTGGGGAAAACCCGGATGTGCGCCCAGCAACTCCCGGCGCGGCTCTTCCCGTCGAAGGGCCCATTCGTCACAGCGCTTGACCGTATTTCCCCGCAGGGCACTATAATCTCCGTTTCTGCCCTCTTGTTCGCATCTCGTCTTTCCCAGGAGCCAGTGCATGTTGAAAACTCTTCGCCTGTGGGCGATTCCCGTCACCCTCGCGTTGACGGTGTCGTCCGCGTTCGCGTTCGCCGCCGACGATCAGCCGGCCGACAAGTCCGCCGCCAAACCCGCCGAGAAGCCCGCGGAGGATGTTACAACCCAGGGTTCGGTGACCGTGGGCGGCCAAAACATCCAATACAGCGCCATCGCCGGCACCATCACGGTGGGCGCCACCAACGCCGAGGACTCGCAGCTGGGCCCGGACGGCAAGCCGCTGCCGGATACCGACCTGGCGGCGCAGTTTGCCGCGGCCAAGGATGCCAGCCAGGCGCCGCCGCTGGCGCGGATGTTCTATGTGGCGTATTTCAAACGCGACGCCGATGTCGATCGGCGGCCGATCACGTTCCTGTATAACGGCGGACCGGGCAGTTCGACGGTGTGGCTGCACATGGGCTCGTTCGGGCCGAAGCATGTGGTCACGGAGATGGATACGCACCTGCCGGGCGCGCCGTACCGGCTGACGGACAACGAGTACTCGCTGCTGGACGTCAGCGATCTGGTTTTCATCGACATGCCGGGGACGGGCTTCGGCCGGCTCACCGGCAAGGATGCGGGCAAGGCCTTCTGGGGAATCGACGAGGACGGGCATGCCTTCGGGCGCTTCATCCAGCGTTTCCTCTCGAAGTACAATCGCTGGAACTCGCCCAAGTACATCTTTGGCGAAAGCTACGGCACGACGCGCTCGGCGGTTCTGTCGAACATTCTGGAGAACGAGGAGAGCATCGACCTGAACGGGGTGATCCTGCTCTCGCAGATCTTCAACTTCACGGTGGATATTGACGGAGCGCACCAGAACCCGGGGATCGATCTGACCTACGAGCTGGCGCTGCCCACGTACGCGGCGACGGCGCGCTACCACCACAAGCTGCCCCAGGAGCATCCGGACCTGCAGGCGTTTCTGAAGGAGGTCGAGGACTTCGCGATGGGGCCGTACGCGCAGGCGCTGGCGAAGGGAACCGACCTGAGCCAGACGGACAAGCAGGCGATAGCGGAGAAGCTGCACGAGTACACAGGGCTGCCGGTGGACTATCTGATGCGGGGGGATCTGCGCATCTCCGGCGGGCAGTTTGAGAAGAGCCTGCAGGACGACACTGGCGACACGACGGGGCGCCTCGACACGCGGTTCACGGGGCCGTCGGTCGATCCGCTGAGCGAGGAACCGGCCTACGATCCGCAGAGTTCGGCGATTTCGTCGGCCTATGTTTCGCTGTTCAACGAGTACGTGCGGCAGACGCTGAAGTACGGGGCAGGACAGACGTATCTGCCGGAGGCGGATTTCAGCGGCGGTTTCATGTGGGACTTCAAGCGCCAGGGCTTTCCGCTGATGAACGTCAGCAACGACCTGGCCACGGCGATGAAGACCAATCCGCGGCTCGAGGTGCTGGTGAATGGCGGCTACTACGACCTGGCGACGCCGTTCTACGCGGCGATGTACGAGGACAAGCACCTGCCCATCTCCGACAAGCTGGCGGGCAATATTCACTATGACTGGTACGAGTCCGGGCACATGGTCTATGTGAAGGACGAGTGCCTGAAGCAGCTGCACGACAACGTTGCGGCTTTCATTAAAAGCACCGAAGCGGGGAACATGTAGCACCGGGTCTTTGCAGGATGGGCCGTTCGCCGCAGGGCGGGCGGCCGTTTCATTTAGACTCGGAGCCAATGTCGCAGTTCCTCCTCTTCCATGGCGTCGCCATCGTGGTCCTGATTCTGGCGAACGGCTTCTTTGTGGCGGCGGAATTCGCGCTGGTAAGCGTGCGCGAGACGCGCATCGAACAGCTGATCGCCGAGCGGAAACCGGGGGCGCGCATCGTGCGCCGGCTGCAGGAGAACATGGGGGATTTTCTGCCTGCCGTGCAGCTGGGGGTGACGCTGTGCGGGCTGGCGCTGGGCTGGCTGGGCGAGCCGGCGCTGGCAAGCGTGATCGAGGAGCCCCTGAGCAGCCTGCGGCACGCGCATCTCTACGCGCACCTGGTGGCGGTGCCGCTGGCGTTTGCGCTGATCACGTATTTCGATGTGCTGCTGGGCGAGCTGGTGCCGAAGGCGCTGGCGCTGCAGCGCGCCGACCAGATTGCGATCGCGGTGGCGCCGCCGATGGACGTGTTTATCCGGCTGGCGCGGCCGGTGGTGCGGCTGATGAATCGCTCGGCGGTGCTGGTGCTGCGGCTGTTCCGCGCGCCGTTCACGAATGAAGGCGTTGTGCATTCGCCGGAAGAGCTGAAGCTGATGGCGACGGCGGCGCGGCGGATGGGCATGCTGCCGGAGTATCAGGAGTCGCTGATCCATCGCGCGGTGGAGGTGAACGAAGTGCTCACGCGCGAGATCATGACGCCGCGGCAGCGGATCTTCTCGCTGCCCTCGGACATGCTGGTGGAGGAGGCCAGTGCGCGCATCGTGGAGGAGCAGCACTCGCGCATCCCGGTGTACGATTCGGCGCGCGGCCCGGAGTACATCGTGGGAGTGGTCTACTCCAAGGACATCAGCCGGCTGATGCATTTTCGGGCTACGGCGTCGACGCGCTTCTCCACAGCGCCGCTGAGCGGGATGCGGCTGAAGCAGGTGATGCGGGAGATGCTGGTGGTGCCGGAGACGAAACCGGTGCTCGATCTGCTGCACGAGTTCCAGCAGAGGCGGCGGCATATCGCGATCGTCGTGGACGAGTTTGGCACAACGGTGGGGGTCGTGACGGTGGAGGATGCGATCGAGCAGCTGATCGGCGAGGTCGACGACGAATTCGACGTGGCGCCGCGGGCGATGCTGGCCAGCACGACAGGGGCGATGGTACTGGACGGCAGCGTGAGCCTGCGCGATCTGGAGACGCAGATGAACTGGAGCCTGCCGCGCGACAGCGGCGTGGAGACGCTGGCCGGATTCCTGCTGACGCGGCTGGGCAAAATCCCGGAGGGCGGCGAATCGGTGGAGTACGGAGGGCGGCGGCTGACGGTGCTGGAGATGAGCGGCAACCGCATCGGCAAGGTGCGGGTGGAGCAGCTGGAGCCGGTGGCGGAGAAAACGGGCGGATGAAACGTCTTCTGCGATCGCTGCTGACGCGGCTGGTGTATACGCTGCCGGTGCTGTGGCTGGTGGTGTCGATTGTTTTTCTGCTGATCCACATCGTGCCGGGCGATCCGATCGAGCAGATGCTGGGCGAGGGCGCGCGGCCGGCGGATATCACGGCGCTGCGGCATGCGTACGGTCTCGACCTGCCGCTGCGGACGCAATACCTCCGCTACTGGCGCGGGGTGCTGCATGGCGATCTGGGACGGTCGATCCGGCTGAACGATTCGGTGATGCACCTGGTGCTGACGCGCTATCCCTTCACCGTGGAGCTGACGGCGGCGGCTCTGTTCATCGCGCTGCTGCTGGCGATACCGGCGGGCATCAGCGCGGCGCTGCACCGCGGGCAGGCGAGGGATCACGTGCTGAGCGTGGTGAGCCTGCTGGGGCTGTCGTTTCCCTCGTTTGCTCTGGGGCCGATCCTGATCCTGCTGGTCTCGATCAAACTGGGGTGGCTGCCGGTCTCGGGCGCGGGCGATCTGGCGCATCTCGTTCTGCCGGCGGCGACGATGGGCAGCGCACTGGCGGCGATCCTGACGCGCATGGTGCGGACATCGATGCTCGAAGAACTGGGCCAGGATTACATCCGCACGGCGCGGGCCAAGGGGTTGCCGGAGCGCACGGTGGTTTACAGGCACGCGCTGCGCAACGCGATGATCCCGGTGATGACGCTGATCGGGCTGCAGTTCGGAGCGCTGCTGGCCGGGGCGATCGTGACGGAGACGATCTTCAGCTGGCCGGGCATCGGGCGGCTGACGGTTTCGGCGATCTCGAACCGCGATTATCCGCTGCTGCAGGGATGCATCCTGGCCATCGGGCTGACGTATGTGCTGGTGAACCTGGCCACGGACGTACTGTATATGGTGGTGAATCCGAGGATCCGGGCGTAGATGAGGCGAGGCGTGCAATTCGTTGCCATGGTGCTGCTGGCGTCGGCCGGGCCGGCACGGGCACAGAAGACGTACTTCGGCTTCGACAAGAACGGCTATCCCGGCGACGACCTGCTGCCCAGGCTGCACGAGACTTTTGCGTATACCGGCTACTGGCTCAACGATCCGCCGGGGATGCACAGCAATCCGTGGGCAGGGAAGCGCGCGGTGGTGCGCGCGGCGGGATTCGGGTTTCTGGTGCTGTTCAATGGGCGGCTCGATGCGCAGCTGAAGGGGAGGGAGGCGGCGGCGCTGGGGCGCGAGGATGCGGCGGAGGCGATCCGAGCCGCGCAACGCGAAGGTTTCCGCGCCGGGACAGTGATCTTTCTCGATCAGGAGGAAGGCGGCGCCCTGTTGCCGGAGCAGGCCGCGTATGTCGGCGCATGGATTGCGGGGCTGGCCCCCTCCGCATACAAGGCCGGCGTTTATTGTTCGGGAATTCCGGTGACGGCGGGCGTGCAGAGGATCTCCACGGCGGAGGACATCGCGGGGCGATTTCCGGGAACGAAGCTATGGATCTGGAACGATCAGTGTCCGCCGTCTCCGGGATGCGCGGTTCCGGAGCAACTGGAGATGAAGGACAGCGGGTTTCCGGCGGCGCTGGTCTGGCAATATGCGCGGTCGCCGCTCGATCCGGAAACGGCTTCGGCGTGCCGGCGAAGCTACGCGGCGGACCGCCAGTGCTACGCGCCGGGCCTGCCGCACACGGGCGAGACGTTCATCGATCTGAATGCCAGCCGGTCGGCCGATCCTTCGCGCGGACGGTAGGCGTGGCTGGATCGCCGAGGCAGCCGTTCGTCGGGCGGCGCAGCGCACCGCTAAAATGGGGTCAGCATGCCGTCCCCTCGCGCCGCCGCTTCCGATCCTGTCGATGAACTGCTTCGCCGCGGCGAACTGACTTCGAATCCGCGCTCCCCGCTCCGCCGCGAGCGGCGCAGCGAAGCGAACCCGGAGCCCAGGGAAATTCAGCCCCAGAAGGCGCGGCGCGTGGCGAAGTCGCGCATCGCGATTGTCCGCGCTCCCTGGGATGCCTGGCCGTGGCTGGTGCACGGCTTCAGCACGCGCACGGGCGGCGTGACCGGCGCGTATCGTCCGGGGCAGGGCGAGGGCGAGCCGGGTTCGGATCTGAATCTGGGTTTTACGCAGACGGACACGCGGGAGAACGTGATCGAGAATCGGCGGCGGTTTTTAAGGGCGCTGGGCGCTCCGGCGACCATGAAGCTGGTCACGCTGAAGCAGATCCACTCGGCGAGCATCCTGACGGTCGGCGAGCACGACCTGTCCGGCGAAAACCCCTGCCAGGGCGATGGGCTGATGACGGACCTGCCTGGCGTTCTGCTGGCGATTCAGACGGCGGACTGCACTCCGGTGCTGATCGCCGATGTGAAAAGGAAAGCGGTGGCGGCTTTTCATGCCGGCTGGCGCGGCACGGTGAAGCGGATTGTCGAAAGCGGAGTGGGGAAGATGCGCGTGGCGTTCCGCAGCCGGCCGGAGGACCTGATCGCCGCGATCGGGCCGGGGATCGCCGCGTGTTGCTATGCCGTGGGCGAAGAGGTGCGCAGCGAATTCGGATCGCAGTTCGGCTACGCGGCCGAATTGTTCCATGCGATTTCGGACTCGGATCCGATCCGCGAGAAGTATCCGATGCTGTTCCTGACGGCGCGCGCGCCGGGGCACAGCCACCTGGGGCCGTCCCTGCATCTGGACCTGATGGAGGCCAACCGGCGGCAGCTGCTCGACGCGGGCCTGCGCGCGGAGGCCATCACGGTAATCGGGGACTGCACACGCTGCCAGAACAACCGCTACTTTTCGTACCGGGCGGAGCAGGGATGGACGGGGCGGATGCTGAGTGCGGTGGGAATGCGGAGCTGAAGCGCGGCCTGGTCTCGCATCCGTCTCAAACCGGCGAAGACGCGTTACATGACCCTTCCCGCCGCGTGCCGGATGCTCAGCACCGGCACTTTCGCCTCGGCGATGATGTTGTAGACCGTCGTGTCGCCATGAATCGGCCAGAACGAGACATCGGCATTGACGCCCAGCACAATCAGATCGGCGCTGATCTCGGTGGCAACGTTCAGGACCTCTTCGACGACGTCGCCGGTTTCAACCTGCACCGTGATGCGCGTCCATAGCGGCGCCTCGTCGGGAATGATCCTCCGCATCTCCGATCGGGTCCATTCGGCCACGCGGTCGGCATCGGGCTGGTTTTGTCCGCTGCGCGGGAGCACATGCAGCAGAGTGATGTCGGCGCGATAGAACTGGGCCATTTCGATGGCCATGCGCGCGCTGCTCTCGAATCCGGCGCAGAGCGACACGGGATGCAGAATCCTGCACGGGGCCCCGAAGGAAGAGGCTTCGTGGGCGTGGGGTCCGATGGTGCAGACCGGGACTTCGGCGGAACGGAGGATCTCGTGGGCGACGGAACCGAGGAGGAGTTTCTTCAGGTGGCGCCGTCCGTGGGTTCCGGCGATGATGCGTCCGGCCTGGAGTTCGCGCGCCAGGGTGGTGATGCGTTCGCGGGGGTTGCCCTCGGCGATGGCGACGTCGCAGGGAATCCCGGTGGGCTGGATCTTCGCGGCGGCGTGCTGCAGGGTCTGCTCCGCTTCGGCTTTCATCTCGGCCACGTCCAGGTAGGGAATGGCGCTGGCGTCGAGAGGAACGGCCTGTCCGGGGGGAATCACATGCACCAGGGTGAGAGAGCTGCCGCAGGCGCGCGCCTGGGCGACGGCCTGGGGGATCAGATAATCGATATCGGACAGATCCGTTGCGACCAGAATCTTTTCCGGCACCACAAAGGCGCGCTGGCCAACGGCAGTTTCGTCGAGGGTTTTCATAGCGGAAAACCTCCCTGCCCGTGAGTCTCCCGCCACCCCATGCGGGTCGCTGTGACTGCTGCCACACGCGCGTGTGACGCTGGTCACGCGCGAAGCGGTCCGGTCCTGGCGCCGAAGCGGCCTGGACCCTAAGTGATACAAATCACTGCACCAGAAGTAACACCGCCCTGTGATTTAGATCACTGTGCCGCATTCCGATCCCCCGTTATTCTCCACCCGTACATAAGCGGAAATTTCAGCGAGCCAGGGTCGCGGAACCACCAAAATCCTCAGCTTGCTGTGCGAGGTGAATACGCATGCGTCGTTTCCTACTCAGCATGGCGTGTGTTCTGTTGCTGACCGGGTTCACAGGAACCAGGCTGGCGTTGGCTGCCGGCGCAGGCCAGCAGGCGGCTGCAACTTCCCAACCGAAGGCGGCAGCGGATGCGACGGATTTCGTCGGCCAGGATACCTGCGCCACTTGTCACGCGGATGTGGCGAAGAAGTTCGATTCCAATCCCCACTCCCGACTCGCTCTGGAACATGCCGGCAAGAGCGTGACGTGCGAAAGCTGCCACGGACCCGGCAAGGCCCATGTCGAGGGCGGAGGCGACGTCACGAAGATTCGCCGCTTCGACAAGATGACTCCGGCGCAGGTCAGCCAGACCTGCCTCGGCTGCCACGCGGGCGCACATCCGAACTTCCAGCGCTCGCCGCACGCCCGGGCGGATGTCAGCTGCCTCGGCTGCCACAGCGTGCACGCCTCCGAGACAGCGGAGAACCTGCTGAAGGCCGATCAGCCGAAGCTCTGCTTCCAGTGCCACACGGATCAGAAGGCGGCGTTCGACATGCCGTTCCATCACCCGGTGAACGAGGGGGCGGTGAGCTGCAGCGACTGCCACGATCCGCACGGCACGTTCCAGAACAACAATCTGCGCGCGACGGCCGATCAGAACCGGATCTGCACCAAATGCCATGCGGAGACGCGCGGGCCGTTTGTCTACGAGCACGCCGCCGTGAAGGCGGAGGGCTGCCTGGGCTGCCACTCGCCGCACGGGTCGCAGAACGCCCGCATGCTGAACATGCCCTCGATCAACACGCTGTGCAACCAGTGCCACAGCCGCGTGGCGAACCACACGGTGATCGGGATGGGCGCGGGATCGGACGAATTGCAGCCCTGCACCAGCTGCCACACGTACATTCATGGCTCCAACATCAACCAGGCGTTTCTCAGATAGGCGTATGGAACCGGCCGCGTCCTCCCGCCACATCGGAAGACGCGGCCCGGATCCAGGGGATTCGATGTGGGCGATGTTTTCCAAGTGAGGCTTCTTATGACGAAGATTTGCTGGTTTTCCTGGCTCCCTAAACCCGCACAGGGGCGTCGCATCGCCGGCGGCATGGGAACGGCCCTGCTGCTGATGACGGCAGCCGTTGCCGGCGCCCAGGCTCCCACTCCCGATGTTCAGCCGATCACCGCCCCGAAGGGATACACCGTCCATGAGACGGTCGACCTGGGCGGGCGGATCGCGAACGTGAACGGCAGCGGCGCGATGTACGACACGCTGGTCAACGAGCAGTCGGGGCCGCGCGTGTTCAACGAGACGTTCGTGCTGCATGCCCTGCCGGGCGCGAAGAACACGCTGTTCGACGATCTGACGGCGGTGGGCAGCGGATTCGGCGGCGATCCGTACAGCTTCGGCAAGCTGGACTTCTACAAAGGGAGCCTCTACCAGTTTTCCGGCTTATTCCGGCGCGATCGCCAGTATTTCGACTACGATCTGCTGGGCAATCCCAACATTCCGTCGGGACAGTCGGTTCCCATCGGGCCGACCAACGCGCCGACCGGCAGCTATGCATGGCCACAGGTGCTGCAGTCGCCGTTCCTGTACAACACGGTGCGGCGCATGACGGATGTGCACCTGACCGTGTTTCCTCTGGCGAAGGTCAGCTATCGGGTCGGCTACTGGCATAACACCTTCGAGGGGCCGAGCCTTTCTCCCAGCGGCTATCAGTTTGCCGGCTCCTACGACGTTCTGCTGCAGGAGTATCAGCGCAACGGAACGGACAGCTTCCTGGCCGCGGCCGACTGGAAGGTTCTGCCCGAGACGCGGCTCACCTTTGAGGAGCAGATCGACCACTACAAGGCCGATTCTTTCTTCACCGCCGATCCGGCTTACTTCAACGTGCAGGAGCCGGACGGAACGAAAGTGGCCCTGCTGGCCAACTATGACAGCCTGTCGCCGTACGCGAGCAGCGCCTGCAACGCGAACAGCACGGGAACCACGCCGATTCTGTCTCCGGCGCCGACCACCGGCGGTCTGCCGGTTGTGAACCCGGCGTGCGCCGTCCTGACCAGCTACCTGCGCACCCAGCCGACGCGGTTCCTCTATCCGACGGAGATCTTCCGGTTGCAGAGCTCCAGCATCCGGAACCTGTCGATGAACGGCGACGCCCGCTACACCAACGCCAAGATGAACATGCCGGCCTATTACGAGAACTTCCAGGGGCTGGCGAAGACCACCCGCTCGCTCACTTACACCGCGCTGGGCAGCGCGAAACGCGAAGTCATAGCGGCCGATTATGGCGTCGTCTGGCAGGCGATTCCCCAGCTCAGCGTCTCCGACCAGGTGAGCTTCTCGAGCGTGCAGCAGCCGGGCACGACGACCATGACCAGTCTGACAACAGTGGCGACAGCGGCGACCGCGGGCAACGAAACCATCAATTCCACAACCACCGCTACGCCCGCCGCGGCCGGCGCCTCCACGTTTGAAGGCAGCGGCTCGATCGGCGTCCCGCTGCCGGACTTCTTCGGCCAGCGGTGGATCAACAACGACGTCACCGCTACGTGGGAGGGCTGGTCACGGGCTACCCTGTCGCTGACGTATCGTCACCGCAATCACCTGATCGCCGAGGGGATCCCGCACAACACCGCGCTCACCGGGACCGCGACCAATAACGGAACGGTGACCATCAACGAGGACGGCGGCATTCTGAACGTCGCGCTGCGGCCCACCGCCAACTGGGACGTGAACGGAACGGCGGAGGTTTCGTACTTCGATAACGTGTTTACCCCGATGGGAGCGCGGCAGCTGCAGCACTACCGCGTGCACACCCTCTACCGGGCGAAGTCGTGGGCGACGATCTCCGGCGCCTATAACGACATGGAGCTGCACAACAACACCAACAACACGGGCACCGCGCCTCTGGACGGCCCGCTCGATCATGTGGCTCACACGCGGATTGGCAGCGTGGGCGCGCAGCTCTCGGCGAACACGCACTACGGCGTCGACCTCGACTATTCCTACAGCGATGTCTACATGGCGGATAACATCTGCTATCTGGCCGGTTCCACGGCCACGTATCCGGGCGCCGCGACGCCCAGCGGGACCGCCTGCCCATCGCCGTCCCCCAACCGCGGAGGGGGTTATGACTTCGGTCCGGTGAAGGACTTCATGGACGCGCCGACGCAGTACGGTTCGGCAGCGATCCGGATATCACCTTCGGAAGGCGTCACCTGGGACGTTGGCTATCGCATCAGCGATGTGGACGGCAGCCGCTTCTACAACGATGCGCGCGACGTCGCCGGATCGCTGGTGTCGAAATACCAGTCGCCCTTCGCGAAGGTCGCGTGGACGGTGCGTCCCGGCTGGATCTGGAAGTTTGAGTATCAGTACTACGGCTACGGCGAGGGTGGACCCTCCGGCGCCCCGTACTGCTCGACTTCCGTACCGCAGACGTCGCCGGGTTCGGTGCCGGTAGTGGCCTGCAACTCGCTGACGGCCCAGACCGGCATGACCTTAACCTCCGCCGGAGAGACCGCGCCGCGGACCTTCCGCGCGAACAACCTGACCCTTGGATTCCACTACGAATTCTGAGGACGCAGACGGCAAAGATGGCCGGGGGCGACCCCGGCCATCGCAACGTAAGGAGCTGGTTGTGAAATCGAACCTTCGTACCACGATTCTGGCTCTGCTGGGTGCTTCTCTCGCCCTTCCTGTCGCAGCGCAGCAGAGCGGGGAAGCAACCTATAAAGCGAAGTGCGCCATGTGCCACGGCGCCGACGGCACGGGCAACACGCCGATCGGCAGGAATATGAAGCTGCGCTCCCTCAAGTCTCCTGAGGATGTGAAGGCCACCGATGCCGAGCTCTTCAAGGATACGAAGAGCGGCGTGGGCAAAATGCAGGGATACGCGGGCAAACTCAGCGATGCCCAGATCCAGGACGTCGTGAGCTACATCCGCACTCTGCAGAAGTAGCGAAGCGCAGCGGGAATCAGAGCGGCGGTCCGGGCTGTGCTGCCGGGTCCCGCCGCGGTGGGACCGGATCTGCAGGCGGCATACCTGCGGGTTCGAGATTCTGACGGGAGAACCCCAGCCCCTCCCGGACGGAACCGGAAGGCAGAAGTATGGGGACCGACGCGGAGGATCTGGCTGGGCCATTTCGCGGGGCAGGGATCGGGGTTCGCGGCCCACGGTCGCAGAGCACTCTTCTTCTTGTCCTTCTCCTCACTTTCCTGTTGACGGCGGCGGCGCGCGCCCAGCAGGCGTCCGATTGCCTCCAGTGCCACGGCCCTTCCACGGGGCTGAAGAATTCCCAGGGCAAAGACATCACGGTGAGCCCCTCCACGCACATGAAGGGGCCGCACGCCAGTCTCTCCTGTCTGGACTGCCACGCCGGCGCTTCGGCGCAAACCCATAACGCCAGGACGGCGTCCGCATCCTGCGTTGCGTGTCATGCCGATGCGGCCAAAGCGATGACCGCCGGCGCGCATACAGCCCTGGGCAATCCCAGCGACCCGCAAACCTGCATCGCGTGCCACGGCACGGCCAACGTCAGCAAGGCCGTTGCCGGTCCGCAGTTCTGCGCCACGTGCCACGCCAACGAAGTCGAACAGTATCGCGCCAGCATTCACGGCCGCGCCCGGGATCACGGCAACGCCGATGTTCCCACGTGCCAGAGCTGCCACGGCTCCGCGCATGCTGCGCTGCCGGCCACCGATCCGCAGTCGCCGGTCAGCAAACAGCATCTGCCGGACACCTGCGGTTCCTGCCACTCCAACCCGCAGCTTGCCGCGAAATATATGTTCACCGAGGTACGGCCGGTGCAGGCTTATCGCCAGAGCGTCCACGGGCGCGCTCTCGCCACGGGTAATGCGAACGCCGCCTCCTGCGGCGACTGCCACGGCACGCACGACATCCTGCCCGCCTCCGATCCTCACTCGAAAATCTGGAAGCAGAACGTCGCCTCCACCTGCGGCCAGTGCCACACCGGTGTCTACAACACCTATGCGCAGAGCATTCACGGCCAGGCGGTCGCGAAGGGAGTTCTGCAGGCCGCCACCTGTACCGACTGCCACAGCGAGCACCGCATTCTGGCTCCCGGCGATCCCGGCTCGCCGGTTTATATGGCGAATGTCTCGCAGGAGGCCTGCTCCCGCTGCCACGCCGATACGCAGCTGATGGCGGGGTTCGCTCTGCCGCAGGATCGCGTCCCCACCTACGAGGACAGCTACCACGGCCTCGCTTCCCACGGAGGCAGCCAGAGCGTGGCCAACTGCGCCAGCTGCCACGGCGTGCACAACATCTATCCCTCGAGCGATCCGCGCTCCACGGTCAATCGCGCGAATCTGGGCCGGACCTGCGGCCAGTGCCACAACGATGCCGGCAGCCGCTTCGCCATCGGGCCCGTGCACGTTCTGTCCAAAGCGACCGCGGGGGGCCGCATCCTGTCCTTCGTCAAAATTTTTTACCTCATTGTGATCCCGGTCACGATCGGGTTCATGCTGCTGCATAACCTCATCGACCTGCGCCGCAAGGCCCGCGTTGCCCTCGCGAGGTATCGCCGGCACCCCGGCCAGCTGCGGCTAACGCTGAGCGAGCGGTGGCAGCACGTGCTCCTGCTGGTCAGCTTCATCGTTCTGGTGATCACCGGCTTTGCGCTCAAGTATCCGCATTCCTTCTGGGCGGCGCCCATCGTTCGCTGGGAACATCACCTGCCCATCCGCGGGTGGATCCATCGCATCGCGGGCGTGGTGCTCATCGGCGCCTCGGTCTACCACATGGTTTATCTCTCCGCGAAGAAGAGCGGCCGCCGCTGGCTGAAGGACATGATTCCCGACCTGCGCGATGCGAAGGAGGCGATCCAGACCGTCGAGTACAATCTCGGCCGGCGCGCGCAGCTGCCGCGCTATCGCCGCTTTAATTACGCGGAGAAGGCCGAATACTGGGCGCTGGTCTGGGGCACGGCCGTCATGGCCATTACCGGCGTCCTGTTGTGGCTCAACGACTGGATCCTGGCCCACCTGCCGCATCCGGCGGCGATCCTCGACGTCAGCACGGCGATCCATTTCTACGAGGCGATCCTCGCCACGCTGGCCATCGTGGTCTGGCATTTCTACGCCGTCATCTTCGATCCGGAGATTTACCCCATCAAGTGGACGCTGCTCACAGGCCGTGCGCCGGAGCACGAGGTCCGCGAAAGCGAGGCGGACAGCGCTTCCGGGAAGCAGCCGCCTCCCGGGGCCGGCCCTGCGCCCGCGCCGCATCCCCGACCGGAGGGCGACGACTGAAACTCCACGACCCTCATGCGTTCGGCATCAACCCTCGCCCGGTCTGTGGCCCCTATCACAGACCGCGCTGTACCCCGTGCGGTATCAACGGGAAGGACTTGGGACCCCAAGTACCGCTGAAGGAGCTGAAGAAATGAATCGCATCAAAGCCGCGGCCCTCGTGCTGCTTGCCGTTTCCATCGCGGCGCCTGCTTTCGCGCAGAGCGCCGGAGCCGCCACCTACAAACAGAAGTGCGCCATGTGCCACGGTCCGGACGGCACGGCCGCAACCCCGATCGCCAAAATGATGAAGATCGTCTCGTTCAAGGACCCCACCATGGTGAAGGCGCCCGACGCGCAGTTCGAAACCGCCGTCCGGGACGGGAAAGGCAAGATGAAGGGCTACGCCGGCCAGTTGAGCGACGCCCAGATCAAGGAAGTTGTCTCCTACATCCGCACCCTGCAGAAATAAGCGGAGCCGGAGCGAAAGCCGTTTTCGAGGCGGTGAGCGGAGGGGAAGAGGCAGCGTACCCTCTGCCTCTTCCGGTCGCCGCCGGCGGCATGCAGTACGGGAGCTCGAATGAAGACCCTTTCCTCTTTCGCCCTGACCGCTTTTGTGTCAGCGCTCTTTCTGGCCGGGCCGGCGCGGCCTCTGTATGCCGATGTCGACTGTCTCTCCTGTCACGGCGACACAACCCTGCAGGACGGCAACGGCAGAAACATCGGCGTCAACGCGGATAAATTTCATGCCGGCGTGCACGGCGTTCTGAAATGCAACGACTGCCATAAGGACATCCACGGCTATCCTCATCCCGATCATCCGGCGCAGGTTCAGTGTCAAAGCTGCCACGCGGACGAGGCGCAGGCCCTGGCCGGCAGCGTCCACGCCACGGCCAGCGACCATCCCTGCACCAGCTGCCACGGCAACGCCCACGAAATTGTCACCAGGACCGATCCGAATGCGACGGTCTACCCGCTGAACATCCCCAAAACCTGCGGGACCTGCCACGGCAACCCGGAGATGGCGAAGAAATACCACCTTCCCAACGTCTACTCGATGTACCTGGACTCCATTCACGGCTTCGCTCTGGGCAAGGAGGGCCTGCTGGTCGCCGCCAACTGCACCAGCTGTCATGGCTCGCACCGGATCCTCAGCCACGCCGATCCCCGGAGCCCCACCAACCGCGCCAACATTGCCGCCACCTGCGGCAGCTGCCACGTCGGCATCAACGAGCAGTATCAGGCGGGTGTGCACGGCAAGGCGGTCGCCGCCGGCAATCCCAATGCCCCGGTCTGCACCGACTGCCACACGGCGCACGGGATCATCGAGCCCACATCCTCCGACTTCCGCATGCAGTCCACCCCCATCTGCGGTTCCTGCCATCGCGACAAATTCAGCACCTATCGCGATACGTTCCACTCCCAGCTGGGGCTGCTCGGCGGCTATGTGGAAACAGCGCGCTGCTGGGACTGCCACCAGGCGCATGACGTCCGGCCGGCCTCCGATCCCACTTCGCCGATCGCACCGGCCCACCTCATCCAGACCTGTGGCCGCTGCCACGCCGGCGCCAACGCCAGTTTTGTGCAGTACCAGCCGCACGCCAACGCGCGCAATCGCAGACTCAATCCGGCGCTCTATTACATCCGCCTCTTCATGAACCTGCTCCTCGCCACGGTGCTCACTTTCTTTGCCCTGCATACGGTTCTGTGGCTCATCCGCTCGCGCTTCCATCAGGCCGGAAGCAAATCCACGGGAGGGAAAAATGACTGAGCCAAGCGCAGCCTCCATCGCGGCGCCCGATACAACGCTCGCCCCGGAAAGCGTTCCTGAAACCTCTTCGGCGGCTCCCGCGCAGCCCCGCTACTTCCTGCGGTTCACGCTGGCCCAGCGTTACCTGCACGCAGTCCTGTTCACGACTTTTCTGGTGCTGGCTGCTACCGGCCTCATGATGCGCTTCAGCGGCTCGCCCTGGGCCATCCGTTTTGCCAGGCTCGTCGACGGCTTCGGCACCATCCTCTTCTTCCACAAGTTCTGCGCGCTGGTTCTCACTCTGGCGTTCCTCATCCACGTGCGCGAAATCCTGGCCCGCGGCCTGTTCAAGCGGGAAAGAAGCGTCTTCTGGGGGCCCACCTCCATGGTGGCCAACTGGAAGGACGTGAAAGACCTCTTCGGCCACATGCGCTGGTTTCTCGGCCTCGGCCCCAAGCCGCGTTTCGAACGCTACGCCTACTGGGAGAAGTTCGATTACTGGGCGGTTTTCTGGGGCATGGTCGTCATCGGCTTCTCGGGATACGCCATGTGGTTCGCGCCCTTCTTCGCCCGCTTCCTCCCCGGCTGGGCGCTGAATGCCGCGCTCGTCATCCACAGCGAAGAAGGCCTGCTCGCCATCCTTTTCATCTTCTCCATTCACTTCGTCAACACCCACCTGCGCCCCGACAGCTTTCCCATGGATATGGTCATCTTCACCGGGCGGGAGAGCGAGGAGGAGTTCAAAAGCCGCCGGCCCGACGAATACGCGCGCATGATGGCCGAAGGCAGGTCTGCGACAAGGATCACAGACGCGCCTCCGAAGTGGTTGATAAATTTCAGCCGGGTGGTCGGGTTTACCGCTATATTGATTGGCCTGACTCTCCTCGTGCTGACGCTGAGCGCGTACATCGCTGAATAAGAGGTCCCCGCAATGTCCCTGTGGCGCAGACTGAAGGAAAACTGGCTCCAGCCCTTCTTTTTCTACGGCAATAATCCTCTCAGCCTCATCGGCGGCGCGCTCACCACCGCCTCTGCCTTTGTTCTCATCGGCTTTTGGATTGTCTCGATCTTCGGTCACGCGGGCTCGTCGAACCCCTATATCGGCATCGTCCTTGACCTGTTTCTCCCCGGGCTGTTCATGCTCGGGCTCGTCCTCATCCCCATCGGCATCGCGATCCGGCGCCGCGCGCTGATCGCCGCCGGCGCTGTACCCGCCGAATACCCGCAGATCGATCTTCGCAACCCCGCATTTCGTCACGGCATCGAGATTGTAGTCATCGCCACGTTCATCAACTTTGTCATCGTGGGCACGGCCACTTACCGCGGCGTGTCCTACATGGATTCACCCCACTTCTGCGGCCAGTCCTGCCACGTGATGGCGCCGCAGTGGGCGGCTTATCAGGAATCGCCCCACTCCCATGTGGACTGCGTCGAGTGCCACGTGGGCTCCGGCATGAAGTCGTACGTGCAGGCCAAGATCAACGGCACCAAACAGCTGGTCGAAGTCACCTTCCATGACTGGCCCACGCCGATCCGGGCGAATCTGAACGCACTGCGCCCGGCGCGCGAGACCTGCGAAGAGTGCCATTCCCCCACGCGCTTCATCGGGGAGAAACTGCTGGTCAAAACCACCTTCGGCGACGACGAAAAGAACTCCATGACCCGCACCGTGCTGGTGCTTCACCTCGGCGGCGTCGACTCGGTTTCGCAGCGCAGCGGCATCCACGGCCACCACCTCAACGATTTCGAATACGTCGCCACCGACAACACGCTGCAGACCATCGTCGCCGTCACCGCCACCAATCCGGACGGCTCCAAAACCGAGTACGTCAGCTCGGACCATCAGGGCCCCATCGTCGGCGTTCGCCGCACCATGGACTGCATCGATTGCCACAATCAGGCGACGCACGTCTTCCAGACCGCCGAGGATGCCGTCGACGAAGCTATGCTCGCCGGCACTCCGGATCCCGGCCTTCCCTTCGTCCACAAGGAAGGCCTCCAGTTGATCCAGGCGACCTATTCCTCGCAGGCGGAAGCCGGGCAGAAAATCGCCTCCGGCCTCGAGGACTATTACCGCACGAACTACCCCGCGGTCTGGGCCTCGCAGCGCGACAAAGTCGAAGCGTCAGCCAGGCGCCTGGTCGCGATCTACGACCGCAACGTCTTCCCCGACATGAAAGTCACGTGGGGCACGTATCCCAATAACATCGGGCACATGGCGTATCCCGGTTGCTTCCGCTGCCACGACGGCAGCCACGTGGCGAAAAACGGGAAGGCGCTGAGCAACGACTGCAGCCTGTGCCATAACCTGCTGGCCACCGACGAGACCAACCCGGCGATCCTGAACGATCTGCAGCTGCAGAGCGAAATCCACCTGCAGTAGGGGAAGCAGGCTGCAGCAGTTCCGTCCGCATCGAACCCCAGGCCCGCTCTGGTTCCTTTTCTGTTGAACGGCCGATGGATTTTCTGACCGCACCGGGACAGGACGTGGAAATCAGCGTCCGGCCGGCGCGCGGAAAGCAGGGAGGGGTGTCGGTGGTCGCCTGAGGCGGCTTGCCGAACCGAGGTCGGACCCGGTTCCCTTCGTTCGCGGCTCTCCCGCTTGTGACATCCATCACAGTCCCGCGGCGCCCTCCCCGGTTACCTTCAGAACGGTATGGACGCCCTCGTACTGCATCGCATCCACTTCGCGTTCACGGTAACCTTTCATTACCTCTTCCCGCAGCTCACCATGGGCCTGGCGCTGCTGATGGTGGTGATGAAACTCATCGCCCTGCGCACCGGC